>NZ_JAQSEA010000203.1 GCF_029946185.1 Prosthecobacter sp.
GGTTTCCAATACGTCGGCGGTCTCGACATCACCGGCTATCACGATGAAGGCATTGTTGGGCACGTAGTGGCGCTGCACGAAGCCGTGGACGTCCGCACGGGTGATCTGATCGAAGACTTCACGATGACCGATGATGGGATGACGCAGCGGATGCTGGCGGAAGGCGGTGGCCTGCATCAGATGCTGGATGGCGCTGCCGGGGTCGTCGTTATCCATGGCCATCTCACGACGGATGACTTCTTTTTCGCGAGTGAGTTCATCGGCGTCGAATTTCGAATAACGGATCATGTCCGCGAGGATGTCGAGGTAGCCGCCGGCATGTTCGGCGAGGCCGTCGATCCAGTACACGGTGCGGTTGAATGAGGTGTAGGCGTTGACGTAGCCGCCCAGCGCCTGAATGCCCTGGGAGATCTGCGCGGGGTCGCGCTTGTCGGTGCCTTTGAAGAGCATGTGCTCCACACAATGCGCGATGCCTGCGCCGGTGTGCTGCTCCTCATGCATGCTGCCGGCCTTGATCCACACCTGCACGCTGACGAGCGGGTGGGCATGGTCTTCACGCACGATGACCTCCAGGCCGTTGGGGAGTGTGGTGACGCTGGCATCCAGAGAGGGAGCGGTGCGGGCGTTTGATTTGGGGGACAAGGAACGTGACAAAACTTTTTTCATGAGGATTTTTTCTCGCGTTCATCACGCAGAGAGGCTGGGAGGAAAGGGGTGCTGAAGGCGAGTGCGAAGTCGTAACCGCAGGCGAAGTCTTCGAGGCTGTCGCCATCGTTTCTGCCGAAGTAGCCGCAGTCGATCAGATTATAGACGATGTTGCCTATATCTTCGCCACGCTGGAGGCCCCACTGGTCGAGGATGATGTTGGACATGGGCCCGTATTCTTGGAGTACGTAATCGCGGAAACCTGCGAGGAGTTCCTGACCGCTGACGTGCTGGTCTTCGGCGGCCTCATCGCGGAATTTTTTGGCGGCGACGTGCAGGGCATCGCGAACCAGTTCGTAGGCGGCCGGGTGGTAGCGGGGGTCTTTTTGTATCGAGCGCCGGACGGCCTCGCCAAAGGTGATGGAAGTCATGGGCGGGCAAACATTGGAGCGGAGAAGGGCAGGGTCAATGCAGCGCTCATTTTGTGGCGACGGCTTCCTGGAGAACGGCTTCGAAGCGCTCGGCCATGCGGGTGGCGCTGAATTCCTGGCGAACTTTGGCGATGCCGTTTTTGGAGAACTTTTCGCGCTGTTCGTCGTCGTTGAGCAGGGTTTCGAGGGCGTCGGCCAGCGCTGTGGTGTCGTCGGGCTTGCAGAGCACGCCGCCTTCGGTGGCGACGATGAGTTCGGGGAAGGCGCCGTGGTCGGGCTGCACGACGGGGACGCCGCTGGAGACAGCCTCGATGACGTAGAGGCCGAAGGCTTCACCGTAGGTGGCGGGGACGCTGAAGACAGTGAGGTCGTGGAAGAAATGGACCTTGTCTTTGAAGCTGACGTTGGGGAGCCACTCGACGCGGTTTGCCAGTCCGGCCGCCTTGAGCTTGCTCTGGAGACTGGCCACGTATTTTTCATCGATGGGGGTTTTGGCACCACCGATGCGCAGTTTGACGCGCGGCACGGTGCCGCGTTTGGCGAGGTCAATGAACGCATCCACGAGCGTGGTGAGGCCCTTGCCATGGATCATGCGGGCGAAATAGCCGATGATGGGCCAGTTCGGGTCTGGGGAGGAGGTGGTGAAGGCTGTGGTGTCGATGCCGTTGGGCAGTACTTTCATCTGCGCGGAGGTCGCATCGAGGCGCTGGCGCATGTGGTTGGCGTAGTACTGGCTGGGGGCGATGAAAAAACGAATGCTGCGGGCATTGCGCTGCATGGCCTCCCAACACTGTGTGCGGTAGGGCTCCGGCAGGGTATCGAGGAAGCTGTCCTCCCCTTGCAGTGAACAGATGATGGGTACTCCCAGTTCTTTTTCAAGGGTGGGGGCGAGGCCGGTGAGGAGGCTGTTGGAAAAGGAGATGACGTCAAATTTCCCCTGGGTGCGAATCCACTGGATGAGGCGCTGCCACTCGCCCCACTGGCGGCCTTCGGTCCCGAGAAGCGCGCCCAGAGCCATGTCTCCGAGCACCTTGGCGCTGGTCATGCCCATGCGCTTTGATGCTAGGCGGAGGAAATCAGGCTTATTGATCCACTTGTGAACGAAGCGGGGTACTTTGTGAAACCAAGGGAGCTTTTGCTGGATGAACAAGGAGATGCCGCCGATCTGCACCGGCAGCTCTTGCGAGCCGAATTCGCGATCCGTGACCAAGGGCAGGTAAAGGGGGGCCATCATGGCGTCATGCCCGCGCACGCGGAGTGCTTTGATCAGCGCATGGTCACGCAGGCAGCTTCCGCAGTGGAAATTGCCGGTGCCGGGGGTGAGGTGGAGGATGCGCATTGAAGGAATGACGAAGCTCGAATGGGAGAAGATGCGAGAGGTGAGAAAAGAATACGCGGGAGGGGCGCGATTCGTTATTTGGATTTCGTCAGGGACAGTGGTTGGGCGAAGAAAAATCCGGCATCCTTTTTGACAGGATTTACGGGATTCACAAGATGAACAGGATTTTTCCGGACCGGGTATTGAGTCGTTAAATGTTGAAGCCCGAACGCTGGTGGCATTCGGGCTTCGGTCATTAATTCGTCATTTCGCCTTCATCATTTCTGATTACGTCTCAGTCAGGCCGCGGGCCATGACGACTTTGCCGGTGCGGACGGTTTCGACGATTTCGAACTTGGTGAGGAGGCGCACGGCGGCGTCGAGTTTGTCGGAGTTGCCGCTGATGAGGGCGATGAGGCTGTCTTCCTGGAGATCGACGGTCTTGCCGTTGTAGTGCTCGATGATCTGGAGGATCTCGGTGCGCTCGGCGGCTGTGGCGGCGACTTTGATGAGCACCATTTCCTTGGCGACGGCGTCGCGGTCGGTGTGCTCGACACCGTGGATGACGTCGATGAGTTTGTTCACCTGCATGATGATCTGGTGCAGGCCTTCGGGATGACCGCTGATGCCGATGGTCATGCGGCTGAAGCGGGGATCGCGCGTCTGGGAGACGACGAGGGACTCGATGTTGAAACCACGGCGGCTGAACACGGCGCAGATGCGGCCGAGGACGCCGGGCTGGTTGTTCACCATGACGCTGAGCGTGTGGATGTTGACGATGTCAGCCTGGGGCGCTGGTTTTTTGTCGGTGGTGGCAGGGATGCGTTCGCTCATGGGATGGATGATTTACGTTTGGTGACTGGTGCTTTGGCAGAAAGGCGGCGCTTGGCGATCTTGACGTAGTTGGAGTCTTTTTCGATGCCGAGCCATTTGCGTTTGAGCTTCTTGGCTGCTGCTGCGGTGGTGCCGGAGCCGAGGAAGGGATCGATGACGAGGTCTCCGGTGTCGGTGGAGCAGGCGATGAGTTTTTCGATGAGGTTAAGCGGCTTCTGCGAGGGGTGGCCGCACTTTTCTTTGGAGATGCCTTTCAGACTGGGCACTCGGAGAATGTTGGTGGCGAACTTGCCTTTTCCGAGATGGGCGCGGCGGGCGTCCATGTCTTTGTAGCGCTTGTCCTTGAGGTAGGTCTCGATGGTGGCGGCATCGTAGGGGATGCGGACGGCGTCTTTGTTGAACTTCACGTCGTCGCCTTTCCTCAGGACGAGGACCATTTCGTACTGCGGGGTGAAGCTGTCGCGGCGCTCGTCATAGCCCACCGCGCGATCCCAGATGATGAGATCGTGAAACTGGTGCTGCTGACTGAGTCGTGACATGAGGTGGAGGAAGGTGTGCTCGCGTTTGCCTAGCTGGCCGAAGATGAAAGCGAGGCCGTCATCGCGCAGGACGCGCATGGCTTCAGCGACCCACTCATCGCACCAGGCGAGGTAGTCGGCGGCTGTCTTCCATTGCGTGTCCCAGGCTTCATCTTCGAGAACATTGAAGTAAGGCGGATCGGCGATGATGGCCTGGGCGACGGACGCGGGGAGTTTTTTGAGTTCCGCGAGTGCGTCGCCCTGGATGATTCGGTTGGATTTCATCGGGCCAGCGCCGCACTCTGACGAGTGCGATTACGTGATTAGGTTGAACCGGTGGGTTTTTCCATTTTCGTTTTCGGCGCTTCGGTGATCATGTCTTCGAGAGCGGCACCGGCGGGGATCATTGGGAAAACGTTTTCCGTTTTGATGCACTCGGCTTCGATGATGCAGGGGCCGTCGTTGTAGTCGAGGGCCTGCTGGAGGATGCGCTCCACGTCAGCCGGGCGGCGGATGTGGAAGCCCTTGATGCCGTAGGCTTCACCGAGCTTCACGAAGTCGGGGTTGCCGATGAGATCGACGCCGCTTTCGCGGTTTTCGAAGAACAACTCCTGCCACTGCCGGACCATGCCGAGATAGCTGTTGTTGAGGATGATGATCTTGATGGGGAGCTTGTGGATGGCAGCGGTGGCCAGTTCAAACAGGGTCATCTGGAAGCCGCCGTCGCCGGAGATGGAGACGACGAGCTTGTCCGGGCAGGCGAGCTGCGCGCCGATGGCCGCAGGGAAGCCGAAGCCCATGGTGCCTGCGCCGCCGGAGCTGAGCCAATGGTAGCTGCTGTCGTTCTTGTAGAACTGCGCGGCCCACATCTGGTGCTGGCCGACATCGGTGGAGATGATGGCCTTGCCCTGGGTGAGATTGTACAATTCATCAATGACCTGCTGCATGCGGAGGCCGCCCTGCTTCTTATAAGAGAGGGGGAACTTCTTCTTGTAGCCGTCCAGCGTGGCGAGCCAGTCTTCGGTGGGCAGTTTTTCGACCAGGGGAAGGAGGTCGCTGAGCGCGGCCTTGGCATCGCCTTTGATGGTGACGTCCACCTTGATCATCTTGTGGAACTCAGCGGCATCGATGTCGATGTGGATGAGCTTGGCGTTGCGGCCGAACATGGTGGGCTTGCCAATGATGCGGTCGTCAAAGCGGGAGCCGACATTGAAGATGAGGTCGGCCTCGCAGATGGCCTTGTTGGCATATGCGGTGCCGTGCATGCCGAGCATGCCGAGGGAGAGGGGGTGGGTTTCAGGGAAGACGCCTTTGCCGAGCAGGGTCGTGGTGACCGGGCAGCCGAGGGTTTCGGCCAGCATGAGCAATTCTTTGTCGGCACGGGCGATCATGGCACCCTGACCGGCGAGGATGACGGGGCGCTGGGCACCTGCGAGCAGGCGGGCGGCTTCTTTAATACCGACCTGATCAATCTTGAAGTTTTCTTCGGGATGGTAGCCGGGGAGATCCATCGGCTCGTCAAACGTGCCGGTGAAGGGGCCTTGGCTGAAGTCCTTGGGGATGTCGATCAGAACCGGACCCGGGCGACCCGTGGTGGCGATGTGGTAGGCCTCCTTGGCGATGCGGGGCAGGGAATTGGAGCTCTTGATCAGGTAGTTGTGCTTCACGACGGGGGCCGTGATGTTGAAGATGTCGGCTTCCTGGAAGGCGTCTTTGCCGAGCATCCAGCTGACGGTTTGGCCGCAGAGGACAATCATGGGGACGCTGTCCATCTGCGCGGTCATGAGGCCGGTGATGGTGTTGCCAGCGCCAGGGCCGGAGGTGACGAGAACGACGGCTGGCTTGCCGGTTGCGCGGGCGTAACCATCGGCCATGTGAACGGCACCCTGCTCGTGACGGACGAGAATGAACTTCATGTCCGTCTTCACGGTCTGCAGTGCGTCAAAGATCGGGATGGCGGCTCCGCCGGAGTACCCGAAGACATACTCGATGCCGAGATCTGCGAGGGTTTTGATGAGGGCTTGTGCGCCGTCCATTTTTTGCTGACTCATGATGGGTTGGGGTGAAAATTGGGTTTTGAAGGGTGAAGGTGGGGGTAAATGGAAAAATCGCAATCAAAAAATAGACTTTTTGAGGTTAGTTCGCCTATTTTTCCAATCGGCGTGTTTGAAAACATCTGACTTTTTGACCAAACTTGGCGATTGGGTGGCTCGCGTCGGCTGAAAATTTCAATATCGGTGCATGTTTCACCCCACCGCGCCGATTCGTGAGGGCTAAAGCCGCCTCACCACCACAACCACGCGAGCAGGGCAGTGATGGCGGCAAGAATGAGCAAGATCAGGATGCCTGCTCCCCAGCGCCGCCAAGAACGCCGTGTCTCGCGGTCGAATTCGGATTCGCCAATCAGGGAGTTTTCCTTCAGCGATTTATCGGCGTGAAGGATGGCATCGAAGAATTCTCCGATCTTCATGCAGATGCTCAAGACTGCTTCAAGCAGGGTGGCAATGAAGTCGAATAGAACCATGCTCCATAGTTGCCGGGGCTACTTCTTGATCAATATACCAATTTCCTTCCGTGCGGATCAGCAGATCCGAGCCGATGACGGCGTACGATGCAAGGTGGTTTTGGGCGAGGATTTGGAAGGTCTTGCCGGGCTGTCGCCACACCCATCCCACATCGCACTTTCGCATGCGATTAATTCAGGAGATAACCCAACACTGCTCTCAATCGAGGATTTACCGGCCCGCAACTCCAACAGTCTGGCAGGCTGCGCTCCGTGCGCGAGCTGCCAGACTGTCTCTAAATGAGTTTTTATGTGTCAGGCGAATGCTGAGCACAGCTTTTGTTCATCTACGGCTTTCTCAACCGCCTGAAACATTTCATCACAGGCAGCCACAATTTCCACCTGACGTTTGTTGATCGGTCCCCAGTGGCCCTTTCCCGGTCCGCCGCCAGCCATTGAGCGCAGTGCGATAGCGGTAAATTCGGCCGCGAATTCCGGTATTTCCTTCGTCAACTTCTGATAGGTGCGGCCAGCTCCCTGGCCGTAGTTGATTGCGTCGTCGCTACTGCATGACACCACCTGCCCAGGTTTGCGTTCCTTGAAAATACTCAAGAACACCGAGGTCGGGTTTTTCTGATAGCTGTCGAAAAGCGCCTCCATCTGTTTCTTGTTCCTGCTTCGAGCGTTATAGCTTGTTTGGAAGAGGCCTGCCTCTGCGGTGTCCGCCGTTGTGTTCCCATCCGGCTTGTAAAGGCCCTCGCAATACTTGCCTGAGCTTTCCATCATTCCCAGCCCCATCATCATGACGAATAGATGCCGGAGCGTTGGCACCCCGGACTGTGAATTATCCATCCCTGCGGCTTGGTATTCTACGGCGTACCATTCCAAAGCGTCGCGATTTGCATTTCCGGTGCTTTTTTGCGCCATCGCCAGCACAAATTCGTCAGGTTGCGCGCTGGTCAGGCGACAATAGAGACGGGCATAAACCAGAGCCATGCCTTTTGTATATCCCAGCGGAGCGACTCCACGATCATTCCAATCATACCGAGCGATGGATGACTGCGCAGCGATTTGGACGATGACGTCCAACCCACTTACCTTGCCAGTGCCGCCGCCGTTGTTCGAAGGAGGCTGGACTATCGCAGAGGCCGCCCCGGTTGTTGGGCTTTGACCGCCGGCTTCCAGTGTGGCGAGGCGTCCATCAAGTGCTTGGAGGGTGTCATCGCCAATGGAACCATCTTCTTCGACCTCTGCAAGACGCTGAAATGCTTTGATGGCTTTGATGGTCTGCGGTCCGTAAAAGCCGAGATGTTTGTCACCCGCGCCAAAATCGATTTTGGCTCCCATACCCGCAGCTTCGGCAAGCCGGTTGAGCGCCCGTTGGATGGTTGCGATGCCATCGACGCGGCGGCTCGTTGCAGGTGGTAGCAGGACGAGATCGACGGCAGCGATCTGGCGAATCACGGGGTCGGCAGAAAGAAGGCTGCTGCGGAGCATGTAAGCCCCTTCGCTGGCACCAGCTCCGGTGCTACGCTCGCCAATATCCAGATAATTGTCATGGGGTGCATGCTCGCCGTGATTGTCACCTGCCATGCGCGCTTTGATTCGTGCGATCAAGTCGGCTTTGTCCACATTGCGGCCCGGACAATGAGTGTGAGTGGTGCCTGGGTCTTCCTTGTGGAAACGCAAGGTTTCGGGGTCCAAGCCGCGCCAACTGAGCAACGCAGCCAGGGCATCCACGGCATTCTCCCGCACTCCTGCATTGAAGGGCTCCTCATCGTACTCACCCACGAGTTCGATGCCCCAAGACACGCCGTTCCACGAAGGGGAATGCACTCCGCTGGTCGTCAGCGGTGTGAAGACCCAGATGAGATCATCTGCGATGAACAGGTGAGGTCCTGCCGACCAGCGCTGCTGATCTCGATAATAGCTTTCCAGGTTTCGCATCCGCACCGCTCCGGGGTGTGAGTGCCACTGGGAGAGACGGGGCGCGGAGGTGTTGTGAACCACGGCGAATTGAGGACGCCAGTCCGTAAAGCGCAATGTCGATACATAGTCTTTGAATTCCGCAGCACGAAAGCCACGGCCAATGATTCCTTTCCAAGCAGGCATAGTTCAATTTCCTTTCAGTTTGTATGGTTGATGCGGGGGTAAAATTTCGCCATCGGTGCGGCTGCCGGTTCTCGCGTGAGGAGGAGTGCCTGCACCGAATGCGAGGTTGAATCAGTGTGCAGGCGCGCGGGTCCCTGGCGTGATGTCGATGCTGGCCGGTTGCGGGCGCGTGGGTGATGAGGTGGTTTCTTTCTCCCCTGGAACTTTGCCGGAGGCGCGGACATTGACGAATCGACCCAGAAGATCGAACCAGAAAGGTGCCCCGAGCGAGGCTGCAATGGCCGTGATAAGCCAGCCGGCGATCATTCCCAAAAGCACACGGGCTTGGAACCTCATAGGGACCGTTAGAACCCCTTCTTGTGACCTTTCGACTCCCAGCTTTTTCAGAACTTCGGGAGTCCACCCCATCGGAATGCCAGTCTCACTGAGCCTAGTAACCGCAGCTTTGAACTTGGCTTGTGCATCGGCGTTGATGAAGGCCTTGTTAAACGCTTCCTGGGAGGCGATTTGGGCCTTCTGGGCGTCAGCCAGCGTGGCGGCTGCAGCTTTCTTCGCATCGCCGGCTGCAGCCTTCAAAGCTGTGTCCGCATCTTTCAAAGCTTGATCCTTCGCCTTGAGATCCGTGGTGGCCAGTTCGAGCGCCTGAAGCTGCTGCTCTCGTTTGGTGTCGAGTTCTTCAGCAGAAGGAGGTCCGTTATCTTTGTTTTGCTCCCAGTTGACCGTCGCTTGGTTCGCCACCGCCTTGGCGAGGTTGGGGTTGTTGGAAAGGACACGGACGATCTCGAGAGTGTCCACGTTGAATAACGCCGCGAGGATGAAGCCGATGGCGATCATCCATTTTTGCGCAAAGCGCTTGTACCAGCCGGAGACGCGGTCCATGACCCCATTGAACCAGCCTTCGACGGCGAGCTTGAATTTTCCCACGTCGCCCTCGACCGTTTGGAAGAGGGACTGGAGGCTTTCCTTGAGTTTGCCGTCCGGCAGGTTTTCGATGCCTGCATAGATGGTGCCTGAAGCTTGTTGAGCGGCGGTGAACAGATACGAAGCAATACCAACGGCCGCCTCAGCTTGCAGAGCGGCAAGCTCTGTCTCGGCTTTGAACCACTGATTGATGGAGTTTTTAAAGACTGCGATATCCCCGTTGGCTGCGGCTGCCAAGGGGGTGAGTTCCGCCTGCAGCGTGGCAGACTGAGCGATGATCTGCTGGGCGGCAGGAACACTTGCAGCACTGAGCAACTGGCCCTGGATCTGCCGTTTGTCCGCAGCAGCAGCGACGCGGATGTTGATCTTTCCGATCTCGGAGCCTGCATCGGGAGGTGTGCCCAGGGTCCCATAGACCTTCTTAAACTTCGCGATGACAGCGTCGAATGATGTGTCTGCTGCTGGCCTGGCATTCTTGATCTCCGTGATGAAGTCACTCAGCAACTTCACATGATCTGCGGCACCTCGTGCGCCGGCTCCGGGCTTGGCGATCACGTCGAGCAGGCCCGTGACGAAGGCACCCGCAGGAATGTAGGAAGGCGTGCCGGCATGATCATCTTTATCCGCGCGGGAAAAGGCGTTGATGAGACCATGGGACAGCAATTTGTCCCCTTGCGTTCCAAGGCTCAAATTGTCACCTCCCGCGAGGCCGCCCGAGAGGAATTTCCCTCTCCAAGTTTTCACAATGTTCACGCCAAACATCTTCGCCAGCCCCAGGCGCAGGAATTTCGCCCGCTGATCGGACATGGTGAGGATGTACTCATTCAGCGCTGAAACGACGAGGCTGAATAGGAGGAAGACGAAGATGGTGCCGATGGCGACGTCAAGGAGCTGGGGCATGGGAGGTGGCGGTTGGAGATGAGGAGTAGCAGAAAAGGGTGAGGATAGAGGCTTCAAATGCTATGCCTGCCTGCGGGGCGCTTAGCGGCCTGTGGATTAGGGGCAGGAAGCAGTCGCTCGTGACTTCCCGGCGTCGTTGAAAAGAACGAAAGTGACGCCAGATATTCATTAATGATCTTATATCGAATAAGATTCAAACAGTCAATAAACTATTATACGCCTAGGTATATAGTTTATATACAAAAGCGCATAGTCCATCAATATCACACGCTGTGTGATGCTCCACGGTTCCAGTCCTCGCAGGGAAACCCTGCTCCTAGGCCTACTTTTTCACCCGGTACAGATTGCCTTCCGTGCGGATCAGGAGATCCGAGCCGATGACGGCGTAGGAGGCGAGGCTGCGTTCTCCGAGGTCGTTTTGAGCGAGGATTTGGAGGGTCTTGCCGGGCTGTTTTCGCATGCGATGACTTCAGGAGGCAGGGAAAACCCAACACTGCTCTCAATCGAGAATTTACCGGCCCGCAACTACAACAGTCTGGCAGGCTGCGCTCCGTGCGCGAGCTGCCAGACTGTCTCTAAATGAGTTTTTATGTGTCAGGCGAATGCTGAGCACAGCTTTTGTTCATCTACGGCTTTCTCAACCGCCTGAAACATTTCATCACAGGCAGCCACAATTTCCACCTGACGTTTGTTGATCGGTCCCCAGTGGCCCTTTCCCGGTCCGCCGCCAGCCATTGAGCGCAGTGCGATAGCGGTAAATTCGGCCGCGAATTCCGGTATTTCCTTCGTCAACTTCTGATAGGTGCGGCCAGCTCCCTGGCCGTAGTTGATTGCGTCGTCGCTACTGCATGACACCACCTGCCCAGGTTTGCGTTCCTTGAAAATACTCAAGAACACCGAGGTCGGGTTTTTCTGATAGCTGTCGAAAAGCGCCTCCATCTGTTTCTTGTTCCTGCTTCGAGCGTTATAGCTTGTTTGGAAGAGGCCTGCCTCTGCGGTGTCCGCCGTTGTGTTCCCATCCGGCTTGTAAAGGCCCTCGCAATACTTGCCTGAGCTTTCCATCATTCCCAGCCCCATCATCATGACGAATAGATGCCGGAGCGTTGGCACCCCGGACTGTGAATTATCCATCCCTGCGGCTTGGTATTCTACGGCGTACCATTCCAAAGCGTCGCGATTTGCATTTCCGGTGCTTTTTTGCGCCATCGCCAGCACAAATTCGTCAGGTTGCGCGCTGGTCAGGCGACAATAGAGACGGGCATAAACCAGAGCCATGCCTTTTGTATATCCCAGCGGAGCGACTCCACGATCATTCCAATCATACCGAGCGATGGATGACTGCGCAGCGATTTGGACGATGACGTCCAACCCACTTACCTTGCCAGTGCCGCCGCCGTTGTTCGAAGGAGGCTGGACTATCGCAGAGGCCGCCCCGGTTGTTGGGCTTTGACCGCCGGCTTCCAGTGTGGCGAGGCGTCCATCAAGTGCTTGGAGGGTGTCATCGCCAATGGAACCATCTTCTTCGACCTCTGCAAGACGCTGAAATGCTTTGATGGCTTTGATGGTCTGCGGTCCGTAAAAGCCGAGATGTTTGTCACCCGCGCCAAAATCGATTTTGGCTCCCATACCCGCAGCTTCGGCAAGCCGGTTGAGCGCCCGTTGGATGGTTGCGATGCCATCGACGCGGCGGCTCGTTGCAGGTGGTAGCAGGACGAGATCGACGGCAGCGATCTGGCGAATCACGGGGTCGGCAGAAAGAAGGCTGCTGCGGAGCATGTAAGCCCCTTCGCTGGCACCAGCTCCGGTGCTACGCTCGCCAATATCCAGATAATTGTCATGGGGTGCATGCTCGCCGTGATTGTCACCTGCCATGCGCGCTTTGATTCGTGCGATCAAGTCGGCTTTGTCCACATTGCGGCCCGGACAATGAGTGTGAGTGGTGCCTGGGTCTTCCTTGTGGAAACGCAAGGTTTCGGGGTCCAAGCCGCGCCAACTGAGCAACGCAGCCAGGGCATCCACGGCATTCTCCCGCACTCCTGCATTGAAGGGCTCCTCATCGTACTCACCCACGAGTTCGATGCCCCAAGACACGCCGTTCCACGAAGGGGAATGCACTCCGCTGGTCGTCAGCGGTGTGAAGACCCAGATGAGATCATCTGCGATGAACAGGTGAGGTCCTGCCGACCAGCGCTGCTGATCTCGATAATAGCTTTCCAGGTTTCGCATCCGCACCGCTCCGGGGTGTGAGTGCCACTGGGAGAGACGGGGCGCGGAGGTGTTGTGAACCACGGCGAATTGAGGACGCCAGTCCGTAAAGCGCAATGTCGATACATAGTCTTTGAATTCCGCAGCACGAAAGCCACGGCCAATGATTCCTTTCCAAGCAGGCATAGTTCAATTTCCTTTCAGTTTGTATGGTTGATGCGGGGGTAAAATTTCGCCATCGGTGCGGCTGCCGGTTCTCGCGTGAGGAGGAGTGCCTGCACCGAATGCGAGGTTGAATCAGTGTGCAGGCGCGCGGGTCCCTGGCGTGATGTCGATGCTGGCCGGTTGCGGGCGCGTGGGTGATGAGGTGGTTTCTTTCTCCCCTGGAACTTTGCCGGAGGCGCGGACATTGACGAATCGACCCAGAAGATCGAACCAGAAAGGTGCCCCGAGCGAGGCTGCAATGGCCGTGATAAGCCAGCCGGCGATCATTCCCAAAAGCACACGGGCTTGGAACCTCATAGGGACCGTTAGAACCCCTTCTTGTGACCTTTCGACTCCCAGCTTTTTCAGAACTTCGGGAGTCCACCCCATCGGAATGCCAGTCTCACTGAGCCTAGTAACCGCAGCTTTGAACTTGGCTTGTGCATCGGCGTTGATGAAGGCCTTGTTAAACGCTTCCTGGGAGGCGATTTGGGCCTTCTGGGCGTCAGCCAGCGTGGCGGCTGCAGCTTTCTTCGCATCGCCGGCTGCAGCCTTCAAAGCTGTGTCCGCATCTTTCAAAGCTTGATCCTTCGCCTTGAGATCCGTGGTGGCCAGTTCGAGCGCCTGAAGCTGCTGCTCTCGTTTGGTGTCGAGTTCTTCAGCAGAAGGAGGTCCGTTATCTTTGTTTTGCTCCCAGTTGACCGTCGCTTGGTTCGCCACCGCCTTGGCGAGGTTGGGGTTGTTGGAAAGGACACGGACGATCTCGAGAGTGTCCACGTTGAATAACGCCGCGAGGATGAAGCCGATGGCGATCATCCATTTTTGCGCAAAGCGCTTGTACCAGCCGGAGACGCGGTCCATGACCCCATTGAACCAGCCTTCGACGGCGAGCTTGAATTTTCCCACGTCGCCCTCGACCGTTTGGAAGAGGGACTGGAGGCTTTCCTTGAGTTTGCCGTCCGGCAGGTTTTCGATGCCTGCATAGATGGTGCCTGAAGCTTGTTGAGCGGCGGTGAACAGATACGAAGCAATACCAACGGCCGCCTCAGCTTGCAGAGCGGCAAGCTCTGTCTCGGCTTTGAACCACTGATTGATGGAGTTTTTAAAGACTGCGATATCCCCGTTGGCTGCGGCTGCCAAGGGGGTGAGTTCCGCCTGCAGCGTGGCAGACTGAGCGATGATCTGCTGGGCGGCAGGAACACTTGCAGCACTGAGCAACTGGCCCTGGATCTGCCGTTTGTCCGCAGCAGCAGCGACGCGGATGTTGATCTTTCCGATCTCGGAGCCTGCATCGGGAGGTGTGCCCAGGGTCCCATAGACCTTCTTAAACTTCGCGATGACAGCGTCGAATGATGTGTCTGCTGCTGGCCTGGCATTCTTGATCTCCGTGATGAAGTCACTCAGCAACTTCACATGATCTGCGGCACCTCGTGCGCCGGCTCCGGGCTTGGCGATCACGTCGAGCAGGCCCGTGACGAAGGCACCCGCAGGAATGTAGGAAGGCGTGCCGGCATGATCATCTTTATCCGCGCGGGAAAAGGCGTTGATGAGACCATGGGACAGCAATTTGTCCCCTTGCGTTCCAAGGCTCAAATTGTCACCTCCCGCGAGGCCGCCCGAGAGGAATTTCCCTCTCCAAGTTTTCACAATGTTCACGCCAAACATCTTCGCCAGCCCCAGGCGCAGGAATTTCGCCCGCTGATCGGACATGGTGAGGATGTACTCATTCAGCGCTGAAACGACGAGGCTGAATAGGAGGAAGACGAAGATGGTGCCGATGGCGACGTCAAGGAGCTGGGGCATGGGAGGTGGCGGTTGGAGATGAGGAGTAGCAGAAAAGGGTGAGGATAGAGGCTTCAAATGCTATGCCTGCCTGCGGGGCGCTTAGCGGCCTGTGGATTAGGGGCAGGAAGCAGTCGCTCGTGACTTCCCGGCGTCGTTGAAAAGAACGAAAGTGACGCCAGATATTCATTAATGATCTTATATCGAATAAGATTCAAACAGTCAATAAACTATTATACGCCTAGGTATATAGTTTATATACAAAAGCGCATAGTCCATCAATATCACACGCTGTGTGATGCTCCACGGTTCCAGTCCTCGCAGGGAAACCCTGCTCCTAGGCCTACTTTTTCACCCGGTACAGATTGCCTTCCGTGCGGATCAGGAGATCCGAGCCGATGACGGCGTAGGAGGCGAGGCTGCGTTCTCCGAGGTCGTTCTTGGCGAGGATGCTGAAGGTCTTGCCGGGTTTGACGACAACGCCGAGGCCTTTTTCGTCTTGGAGGTAGAGCTTGCCATCCGCAGCGAGGAGGGAGGCGGAGATGGGGCCGGTGCAGCGTTCGGAGTAATGGACGGTGCCGGTTTTGGCATCTGCGCAGGTGAGGATGCCGTTGTCGGCGACGAAGTAGAGTTCATCGCCGATGACGGCCATGCTGGGATTGTGCGGTGCGGCTTTCTCGATGGTCCAGGCGAGGTGGGTGGCGGTGACGTCACCTTTGCCGTCCACCTTGACGGCGAGGACGATGGGCTTGTTGTAACCGGTGGAAAGGTAGATCATGCCGTGGGCATAGATGGGGCGCGGGACGATGGAGTACCCCTGATCGTAGTCGCAGTGCCAGATCTCGGTGCCGTCTTTGGGATTGAGCGAGTTCACCACGCCGCTGCCGGGGGTGATGAGCTGCTTCTGGCCGTTCACATCAATGAGGATCGGGGTGCAGAATGAGAATTTGTTTTTCGCGCCTGACTGGCGGGCGAAGATCCAGCGCTGTTTGCCGGTGGCTTTGTCGAGGGCGATGACTTTAGGTTCTGTTTCGGCATCGGCGTTGAAGATGAGGAGGTCTTCGAAGAGGACGGGGCTGCTGCCGTTGCCATGCACGGGTGAGTACGCGAACTCTTGCGTGCTCCAGAGGGTCTTGCCGGTGAGTGCGTCCAGACAGGCGGTGCCGAGGTGGCCGAAGTGGACGTAGAGTTTGCCGTCTTCGTAGATCGCGGTCGGGCTGGCGTGGCTGTTTTTGCGGTGCGCTTTGGGCGCTGTGGCGGTGAAGAGCTCGACGTCCCACACGGGATTGCCGGTGGTGGCATCGAGAGCGAGGGCATGCAGGGAGCGGTCGGCTTTGGGATCTTCCACGCCGCCGACGGGCAGCGCGGATGTGAGGAAGATGCGATCTCCAATGACCACCGGGGAGGACCAGCCAATGCCTGCGACGGGTGCTTTCCAGGCGATGTGCGAGGTGGGGCTCCAGGTGAGGGGGAGGTTGGTGGCGTCCGAGTGGCCTTGGGCGGCGGGGCCTCGGAATTCAGGCCAGTCGGCGGCGTGAAGAGCGAAGGAAGTCGAGAGGAGGAGAAGCAGGTGGGAGCGCATGAGGCGGAAAGAACGCGGCGAGAGTGACGACGTTTGCAGATTTTGCGCTGTCTGGCGGAGGCACCACGTTCTTGACAAAATCCAGGATGCCCGAATCAGTAGTGTCATGTAACTCACGCTCACTGGTCCCATTGAGGACTTCATTCAGCGCCAAGTGGCTCAAGGGTACAAAGACGCCGACGAAGTCGCCCGGCAGGCGTTTTTGCGCTGGATGAGCGAAGAGTCTGATACGCCGCCAAACATTCAAACACGGCTCGATGAGGCGGCCTCAGGGCGCTTCATCCCTGGTGATCGGTCTAACATCCAACGCATCATCGCCGCAGCCTGATGTCGTTGCGATACGGGGCAAAAAAAGTGCAGAATGGCACAATAAAATTATCTGCTACAGACGTCAGAATTGATCACCTTTATCTTGGTCCGGGAAAAGGAGGACGGCTTGTAGTGACGCATCTGCCGTCAGGCTTGTCTGTCACGGAAGACATCCCGATGACAAAGTCAGCCCTCTCTATTCAACACAGGCTCATGTCGGCGCTGAAGATGAAGATTCTTAAAGAGGGTAAGAGTTAAATGGAGTGAACACCAGCCGATGCGAATGATCTCTGCAATCATGGCAGATGCATCAGCGCTCATGCGAGCGCGGAGTATCTTGGAGTGCGTGCGGCAAGCTTGGGCTCGACGCTGCTTTCACAGGCTGGACGGTGGGGTGATGCCGGAGGGTATTCTTCACCCTGCGAAAGCGGTGCTGAAGCACCGCACTCCGTGGACGCTGGCGCGCTTAATTACGTGCCTTCAGGAAGAGCGACGTAGGGCGACTCGTTGAGGACGATTTTCTTCGCGCCGCTGAGGAGCTTGATCCATTCGATCAGGCAGCCGAGGAAGATGATGGCGACGGCGAGGAGGAAGAAGGCGGTGACGGCGGTGTCCACGTTGAAGTTGAACTGTTGCGCGGCCCAGGCTTTCATTTCCACAGGCGTGCCACCGGCGGCGATTTTGTTGCCGTACATCTCCGCACCGGCGATGAAGCCCATGCGCGGGTCTTTGTCGAAGAGCTTGATGTAGCCGGCGGCGAAGGTGGCGCTCATGAGGAAGACCAGAGGTATCACCGTGACGAGGAGGTAGCGGGCCTTGCCCATCTTGATGAGGATGGTGGTGCCAAGGCAGAAGGCGATGACGGCGAGGAGCTGATTCGCGATGCCGAAGAGGGGCCAGAGGGTGTTGATGCCGCCGAGGGGATCTACCACGCCTTGATAGAGGAAGAAGCCCCAGGCTGCGACGAGCAGGCCGCTGGCGAAGACGTTCGCGGGAAGGCTGCGGGTGTTGCCCAGCGGTTTCCAGATGCCTGCGAGGAAGTCTTGAAGGATGAAGCGGCCCACGCGTGTGCCGGCGTCGATGGTGGTCAAAATAAAGAGCGCCTCAAACATGATGGCGAAGTGATACCAGAAGGCCATCCAGGAGGGGCCAAAGGCGCGGGCAAACATTTGCGCCATGCCGACGGCAAAGGTGGGGGCACCACCGACGCGGCCAAACATGGTCTTTTCGCCGATGTCGGCTGCCAGTTTGTCCATGCCTGCAACGGTGACGGGGAAGCCGGCGTTGGTGATCATGCTGGTGACGGCAGCGGCCTGGGAAGGATCGGTTTGCACGATCTTGGCGGCACCGGCATTGATGGCGAAGTATTCGCCGGGTTGCAGGGCGCAGGCGGCAACGAGGGCCATGAGGGCGACGAGCATCTCGGTGATCATCGCTCCATAAGCGATGCTGCGGATGTCGGCCTCGTTGTCGAGCAGCTTGGGTGTGGTGCCGGAGGAGATGAGTGCGTGGAAGCCGGAGATGGCACCGCAGGCGATGGTGATGAAGACAAACGGGAAGACGCTGCCGAGGAAGACGAGGCCGGTGCCGTCCACAAATTGCGTGAGCTTGGGCATGTGCAACTCGGGAGCGACCCAGATGACCACGATGGCCAGCACGGCCACGGTACCGATCTTCATGAAGGTGCTCAAATAGTCACGCGGTGCGAGGAGCATCCACACTGGCAGCACGGAGGCGGCAAAGCCGTAGATCATGATGGACCAAGCGATGGTTTCGCCCTTGTAGTCAAAGTAGTGCTCGATGCCCCAGTCCTTGAGATGGCTGCCGGCCCAGACGCTGACGAGCAGGCCGATGATGCCGAAGATGGTGATGTTGCGCACGCTGGCACCGAAGATCGTGTGACCAAAGCCCATGATGAAGGCCAGCGGGATCGTCATGACGATGGTGAACAGGCCCCAAGGACTTTCGGCGAGGGCTTTCACCACCACGAGGCCGAGCACGGCGAGCAGGATGGTCATGATGGCAAGGACGGAGACCATGGCCACGAAACCGACGAAGGGATTGACCTCTTCTTTGAGCATCTGCCCCACCGATTTGCCGCCACGACGGATGGAGGCAAACATGACGATGGCATCATGCACGCCGCCGCCGAGCGTGGCCCCGATCAAGATCCACAGCATGCCGGGGAGATAACCAAACTGCGCTGCAAGCACGGGGCCCACGAGCGGTCCTGGACCGGCGATGGCGGCGAAGTGATGACCGAAAACGACCCACTTGTTTGTCGGCACAAAGTCCTTGCCGTCCTTGTGGGTGACCGAGGGCGGGGCGCGATGTTTGTCGAGCACGAGCACTTTGGTGATGAGCCACTTGCTGTAAAAGCGATAGGCGACCGCGAATGAACACAAACCCGCCACGACAAGCCACAGCGCATTGATGGTTTCGCCTTTGTGCAGTGCGGAGAAAGCGACGGAGCCAGCTCCGAGGAGGGAGATGGCGATCCAGATGAGAATTTGAAGGGCTTTGGGCATGGTCTGGGAAAGTTGTTCAGTTGCGCTGCAACTGGAGGGGGGATTGGAGTGAAAGGGGAGGGGACCAGTTGCGGCGCAACTGGACTACTTTTTGGCAGGCTTGGGCGGCGGCGGGGCGACGTAGGGAGGGTTGGTCATGGCGCCGGGAGCGGTTTCCTTGAGATTGGGCGGGACGCTGGCTTCGACATCTCCCAGGGCCCATTTGACGCCGCCGATGAGGATCTCTTGGAAGGTGGGATTGGTCCAGACGTCTTCGCGGTGGCCCATGGCGGTGTACCACACACGGCCTGCGCCTTCCTTGCGTGCCCAGGTGCTTGGGTAGGCGGGGCGTTCGTACTCTTTGCCTTCCATGGCAGGGGCGTCGATCACGCTGAGTACGTGGATGTCCGGATTGAAGTCCTTGAGAGAGTACCACTCCTCCTGGAAGCCGTAGGTCGCGCCGACTTTTTCGAAGCCGGGGAACTTGGGGTCGGTAACGGTGTTTTTGGCGTCCTGCTGCTTGCCATGCTTGATGAACTCTGCACCGAGGAAGCGCACATACGCGTCCGCTTTCTCACCGTGGTTCAGGTAACGCTCCGGGCCTTTCTGCGATTCGTTGTCGGTGTGGAAGGTGTCGCTGGCGGAATGGGTGCCGATGAAGCCTTTGCCGCTTTTGACGTAGTCGAAGAGGGCCTGCTTGCCTTCCGTGGACATGGGCGGTTGTTTGTCGGTGCCTTCGCTGCAGAGATCGCCCGTGGTGTAGAAGAACACGGCGTCGAATTGAGCCAGGTAGTCCTTGCTGAACTTGGAGCCGTCCTTGGAGAATTCGAAGTCCCAGCCGTTCTTTTCACCGAGTTCCAGCAGCACTTTTTCGGCGTGGCTGGGCTGGCCGTTCTTCCAGGAGATGACGCTGTGCTCAAAGCCGCTGGACTTGGAGAAGAAAAGAATCTTGTGCTTTGCGGCAGGTGCGGAAAAGGCCACGGCGCAGGCAGCGACGGCCAGCAGCAGGGGAGCGGCGAGTTTTTTTATCATGGGGATGGATTCTGGCGAGTTTTTGAAAACAAGGCAAGGCAGTGTTGCGCGCCTTGTTAATTCGACCGAGCCGAATACGATGGTGTGGATGATGCGCTTTCTTCTACTTTTAATGCCCCTGCCTCTTTGTGTACTGCTCTGCCAGTGCGGCTCCAGCGCGGGAGCGCGCTGGGAGTACAAGTTTGCCCCGGGCAAAACGGCGGTCATCATTGGTGGCAAGGCCGTTCCGCCTGCCAACGCACCTGCAGCCGTGCTGAGGGCGATCTCTGCGGGCAATCACATTTGCACCATGCCTTATCGCCGTGGTGGCGGACATGCCCGCTTTCAAGACAGCGGCTATGACTGCTCCGGCACGACTTCGTATGTGCTGCACGCCGCAGGGAAGCTCGATACACCGACTGTGTCCGGGGCCTTCCGCAGTTTCGGGAGCAGTGGCAGTGGCAGGTGGATCACCGTCTATGCCCGCAAGGGGCATGTCTTTATGGAGGTGGCGGGGCTGCGGCTTGACACAGGATACAATGATGCGTCCAGCTCTGGACCGCGCTGGAGCAGCCGCTCACGGCCCACGAAAGGCTACACCATGCGTCACCCCTCCGGCTTATGATCCCCCCTGAAACAATCGTTTATCGTCCCAATGTCGCCGCGATTTTGCAGCGGGAGAACGGTGACATCTTTGTGGCTGAGCGCATCAACATCAAAGGTGCGTGGCAGTTTCCCCAAGGAGGCATTGATGAAGGGGAGAATGCGGAGACGGCGCTGTTTCGCGAGCTTGAAGAGGAGATCGGCGTGAAGCGCGAAATGCTGCAGATCATTCAGCGGCGGGACGGCTACCGGTATGCGTTTACAAAGGGGCGGCTGAAGTACGGCATCTACGGCGGCCAGGAGCAGGCCTACTTTCTCTGCGGGTTCTCCGGCGCGGATATCGACTTCAATCTGGATGCCACGCACCGTGAGTTCGCGGGATTTAGGTGGATCAAACCGGCGGACTTTGATCTGGACTGGGTGCCGAAATTCAAACGCCAAGTCTATCGTCAGGTGATGCTGGATTTTTTTGGCATCGACCTTGCCTAACCGTGCAGGAAGGTCACGTAGGGAGTCACGAAATAGTCGTGTGATGGGCGATTTTTACGCTTGGCAGGCTCATTTCCTGCTGCCGTTTTTTCTTGCACTCCGGCATCTTACATTCAGGGATTTTTTTTGGATTAAGCAGGTGAGTCCATCTGTGCTAATTGGGCGTATAGGAACCGACTTATCCCTAAATTTTGACTGCCTTACCCCCCACCCCACCTTCCTTTCTTTCGCCAACTCTCATGCAGTTGGCGGCCATCCTCGGCAGTGATATTGGTCCTGAGCGTGCTCGTCTGGCCATTCACCATGCCACGCAGACGGAGAATGATCCGCTGGCGTTGCTCAGCGCCGCCGCAGCCGGCGCGGGCATGCAGGTGTCTCCTGCGCGCCTGCCACTGAGCGAGGCTGTGTGGCAGGCCCATGCGGATTCTCCCGTGGTGATCTGGAGCAGCGTGGAAAGCCGCTGGATGGTCATCACCTACGCCGGCTGGTTCAGCCTGCGTCTCGCGGATGGGGAGCATCCCACACATCGGGTCACCGTTACGCGGCAGGCGCTGGCACGCCGCGTGGGTGTGGAGAGTGTGCATGCGGTGGTGGAGGTGGGCATCGTCCACCTCGACCGGGGAGCGCGGGGGCTGAGCGCGGCGCGGAGTCATGATGACGGCGGCCATCATGCCCCTGGTGCCGTGAGCCCTGCACGGCGCTTCATCGCGCTGCTGCTGGCGGAGAAGCAGGAGGTGCGCACTCTGCTGATGTTTTCGGTGATCTCAGCGCTGCTCTACCTCGCGGTGCCGCTGGCGGTGGATGCGGTCGTGACCAACTTGGCCTTCGGCGGCCAGTCAGGCCCCTATGTGCAGGCGTTGGTGGTCGTGTCTCTGGCGCTGTTTGGCTGCCTGGGACTGCAGGCGATCGTCACCGGCTTTCAGTTCTATGTGTCAGACATGATTCAGCGGCGCATCTTTGTGCGTGCCGCTTCGGACCTGGCCTACCGCCTGCCACGGGTGAAAGCGCAGGTGCATGATGAGGTGCACGCGCCGGAGATGGTGAACCGCTTCCTGGATGTGGTGACCGCGCAGAAGTCCACGGCTCTGCTGCTGCTGGACGGGGTAAACCTCGTCTTTGGCGGACTCATCGGCATGCTGCTGCTGTCGTTGTACCATCCGCTGCTGCTGCTCTTTGCCGCCGTGCTGCTCAGCCTCATCATCCTCAGCCTGTGGATGCTTGGGCGCGGGGCGGTGGACACCAGCATCGAGGAGTCGCGGATGAAATACGATCTGGTGAACTGGTTTGAGGAAATTGCGCATTTCCCGTTTTTGTTTAAAGGCCCGGGTGGCGGCCGCATGGCGCGTGAGCGTGCCAATGAACTGAGCACGGGCTATGTGATGGCGCGCAGCAGACACTTCCGTGTGCTCATGCGGCAGATCGCCGCGCTGCTCACGCTTCAAGTGGTGGCTTCTGCAGCACTGCTGGCGGTGGGTGGGTATCTTGTCATCAGCCAGCAGATCACACTGGGGCAGCTCGTGGCCAGCGAGATCATCATGAGCGGCATTGTGGCCTCACTTGCCAAGCTCGGCAAAAAACTCGAAGCTTGGTACGATGCCATGGCCGCCATGGACAAGCTCGGTCACATTTTCGATCTTGAAACCGAGCGCGAGGGCGGCGAGAAGCCAGCGCCACTCGGCAGCGGAGCGGAGGTGGTGGCCAATCAGGTGGACTATTCGTATCACCCCAGCATGCCGCTCTTCAGTGGGCGCAGCTTCAGCATCCCTGCAGGTAGTAGCGCTGCCATCGTCGGACCTCATGGCGCGGGTGCGAGCTCGCTGCTGGACATCCTCTTTGGCCTGCGCCAGTCCACCGGCGGATTTGTCACCATCGACGGCTTGGACCTACGGAGCTGGGACCTCGAAAAACTGCGCGAAAGCACGCAGCTTCTGCGCCGGGACGAGATCATGGATGGCACGGTGGTTGAAAATCTCCGCCTCGGCCGCAGCGACATCGGCATGGACGAAATCCGTGCTGCGCTGAAGCAAGTGGGCCTGCTGAATGAACTGCTCGCACGCCCTGAGGGGCTGAACCTGCGGCTGAAGATTGGCGGTGCGCCGCTCTCCGGCAATCAACGCATGCGCCTGCTCCTCGCCCGTGCTCTCGCGCAGCGGCCGCGCCTGCTGCTCATTGATGAATTGATCGACAACATGGACGACTCCTCCTTCGCCCTGCTCTCCGCCGCCATTTTTGACAAATCGCAGCCATGGACCGTGGTGGTCACCACACGTGACTCCCAGGTTAGCACACGGTGCGATCAGATCATCGAACTCGCCCCCTGCCACATGAGCGATGGCACCATTCCGCAAACCCTCGCCGCCTGATACCATGACGACGACACACACACCTGCCCCCCTTATATCTTCTGCACCACCCCTGCCCGCGCTGAGCATTGCCAGCCCCGCACGGTTCACGCGCGTCTTCAGCCGTATGCTGCTCGCATTTTTCGCCGTGCTGCTGGTCGCGCTTCTTTTTCTGCCTTGGCGACAGTTTGTGGCCGGTACGGGGCGCGTCATCGCCTTCAATCCTTTGGACCGGCGCGTGAATGTGGAGGCTCAGGTCTCCGGTCGCGTGCGCAATCTCCACGTCATGGAAGGACAGCGTGTGAAGAAAGGCGAGCTGATCATCGAGATCCAGGACAACGACCCCAACTTGATCAACAACCTGAAGGCGCAGCGCGAGGCCATCGAGAGCCGTCGCGATTTTGCCAAGGGGCGTGTGGAGTCGCTCACCGCGCAGATCACACAGCAGGAGCTGGCCAAGGCGCAGGCCATCGATGGCGCGCATCAGCGTGTGGCAGGCGCGAAAATTGCCGCAGAGACGGCGCAGCTCAACTACGCACGCACGCAGGGGCTCTTTGGCAAGCAGCTCGAATCTCAGCGCAGCATGGAGCTGGCTACGCTGCAGCGGGATGCGACTTCTGCAGACTTCAAGTCCGCCGCCGCCGCGCTGAAGCGCACCGGCAATGACATGGATGCCCTCATCGCTTCCATCCATGCGTCCAAAGGCAGCGCCCTCGGCGAAGTTGCCACCGCAGAGCGTGATCTCTCCGTCATTGATGTGCAGATCAATCAAAACCTGCGCCAGATTGTCGATGCGCCACGCGATGGCGTTGTGCTCCAGGTGGCGGTGACCGACGGCACCTACCTACGCCCTGGTTCGCTCATCTGCGTGATCATTCCCGAGAGCGACAGCCGCAACGTGGAGGTGTGGGTCGATGGCAATGACATGCCACTGGTGCATGCGCGGAAAGAGGTGGACGGCGTCGTTACTCCAGGCAGCCCCGTGCGCCTCTCGTTTGAGGGCTGGCCGGCTGTGCAGGTCATCGGCTGGCCACAGCTCGCCATCGGCACCTTTGGTGGCGAGGTCGTGTTTATGGATGCAAGTGATGACGGCCAGGGACGTTTCCGTGTACTCATCGGCCCGGCGGATGACGTCGTGGACCGTGGTGATGGCAAGGGGCCCGTGACGATCGGCTGGCCGGACCGCGATCGCTGGCTGCGCCAGGGCACCCGAGCCAATGCGTGGTTCCTCCTCGATCAAGTGCCGCTTTGGTTTGAGCTCTGGCGGCAGATCAATGGCTTTCCCGCCGTGAACTCCAACGCAGACGGCAAGCTCGACCCTACCAAAAAATGATCTTTCCTACCACGTTAAACCCGAAGATGTCGTCCGCGATGCCTGTCGGCACCCGCATGCCGCCCATGGGCCGCTGCCGCACTGCGATGGTCGTCCTCATGCTGCCTTTTGCCGGGCTGCAAGCCGCCCCCGAGGAGAAAGAAAAGGAGAAAGCCCGCCCCCTGCTGCTCCAAGAAGTCCTGCAAAGCGTCAACACCCAGTATCCGCCCTACCTCGCCGCCATGATCGAGCAGGACATCGCCAATGGCCGCGCACGGCAGGCCATGGGTGCCTTTGACCTCAACCTCAATGCCGGCACCGCCTTTGCCCCAGCCGGCTATTACGACGGCCAGACCGCCTACACCATGCTGGAGCAGCCTCTCACCAACTGGGGCGGCGGCGTCTATGGCGGTTACCGCCTTAGCAGCGGCTTCCTGCCAAACTACAACAAGGAACGTACCGGCACCGATGGCGAAGGCGTCCTCGGCTTCCGCATCCCCCTCCTCCGGGACGGCACTATCGACCGCCGCCGCGCCACCCTCTGGCAGGCGCAGATTGATCAGGAACTCGCGGACCCCATCATCTTCCGCCAGTATCTCGACTTCATTCGCGCCGCTACCATCTCCTACTATGGCTGGCTCTCCGCCGGCCAGCGCCTCTCCCTCACCGAAGAGCTCCTCCGCGTCGCCAAAGAGCGCGACTCAGGCATCGCCCAGCAGGTGGAAAACGGTGCTTCAGCGCCCATCGTGCAGGTGGACAATCAGCGCCTCGTCGTCAGCCGTGAGATTGCCGTCGTACAGGCCCGCCGCCGCCTCCAGGCCGCCACGATTGAGCTCTCCCTTTTCTACCGCGACAACCGCTCCTCAGAGCCCATTCTCGCCCCGCGCACACGCCTCCCCTCCGCCTTCCCCACGCACAGCCACCCGGCAGAATCCCAGCTCACCGTGGACATCGCCAAGGCCCTCGTCTTTCGCCCCGAAATGCGCCGCATCGAGCTCACCCTCGAAAAAACCGGCATCGACCTCCGCCTCGCCAAAAACAACCTCCTCCCCAGCCTCGAAGTTGGCGTCCAGGCCGCCCAAGGCATCAACGGCAGAACCCCTCGCGACGTCGAACGCACCGAGGTCGAAGCTAAGATCGAGTTCAAGCTCCCACTCCAGCGCCGTGAGGCCAAGGGCCGCGTGGATGTGGCGAATGCGCAGATCGAGCGCCTGAACCAGGAAATGAGCTTTGCCCGGCAACGCATCGCCGCCGACGTGCGCGACTCCCACAGCGCGCTCCTAGCCGCGCATGAGGTGCTGCGGCAGACGCGGCGGAATGTGGACCTCGCCCAGCAGCTTGCCACCGCCGAAGGCGAACGTCTCAAACAAGGGGCCACCGACCTCCTCGCTCTTCAGATCCGTGAGCAGGCCAGCTTTGACGCCAAGGTCCTGGAAGTCGAAGCGCAGTCCGAGTACTTCCGCGCCCATGCCAACTACCGCGCCGCCATCGCGGCGAAAAATTGAGGATCGGTAGGGGCGTTGCCCTCGGTAGGGTGAGGGACAATGCAGTGGCGGCATCAATTTAATCCGCAGCGCTGGAGACCCCGGAGCTGCGGTGCAAACCAGCGCATCTTGGACCGAAGCTTGGGTGAGGATGGGCTGTCATCCGTTGCCTGCACCACCAGCAGGGAGACGGTGAAACCGTAGGAGCCGTCCGCGCGCCGTTGCGGAGAACTGGCGACGACGAGACATTTCAGCATGACCCACTTTGAGTTTGATGTGGTCATGGCGAGCATGGCTGGCGTCAAGGTGGAGCGTTTGATGCGCACCTGTACTTCGGCAGCCATGTCAAAACGCTGACGTGACCAGAAGACGAGTCCGCAGGCGGTGATTTCGCAAAGCTCGACAACAGCCTGCCTGCCGACTTTGCAGCATCCAGTATTACCGCAGAGGATCTTGGTCCTGCACGGCTGCTGGGAAAGTCGTGACGAGCCAGAACGCAACACCGCACGGCGGGCATTCTTGCCCCTTTGGGAGTCGCTTTGGCTGAAACGAAAAACCCCGGATTGCGCGAACCGCATTCCGGGGCTTGTTCATGACTGCGAGCAGAACTCAGGAGAACAGGGTTCCGCCATTGATGTCGACATTGGTGCCGGTCAGCCGCAGCGCCCGGCCATCAGCGGCACGCTC
>NZ_JAQSEA010000204.1 GCF_029946185.1 Prosthecobacter sp.
TGCCATCGAGTTCGCAGCGGAAGACCATGCCCTGCTGATAGGGGCGATTGTTTTGGTTGGTGCATTTGACGCCGTGGATGTCGGTGATGAGGTTGCCGTTTTTGTCGCAGAGTTGTCTGCCGGCGTTGCCGAAATTGAAGTAGAGGCGGCCATCGGGGCCGAAGTGGAAGGCGTGGATGCCATGGTCATGCTGGGCGCCGCCGATCTGGGTGAACATGAGTTCCTTGCGGTCGGCTTTGTCGTCGCCGTTGTCGTCGATGAGCCAGAAGACATCGTCGCCGCAGGAGATGAGGGCTTTGTTGCCGAGGACGCAGATGCCGTGGGCGCTGTCCACATCGTGGCCCTGGTGGAAGACGGTGGATTTGTCGGCTTTGGCGTCGCCGTCGGTGTCTTCGAGGATGAGGATGCGGTCGCCTTCGGCGCGTTCGCCGAGGTGCTTGCGGTAGTTGACGACTTCGCAAACCCAGACGCGCCCGCGATGGTCGATGTCGATGCTGGAGGGGCTGGCCATCATGGGCTCGCTAGCGAAGAGCTGGACCTTGAGCTCGGGATGCACGTCGAGGGTATCGATGGCGTCGGCTGGGGCATGGGAACTGCTGTCGCTGGCGGCGATGGGGCCGGGATTTTCGGTGTAGATGCGGAACTCGACGCTGGAGCTGCCCTGCTTGGTGCCGCCTTCATCGAGAGCGCCACGAGCCTTGAAGCGTTTCGTGCCAGCGGGGAGATTGAAGGCGATGATGCTGTTGGCGTGGGTGCCGATGCCGTACTCGATGGCTTTGCCTGCGCTGCGCAGTTCGGTGCCGCCGGCACTGGAGTTCACGCGCACGTTGTTCCAGCCGCTCTGTGCGGATTTCCATTCGATCTCGGTGAGCTTTTTCTCGCTGCCATCGGCGAGGATGAGACGTGGCTCGGCCCAGTCCGCCCAATCAGCCCCGTAGCCGTTACCGCCATCGGTGACGACGAGGTAGAGCTCCTTCGCGCCGTCGAGTGAGACGTCGATGTCCACGCTGTGGTTTGGCGTGGCGGTGGTGATGAGCTTGGACTGAAACAGCGGCTTTGGCGCGGCGAAAGCGAAGACGGGAACGAGGAGCGCGAGCAGGATGGATTTCATGCAAGGAGGAGAGTACGCCGGAGACAGAGGGAAACTTCAAGCACCAAACAACGGTGGTTTGGCTGAGCGCGTTGATCAGAGGTACGATAGGCACTCCTGCCTGTCGATCAGCGCTTGCGCAGGCAGCAGCGCCGACAAATCGGCTCACCGTCCTCTGCACCGACCCCAAACTCCACCGGCGTGTGGTAGGGTGCAATCTGACATTCACACCGCTGAGTCCGCCATGTGTCGCGCCATCCATGCGTGCCAGCTCACACCGGCTTGATTCATTCGAAAAACAAAAGTTCCTGCGTGAGCGCTGATCGACAGGCAGGAGTGCCTGTCGTACTTCAGCAGGCTCTCACTCCACGTCTTCACCCAGATAAGCCGCGAGGTGCTTGCGCAATTCGGTGCGGGCGCGGAAGAGGAGGCTTTTTACGGCGGGGAGGGACATTTTCAGGACGGCGCAGATGTCCTCGTATGGGAGGTCCTGGTGGCGGCGCATGATGACGGCGATGCGCTGCTTTTCGGGGAGGGCGGCGATGGCGGTGTCGAGCGCGTTCTCCAACTCGGTCTGCTGGGTGATGTGATCGGCGCCGGGGGTGCTGTGGTCGGTGAAATACTTCGGCGGATCGTCTTCGTTCTCCTGCTCCATGCTGACTTCCTTGCGGCGGGAGCGGCGGCGGGTTTCGTTGAAGACGAGGTTGCGGGTGATGGTGAAGAGCCAGGTGGTGAACTTGGCGGTGACTTCGTAGCGCGGGGCGCTGCGCCAGACGCGGATGAAGACCTGCTGGGCGATGTCGTGCGCGTCCTCGATGTTGTTCAACATGCGGGCGCAGGTGCCGACGACGGCGTTTTGGTGCAGCTCCACGAGGCGCTCGAAGGCCTTCACATCGCCTTCCTTGACGCGGAGCATGAGGCGGACGCTTTCCTGGTCGGATGACTCCTCGGCATCGGCGGCTGCTGCCGGCGATGAATGGGGGAGGGCGTTCCGTTCCGGTTCAGGCATGAGGTAGGCTGGCAGTGTGACTGCCATGCTAGCGAGGGTCATGCGCAATGTAAACCACCGGAGGGGCAGAATGGTTGCGCGCGAATGTTTGACGTTGGGAGCACCGCCGTTAGTCTGGGTGATTATGATCGATTTAACTTGGGACACGTCTTTCCGCGAACTCTTTGAGCGCTGCGCCAAATTGCACGCCGCTGGCGACACCCGTGCGGTCAATTGGTACACGGAGGCGGACAAGGCCTTTCTGGACTGCATTGGCTGCACGACGCAGGAGTTTTTTGACTTCGTCGATGATCACTGCCGCTACGAGGCCGAGGGGCCCACGCTGGAGACGAGCCTGCTCGTGGCTGCGGTGCGGCGGGATTACTTCCGTGTCGTGCAGAACAGTGTGAGAAGCGAAAAAGTCGTGCTGCCGAGCGAGCTGCCGCCCAAAGCAGCGGCGGTGGACGGCATGCCGTGGCTGCCGCGTTTGATCGTGAAGGCGCGGGCGAAACTCCATGGCGAGATGGACCCGGACACGATGTTTGGCTGCGGCGGTGATCGTGCGTTCTTTGAGCAGCACAAGCTGCACCCCGCCGACTTCCTGCGCGTGACGTGGGCGGCAGGGGACGATGACCAGAAGATCATCGACTTTGTGAAGACGGGGAAGATGT
>NZ_JAQSEA010000205.1 GCF_029946185.1 Prosthecobacter sp.
GAGCAGTGCGCCGGTTTGTGCGATCAAGATCAGCCGCCGCCGGTCCACCAGATCTGCCAGGGCACCGGCAGGAAGCGCCAGCAGGAAGAGCGGCAGGCTCGACATCGTCTGCATCAAGGACACGAGGTAGGGCGAGCTCGTCATCGTGGTCATCGTCCAGACCGCCGCCGTGTCATTCATCGTGGTACCGATATTTGACCCGATGCTTCCCAGCCACATGGCGCGATAGACAGAATTGCGGAGCGGGGACCAGGCTGACATGGGTGTATGTAGCTTAACGATTTTGCGGGGCTCCGCGAGTGTGCAATTCGCCTCTTCGCAGCTCGCGCGATTGCGTGACAAGGACGCGCTGGCCAGCGGCGTATGAATGCCTACTGTTCTCTCATGTTCACCCGCCGCCAGCTTTTGCAAACCGCCGGACAAGGCTTTGGCGCGCTCGCGTTTCATTCTCTGGCGAATGCGGAGACGGCGCATCGCTCCCAAGTGGTGGTGCCCAAGGCGAAACGCGTGGTACAGCTCTTTATGGGCGGCGCGGCCAGTCACATCGACCTGTTTGATTACAAGCCCGCGCTGATCAAGCACCACGGCGAAGACGCTGACTTTGGCGAGAAGGTGGAGGCGTTTCAAAACGGGCTGGGGCCGTGGAAGAAACCGGTGTGGGACTTCAAGCCCTATGGCAAGAGCGGCCGGATGCTGAGCGAGGCCGTCGCACCGCTGGGCGCTTGTGCGGATGACATGGCCTTTGTGCACAACATGGTCGGCAAGACCGGAGTGCATTCACAGGGCACGCTGCTGCAGGCCACGGGCTTCAATCTGCCGGGCTTTCCGGGTGTGGGCTGCTGGGTGAGCTATGCGCTCGGCTCCATCAGCGACAATCTGCCGACCTTCGTCGTGCTGCCGGATCATCGCGGTTTCGCCTCGAACGGTCCGAAGAACTGGGACAGCGCGTTTTTGCCGTCGCAGCATGCGGGGACGATCATTTATCCCGGTGCGCAGACGCCCATCGCGGATCTGTTTCCGCACAAGGCCGGGCGCTACATTAGCGCGAAGTCTGACCGCGAGGGATTCGCGCTGCTGGAGCAGTTGAATCGCAAACACATGGCGGTGCGCGAGGAGGATTCGCGCTTGGAAAGCCGCATCCAGAGCTACGAACTCGCGGCGAAGATGCAGCTCGCCGCACCCGAGGCGCTGGACATCTCCAAAGAGTCCGCCGCCATGAAAGCCATGTATGGCATTCAAGAGCATCGCAAAGTCTGGCCCACCGAAATCAATCCCGAAGAGGAGGCTGATTACATGGGCCGCAAGTGCCTCGCCGCGCGCCGCCTGCTGGAACGCGGCGTGCGCTTTGTGCAGATCTGGAGCGGCAACGACAACGGCTTTCCGCGTCGCAACTGGGACAGCCACGAAGACGTCGAGCGCGATCACGGCCCTCTCGCCTGGGGCATGGCGAAGGCGGTTTCGGCGCTGATTCTTGATTTGAAACAACGCGGGCTGCTTGAGGACACGATCATCATGTGGACCACCGAGTTTGGCCGCATGCCAAGCACGCAGGGCGGCAAAGGCCGCGATCACAACCCCTACGTCTTCACCAACTGGCTCTGCGGCGGCGGCATTCAGGGAGGTGTCACCGCTGGGGAAAGCGACCAGTGGGGATATAAGCCGCTTGATCGCGCCAATCCCACCACCTGCTACGACATCCACGCCACGATGATGCACCTGCTTGGCATTGATCACACGCAGCTCACTGTCCGCCATAATGGCATTGATCGGCGACTGACGGATGTGCATGGGCGGGTGATTGGGGATTTGGTGAGCTGAGAATACAGTCCAAGTTTAGCTCATCAGCACCGGCACGATTCGTAGTTCAAACCAAAATATACCCCCCAACCTGCTGCACAAACATCGGCTGTTTGCGATGCTTCCTTGTCACGGTGCCGACATCGCGTTCGAGGAAGGCAGGGGGGCCTGACGGAATCCAGGATGTTTGAGAGCTTGGTTCTTCTGCACCGTAGATAGGGCACGCACATGAACAAACTCCTGCTCATCTTTCCGCTGTTCACACTCACGGCATTCGCGGAGCCTCTGCGCCTCGCCACGTTTCGTGCGGATGTCACGCCACCGGTCGGTGCGCCTTTGTGCGGTGGGTTGGTGAAGCCGATGGTGGGAGTGAGCGAGCCGCTGCTGGCGCTGGGTGTGGTGATTTTGAGCGATGACAAGCCGGTGGTGCTGTGTGCGGTGGACTGGTGTGAGATTCGCGCGCGGGATCATGTGCACTGGCGGGAGGTGCTGGCACAGGCTGCGGGGACAACGCCGGAACGCGTGGCGGTGCAGAGTCTGCACCAGCACAATGCGCCTATCGGAGATGCGGCATCGCACCGGCTGTTGGCGGGTTTGGCTTCGCCGCCGAAGGTGATGGATCTTGAGTGGGCTGAGCGTGCGCTGAAGGGCGCGGCGGCGAGTATCAAGGCAGCGCTCAAAACCACATCTCCCGTGACACACCTCGCGCATGGCGAGGCGGCGGTGGAAAAGGTAGCATCCAACCGCCGCATCTTGGGCGACGATGGCAAGATCGCCAAGATGCGCCTGAGTTCAACGAAGGACCCGGCGCTGCAGGCGCTGCCGGAAGGGCTGGTTGATCCCATGCTCAAGACGATCAGTCTTTGGAACGGTGAGAAGAAACTGGCCGTGCTGCACTACTACGCGACACACCCGATGAGCTACTACGGCGATGGCATGGTGACGTATGACTTCGTGGGCACTGCGCGTGAGAGGCGTACGCAGGACGATGGCGTGCCGCATCTGTACTTCACCGGCTGCGGCGGCAACATCGCGGCGGGTAAATACAATGACGCCAGCAAGGAAGCACGGGTGCGGCTGGGGGAAAACATTCATGCGGCGATGGTGAAGTCCGAGCAGCAGATGAAACGTGTGCCGCTGACCAAGATGGAGTGGCGTGCGCGTCCGGTGGTGTTGAAATCGAATCCCGAGTTTCCCGAGGAGCGCATGCTGAAGGTGTGTGAAAACGTGGCCACTGCGCCATCGACACGCATCAGCGCCGCATTTCGCGTGGGCTTCATCCGCCAGAGTGCGGCGGGCGTGCCTACTCAGTTCACCAGTCTGCATCTGGGAGATGATGTGTGCCTCTTGCATCTGCCGGGCGAGACCTTCATCGAGTATCAGCTCTTTGCGCAGCAGCAGCGTCCCGGTGGATTTGTCGCAACGGCGAGCTATGGCGACGGTGGCCCGGGCTACATCCCGCTGGAGAAATCCTTCGCCGAAGGCGGCTATGAGCCCACGCAGGCTTTCGCTGCGCCGGAATCGGAAAAGGTGATGCGGGAGACGATTGTCGAGTTGCTCCGTGCGAAGTAGCCGAAGCCATCCTGTCCTTGCGCTGACGTTCAGCCCTCAAACGCCCAGCGCCCGAGTTCTTGGAAAGTCTTTCTGTGCATGATCGCCTTGAGCAGGACGATTTCATTTACCCTCCAGCAGACGGGTTCCACGTACTCTTCTTTAACGATGGCATCCTCGTACAGCAGCGTGACCTGCGGCGCAAAGTTTCCGGCGGGTCTGCCCATTTCGCGCTTCAATCGGGAGACGAAAGCTCTCAGAGGTTCATTGCCTTCACGATCTGCGAGAACACACGGGGCATTGGATTTCTTCTCTGAGAAGCTTTTCACGCGGTCAAACTGCACTTCAAAGGGACTGACATCCTTCACCACTTTTTCGGCAACCATCTGAGCCACCTGGATGGAGCGCTCCAACGCACGTGGGGCGTGATCGAAAGTATGCAGGGTGACATGGAAGCGACCCGTGGGCAGGGAAGCACCCTTCAGGTCATGTCTGGCCCTCACTTCGCATGCGCACCGGGCGATTTTTTCCGCCGCAGCCTGATCAGGAAGAATGGCCAAAAACACGCTGGTGACCGGCTGCTCTTCAATGGCTGCTGGCATGTCGGAAAATAGAAACTGGTCGTTCATGGACAGGGCGGATGAAGGGCGAGGACACTCAGCCAGACGGGTGACAACGCAATGCGGGATGATGCCCATCGGCCGCCTTTGGGCGTTGCAGTCCGCTTGAGCATGGTGTCGATTTGGAGTCCTTCCTCCCATGATCCTCGACACTCTCGAAAACTCCGCCCGCTATGAAGCCCTGAATTCGCGTTTTGCGAAGGCCTTTGCGTATCTGCGCACTGTGGATGGCACGCAGCCGCTGGGGCGCTTTGATCTGGATGGGGACCACTGTTTCGCGCTTGTGCAGACCTATGAGACGAAGCCGATGGCGAAGGCGAAGTTTGAGGCGCACCGCAAGTACATCGACGTGCAGTTCATTTACAGCGGCCGTGAAACCATCCTCTGGGCACCGCTCGCGGCGATGCAGGAGGAGACGATGGCCTACAATGATGAAAAAGAGGCCGCGCTGTGGAAACTGGTGCCTGATGTGACGCCGCTGCACCTGAGTGGCGGTCATTTCGCCATCCTGTATCCGCAGGACGCCCACGGGCCTTGCATCGAGTGGGACAAGCCGGAGCAGGTGTTCAAGGTGGTGGTGAAAGTGGCGGTGGAGTAATCCGTCGCAAAAACGGGCGCACTTGGGGCGTAATCTGCTTCTACCCCCTGATGAAGCTGACGCCTGCTGTTCTTTTTTGTTCCCTCGCCGTGACCGTTCGCGGCGCGGAACGCATGCTCACGTTCGAGAAAGACGTGAGACCCATCGTGAAGGAGCACTGCACGCACTGCCATGGGGAAGAAGAGAAACCTGAGGGTGGGGTGGATCTGCGGCTGAGGCGCTTCATGGACCTGAAGCTGGATAGTGGCAGCCATGTCGTGGTGCCGGGTCAGCCAGCGCAGAGTGAACTCGTTCGCCTGATCAAAAACGGTGAGATGCCGAAGAAGGGCAAGCAGGTGTCCGAAGAGGAACTGGCGATCATTGAGCAATGGATCGCGCAAGGGGCGAAGACTGCCCGGCCTGAGCCTCTGGTGCTGGCCCCGGGACCGATGATTTCGGATGACGACCGCGAGTACTGGGCCTTTCAGCCGGTGAAGCCCTCCGCAGTACCCCGGCAGGTGGATGCGAAGCAGGTGCGCACGCCGGTGGATGCCTTTCTGTTGAAGTCGATGGCGGACAAGGGGCTCACCTTTGCGCCCGAAGCCGACCGGCGGACCTTGATCCGTCGCGTGTCGCTTGATCTGACCGGACTGCTGCCGACGCCGGAGGAGGTGGATTCGTTTGTGAATGACAAGTCACCGCTGGCCTATGAGCAGCTGGTGGAGCGTCTGCTCGCCTCGAAAAACTACGGCGAGCGCTGGGCACGCCACTGGCTGGATGTGGCGGGCTACGCCGACTCCAACGGCTACTCGGAAGCTGACTCCTTACGCCCCCAGGCATGGCGTTACCGCGACTATGTCATCCGTGCCATGAACGCGGACAAGCCTTGGGACGAATTCATTCAGGAACAGCTCGCGGGGGACGAACTCGCCGGTGCCACCCATGCGGACTACCAGCAGGCGGTGCTGGACCCCCATCGCACGGATCAGCTCATCGCCACCGCCTTCCTGCGCATGGCTCCCGATGGCACCGGCGATGTGAACGATGATGCCAAGCTCGCCAAAAATCAGGTCATTGCCGAGCAGATCAAGGTCATGACCTCCTCGCTCATGGGCATGACGGTCGCCTGCGCGCAGTGTCATGATCATCGCTACGATCCCATCACTCAGGCTGACTACTACCGCCTGCGCGCTGTGTTTGATCCGGCCTACAACTGGGAAGCCTGGCGTGCACCGGCGCAGCGTCTCTACTCACTTTACTCGCCGGAAGAGCGCGCCCAAGCGGCGGCGGTCGAAGTGAAGGCGAAGGAGATCGAGGTCGAGGCACGCGCGATGAGCAAAAAATTCCTCGATGAAATTTTCGAGGTCGAAATCAAAAAAGTGCCCGAGGCCGAGCAGGCGGCCTTCCGCATCGCCCGTGACACGCCGAAGGAGAAGCACACGCCCGAGCAGAAAACGCTCATCAAAAAATATCCCTCCGCCCTCGCCACCTACTCGCTCAATCTCTACGACCAGAAGAAGCAGAACATCGTCGATGCCAAGATGGCCGAGGCCAAAAAACTGCGCGATACCAAGCCTGTGGAAGGCTTCGTCATGGCCCTCACGGAGGTCAAAGGCCAGGTGCCCGCGAGCAAGCTCTTCAATCGCGGCGATCATGAGCAGCCCAAGCAGGCCCTAACCCCCGGTGAACTCAGCATCCTCGCCAGCCCGCAGATCGAGCCCTTCAAACCGGTGCCCGTGAGCAGCGGCTCCAGCGGTCGTCGCCTGGCCTACTCGCAGTGGCTCACCAGCGGCAAGCACCCCCTCACTGCACGGGTTTTGGTGAACCGCTTTTGGATGAACCACATGGGCCGCGGCATCGTCAATACCCCCGGCGACTTTGGCCGCCAGGGCGAGCTGCCCACGCATCCCGAACTGCTCGACTACCTCGCCACTGAGTTTGTGAAGAGCGGCTGGCAGCTCAAGCCACTGCATCGCCTCATTCTCCTGAGCAGCGCCTACCGTCAGTCCACCGTGAACGACGCCTCCATGCACGCCGACCCCGAAAACAAGCTCTATGCTCGTTTCAAACTGCGCCGCATCGATGCCGAGACCTTGCGCGACTCCCTGCTCGCTGCCACCGGCACACTGGTGCAGGCCAGTTACGGCCCGCCCAGCGGCATCGGTCGCGATCCGCAGGGCCGTGTCGTCACCGGCATCGACAAAGGCACCATCTCGCTGAACAAGGTCGATCCCGGCGGCGCAGACGACTTCCGCCGCTCCATCTACGTGCAGGTGCGCCGCAGCAAGCCCGTCACCGTACTCGACACCTTCGACGCGCCGGTCATGACCCCGAACTGCGAACTGCGCGCCCAGACCACCGTCGCCCCGCAGTCCCTGCTGCTGATGAACGATACCTTCGTGCTCGACAGCTCCCTGCGTCTTGCCGATCTCCTCCAGGCGCAGTTGCCCGGCAATCGTGCCGCGCAGATCCAGCGCGCCTGGGAACTTCTCTTCGGCAAGCCTGCTACTCAGGCCGATGTCACCCGTGGCATCGCCTATCTCGATGTGCAGACGCAGGCTCTCACGCAGTACCACCACGACACCCAGCATCCGAAAGGCGTCGTCCCCAATCCCCCGCAGGAAGCCATGGCCAGCCTTTGCCAGATTCTTTGCAGCTCCAACCGTTTCCTCTACGTCGAATGAACCGCCCCCAGCTCTGCTCACGCCGTCACTTCCTGCACGCCAATGGCTACAGCCTCGGCACGCTGGCGCTCGCCTCGTTGCTGGAGCGCGATGGCCTGCTCGCCGCACCTGTCAAACCCGAGAGCGTCACGGGCGAAATTCGCTACGACTTGCTGCCGAAGAAGCCGCACTTTGAGCCGACGGCGAAGGCGATGATCTCCATGTTCATGATGGGCGGCCCTTCGCAGATGGATCTCTTTGATCCCAAGCCGATGCTCACGAAGTACGACGGCCAGAAATTTCCCGGAGAGATCAAGTATGACAACCTCGCCCAGGCCTCGTCCAAGTGCTTTGGCTCGCCTTGGAAATTTGCGAAGCATGGTCAGTGCGGCATGGAGATCAGCGAGCTGCTGCCAAACCTCAGCGAGGTGGTGGATGAGATCACGCTGATCCGCTCCATGACCTCCGGCGTGAGCAATCACGCGCAGGGACTGTATGCCATGAATGGTGGCCGCAGCGTCGCCGGACGACCCGCGCTCGGATCTTGGCTGACTTATGGCCTCGGCAGTGAGACGGACGAACTGCCCTCCTACATGGTGCTCGCTCATCCCGGTGGCCTGCCCACCTTCAGCGGCGAGCATTTTACCAATGGCTGGCTGCCCTCCCTCTTTCAGGGCACCCTCGTGCGCGCCACCGAGCCACGCATTCTGAATCTCGATCCACCCGCCTCGCTCGCCGGCGCACCGCAGCAGCGCCAGCTTGATCTGCTGAAGGCTTTCAATGAGGACCACCTCGCGCTGCATCCTGGCGAGCTTGATCTGCAGGCACGTATTTCCAGCTACGAGCTCGCGGCCAAGATGCAGGTCGCGGCGAAGGAGGCGCTCGATATTTCGAAGGAGCCTGAGTACATCAAAAAACTCTACGGTGTGGATAACCCCATCACCAAAGACTACGCCACGCGCTGCATCATCGCGCGTCGCCTCGTCGAGCGCGGTGTGCGTCACGTGCAGGTGCTCAATTCAGGCCAGTCATGGGATCAGCACAGCGCACTCATCACCTCCCTGCCCAAAAACTGCCAGGCCACCGATCAGCCGAGCGCCGCGCTGCTCATTGATCTCAAGCAGCGTGGTCTGCTGGACAGCACAGTCGTTCATTGGGGCGGTGAAATGGGCCGTCTGCCCGTGCTGCAAAACGACGCGGGCCGCGAGAAATGGGGCCGTGACCATAACACCTACGGCTTCAGCATGTGGATGGCCGGCGGCGGTTTCAAGAAAGGCCACGTCCATGGTGAGACGGATGAATTTGGCCACAAGGCTGTCATCGATGAAGTGAAGCACTTCGACTACCACGCGACGCTGCTGAAGACCTTCGGCCTCGACCACACCAAGCTCACCTACAAACGCAACGGCCTCGCCGCCTCCCTCACGGACAATCAGGGCGCGAAGGTGGTGGATGAACTGCTGGTGTAGCCTTTCGATCTGACATGACTGCCTCCGCTGATCCGAATCCACTGCACCGGTCGGCGACATGGAAGTGGACCATCTGCGGCCTGTTGCTGCTCGCCTCCGCGATCAACTACATGGACCGCCAGACGCTGGCGAACGCGGCGGTACGCATCACCAAGGAGTTCCGGCTGTCGCAGGAGCAGTATGGTCACATCGAGGCGGTGTTTGCCTATTCTTTCGCGGCGGGTTCCATCGTGTTCGGCTGGCTCGCGGATCGATTCTCCGTGCGCTGGCTCTATGCCATCGTGCTGACGATGTGGTCGCTCGCCGGACTGGCCACGGGCTTTGTACACAATGAGCAGGAACTGCTCTGGTGCCGCATGGCGCTCGGTTTTTTCGAGGCCGGTCACTGGCCCTGCGGCATCCGCACTACGCGTGCGCTGCTGGATGCGCGCGAGCGCTCCTTCGGCAACAGCGTGCTGCAAAGCGGCACCTCTGTGGGCGCGATCATCACCCCGCTGATCATGAGCGGGCTCATGACCGCCGAACTCGGCAGTTGGCGCACGGCCTTTCAAGTCGTCGGCATCACCGGCTTTGCGTGGCTGATTTTGTGGTTTGCACTCGTGAAGAAGTCAGACCTGCCAGCACCCGTTCGCTTGAATGAAGCTTTGGACAAGGACGGTGAAGCCAGCCTGTGGAGCCTCATTTTCAGCCGCCGCATGCTCATCATCTTCGCCGTCATTGCCTGCATCAACACCACCTGGCAGATCCTGCGTGCATGGCTGCCCAAAATTTTGCAGGAAGGCCGTGGTTACTCGGAGGCAGAGACGCTGTGGTTCACCTCGGCGTGGTACATTGCCACGGATGTTGGTTGTCTTGGTGCTGGCGCGCTCGCCGTGTGGCTGGGCCGGCGCAAGATGTCGGTGCATGCCGCGCGTGTGATTGTCTTCGCTGGGTGCGGGGCCTTGTGCGCCTCCTGCGGGCTCACGCCGTGGCTTGAGCATGGGTGGATTTTGCTCACGGTGTTCATGCTCGCGGGTGCCGGGGCGCTGGGCGTGTTTCCGTTGTATCATGCCTTCACGCAGGATTTGTCGGGACGCCATCAGGGCAAGATCACTGGCATCGCCGGAGTCGTCGCGTGGGTGCTCCCGGCGCAGGCGCAGCAGTTCTTTGGCAGGCTCGCAGATCGCACGCATTCGTTTGATCAGGGCCTCATCCTGGCCTCCTGCCTGCCTCTCCTCGCGGTACTGCCGCTGTGGTTATTTTGGGAAAATAAATCGGACTCTGCCACTGCCTCATGAACTCATCCTCCTGGACTCGCCGCTCTTTCCTTCTGGCCAGCGCCGCCGCTGCTGTCACGGCACACGCAGCGCCTGCTGCTCCACGCAAAAAGATCGCGCTCATTACGACGGTGATGTTCAAAAATTCGCATGCGATGCATTTCGTGGACCGGTTGGCCATGGGCTATGCCTGGGCCGGGCAATGGCTGCCACCGCAGACGGATCTGGTGTCGCTCTACGTCGCCCAGTTTCCTGAGACCGACCTCGCGCGCGGTCGTTCAGAGCGTTACCACATCCCCATCTTTCCCAGCATCGCCGAGGCACTCACGCTCGGCACTGGCAAGCTCGCCGTTGATGGCGTCATCATCATCGGTGAGCATGGCGACTACCCGGAAAATGAGAAAGGGCAGACGCTGTATCCACGCTACGAATTCTTCAAAGAAGTCGTCAAGGTCTTCGAGGCAAGCGGCCGCAGCGTGCCCGTCTTCAATGACAAGCATCTCTCCACCGACTGGCAGCAATGCACCGAGATGGTCGCCGATGCGAAACGCCTGGGCTTTCCCTTCCTCGCCGGTTCTTCATTGCCCGTGACACGCCGCCTGCCAGCGATTGATCTGCCCTGGGGCACGCCGCTGGCGGAGAGTGTGGCCATCGGCTACGGCGGTGTTGAAAAATACGATTTCCACGGCCTCGAAACTGCGCAGTGCATGTCCGAGCGCCGTCGTGGTGGCGAGGTGGGAATCAAGAGCGTGCGGGCCCTGCGTGGCGAAAAGATGTGGGAGCATGCCGCCACGCGAAAGCAGACGCAGCGTCTGCTCACCGCCGCGCTTACCCGCAGCCACACCTGGCCCGTTGAAGGCTACCCTTTGGAATCCGTCAGCTTTGACTGGGCGCGCAAAATATTCCCCGACGCCTTCGCCTACTTCATCGAACACCGCGACGGCTTCCACACCACCCTCTTCATGCTCCCCGTGCGTGACTTCAACTACGCTGGTCTCAACAGCGAAACCGGCGAGATCACCTCCTGCCAGATGTTCCTGCCCATGCCGGGATCAAGCGCGACCACTGCCGACTTCTTCAATCCGCTGGTCCATCACATCGAGGACATGATCCTCCACAACCGTGCGCCCTATCCCGTCGAGCGCACCCTGCTCACTTCCGGCATGCTGATCGCCGCCGTCGAATCCCTCTATCGCAAAGGCGAACTCATCGAGACACCGGAGATGGCGATTCCCTACATCGCGCCGAAGGCATCGCAGTTCTGGCGCGAGTGAGCGCGCGTCCGTAATGTCGCGCGTGTTCGCAGCGTTGGTTGCACATGAAAATCATCGCTGCATCGCTGTTCATGATCTCGCTGGTGGGTTTGACGGCTCAGGAAGCCGAGCCCAAGACCCTACAACGCAGCGTCGCCATAGAAAACGTCTGCGCCTGGCCAAACCTGACGCTGCTGCCGGATGGCACCATCCTCGCCATCCTCTTCAATCAACCCGGCCACGGCACAATGCAGGGTGACGTGGATTGCTATGCGAGCGCCGACGGCCTGAAATGGGAGAAACGCAGCACCGTGACGCAGCATGCGCCGAACACGATTCGCATGAACCACGCGGCGGGACTCGCGAAGAATGGCGATCTCATCGTGCTCTGCTCTGGCTGGACGAATGTGCAGCAGCCGCAGCGGCCCAAGCAGGCTGATTTCCGCGATGCCGTGCTGCGCAGTTGGATCATGCGTTCCAAAGACGCAGGCCGCACCTGGAGCAAGAGTGATGTTTTTCCAGTCGCTGAATCCGCCGAATGGACCGAGCACATTCCCTTTGGCGACATCTGGACCGCACAGGACGGCACGCTGCGCACTTCCTGCTATCAGGGCCAGCTCACAGATCCCACGAAATCCTCCAAGACCAAAGGCTGGCGCTCCTGGTGCTTCCGCAGCGATGACGACGGCCTCACCTGGCAGCCTCAGTCCATCATCGGCCCCACCCACAACGAGACCGACATCTTCCCGCTCGGCGGCAAAAGCTGGCTCGCCGCCGCACGCACCACGCAGATGGAACTCTTCCGCAGCGATGACGATGGCGCGACCTGGGGCGCACCCCTCCCAGTCACCGCACGCAATGAAATCAACGGCCACCTCACCCGTCTGGCTGACAAGCGCCTGCTGCTGAGCTACGGCATCCGCATCGCCGAGAAACATGGCGTTTGCGCAAAACTCAGCAGCGACGACGGCAAAACTTGGAGCGCTCCCCTCCGTCTCGCCCACAGCGAGGTGAACGACTGCGGCTACCCCTCCAGTGTCCAGCTCGCGAATGGCAAAATCGTCACCGCCTACTACTCCAAAGCCGCGCCCGAATGTGATCACTACCACATGGGCGTGGCGGTTTGGGAAGCGCCTGCTCCATGAAAACACTCTGCCTCCTCCTGCTGTTCTCCGTCAGCGCCTTCGCGGCGAAGCCAAACATCATCGTCATCTTCGTCGATAACTTCGGCAACGGCGACCTCGGCTGCTTGGGTTCAAAGCTGCATCGCACGCCAAATGTGGACCGGCTCGCAGCGGAGGGGACGAAGTTCACCAGCTTCTATGTGGCCAGCGGTGTCTGTACACCGAGCCGCGCGTCACTGATGACGGGTTGCTATCCGCGCCGGGTGGGCATGCATGTAAGCGCCACTGGCGGCGCGGTGCTGCAGCCGGTGGCGAGCAAGGGGCTCAATCCCTCCGAAGTCACGATGGCGGAGGTTTTGAAAAGCGCGGGCTATGCGACCATGTGCATTGGCAAATGGCATCTCGGGGATCAGCCAGCGTTTCTGCCGACGCGGCAGGGCTTTGATGATTTCTTTGGCATCCCCTACAGCGATGACATGACGAAGGATAAAAAGCCGGACGTCTGGCCGGAACTGCCGCTGATGCGTGGAGAGAAAGTGATCGAGGCACCCGCAGACCGCGACCAATTGGTGAAACGCTGCACGGGAGAGGCGGTGCGCTTCATTGAACAGCATGCGGCGGAGCCGTTCTTTCTTTATCTGCCGCACACGATGCCCGGATCGACGGCGCATCCCTTTTCGAGCGAGAGCTTTCGCGGCAAGAGTGCGAATGGGGAGTACGGCGACTCGGTGGAGGAGCTTGACTGGAGCACCGGTGAAATCATGGCGGCATTGCAGCGGCTGAAGATCGCAGACAACACGCTCATCGTGTGGACCTCTGACAACGGTGCGGTGAAACGCAATCCGCCGCAGGGCAGCAATGCACCGTATCGCGGCTCCGGCTATGACACATCTGAGGGGGCGATGCGCATGCCCTGCGTGATGCGCTGGCCGGGCAAAATTCCCGCCGGAGCTGTGAATGATGCGCTGTGCTCGACGATGGACCTTATGCCCACTTTTGCCAGCCTCGTCGGCACCAAACTCCCATCGCACAAGCTCGATGGGCATGACATCACATCGATCCTCTTTGATGCTGGGAACACCACCTCGCCATGGGATGACGACGGCTTCTTCTTTTACCGCATGGATCAACTTCAGGCCGTGCGTGCGGGAGACTGGAAGCTCTACCTGCCGCTCGAAGGCAAATTTAAAAATCTGAGCGGCAAGCAGGAGCCTACGCGGCTGGAATTATTCGACGTTCGTCACGATATCGGCGAGGAGCACGAAGCCGCCGCGCAGCATCCAGAGGTCGTTCAGCGCCTCACTCAGCTCGCAGAAAAAGCCCGTGCGGACATTGGCGATTTCAACCGCCCCGGTGCCGGCCAGCGGGAAGCGGGCATGGAGGAGAAACCCGTGCCGCTCTTGCCTTGAGACGCATTGCCTGCTGTGTTGAAGCATGACTCGTGGCAGCCGTTCGCTCCTTCTTTTGATTCTCGTGATCCTCGTGGGGATCATCGTGCCATTCATCATCTGGGGCGCGCAGTTTGACCAGACCCTGAGCCTCAAAGGCGCACGCGCATGGATGGAAGGCTATGGCGCATGGGCATGGGCGGCGGGGATCGCGCTGCTGGTGGCTGACATCGTGCTGCCGGTCCCTTCCACCGTGGTCATGTCGGCGCTGGGGTGGATGTATGGCTGGTGGGTGGGTGGGCTGATCTGTGCGGCAGGGTCGATGCTGTCCGGCATCATCGCCTATGGCACCTGCCGCTGGCTGGGGCGCGGTGCGGCGCGCTGGATCGCGGGTGCGGAGGGCTTGCGCAAAGGCGAGGAAATCTTCGAGCAGCGCGGCGGCTGGCTGGTGGCGCTCTCGCGCTGGATGCCCGTGCTGCCTGAAGCGGTGGCCTGCCTCGCCGGACTTTCGAGCATGCGCTGGCGCGTGTTTTTACCAGCGCTGGCCTGCGGCTCGGTGCCCACGGGGTTTGTCTTTGCGGCGATTGGCCATCTCGGGCAGAGCGAACCCGGCTGGGCTTTTGCTTTGAGCGCCATCATTCCCGTCATGCTTTGGCTGGCAGCGGCGCGAGTGCTAAAGCGCTAACGCATTTCCATCAACCCGGCGCTGGCTGCCGCCGAACGTGCGAGCTTGCACATTTCACGCCGCATGAACCACATGCTGAGCGGAACGAGCAGCACGATGGCGATGATCGCCACCAGCCCTAGCACGAGCAGCATGTGCAGACCTGCCGCCATTAAAATAGAGGCGACGATGAGCCAGAGCAGCAGATTCCACCCCAGGCTGCGGCGGATGCGCAGGAGCAGCCGCACCCGCGTGAGGCAGCGCCCGTCGGCATGGAATTCGGTGACGCTCAAAAAGGCGCGGGAAACGTCGGACCAAGGCCAGGCCTCAATGTCAAACCAGCGCCAGCCGTCGTCTTCACGAAAGATGATGTGCGCAGAGCGGAGCAGCTTGCTCAGTTCCTGCAGCCAGGCGTCGCGGGTGGTGCCGTTTTCGCTCCAAAAGCAGAGCGTTCCCAGGCTGAGAGTGATTTTGTGCGGACGTGTGGGTGGAATGATGTCCGGCAGCAGCGGATGACGGCTGGGCCTTGCGCCCAAGGTCAGCATGCCACGCAGCCGCGCCCACTCGCGCACCACGGGCTGCAGCAGGCTCAGCCACCAGAGCAGCAGACGATCCAGCAGACCATGGATGCCGGCTGCGGCGGCATTGCGCGCACTGACCTGCCAGGCAGACCAGCACGCAAAGCCCAGCAGCCCCAGAGCCAGCCACGGCTGCTGACAAATCAGGGCGAGCAGCAGCAGAGCGAGCCACAGCAGACCGGTAAACCATTCCCACCAGCGGAAGCTGGAAGACGAGTAGATCACTTGGAAGGCCTCGAGTCCAAAGGGGCCGTGGAAGATGCTGCCTTCCACCGGATAATCCGCCGGATGCTGATCCCCATAGATGCCGCCACGCCAGCGTGCGCCACCGAGATAACCGAAACGTTCGGGATGCGTCTTCATCAAGAGCGCCTCCGCGCAGCCATAGCCAAACTGCTGCGTCAAATACGCCCGGATGGTGAAGCGCCGATGATGCCAGACCATCGCCCCAGGAACAAACAGCAGCCGCATGCCGGTGTCACGCAGCCGCCAGCAGACATCCACATCATCACCCGCTGTTTTGAATTCAACGCGAAAGCCACCGATGAGCGCGAGCGCGTCCTTCCGAATGGCCAGATTGCAGCCCGGCAGATGCTCGGCCTCGGTGTCATTGAGCAGCACATGCGCCGGTGCTCCCGGGGCTGCGGCGACAATGTGCTCGATGCGATTGCGCGGTGGCGGTGGGATGTTGGGACCTCCAGCCGCTGCGGCGGTTTCATCCGCAAAGGCATGGCTCAGGTGAAGCAGCCAGTCGGGGTGGGCGATGCAGTCATCATCGGTGTAGGCGATGATGGAGCCGGTGGCGAGTTGCGCGCCGAGGTTGCGGGCGACACTGAGCCCGGCGTGATCCTGAAACTGGTAACGCACCTGCGGCTGGCTTTTCGCGATCTCGGCGATGTGCTGTCGGGAACCGTCGTCGATGAGCAAAATCTCGAAGTCGGGATAGCGCAGCGCCACCAATGAATTCAAGCATTGACTCAGGGTGGCCGCCCCATTGTGAGTACAGACCACGACGGAAATGCGTGGCGCGGCGGCAGGTGGCGGCCAGACAGGAGGCAGCTCCCGTTGCACAGCACAGGCAGGCCTCTCCTTTCGTTCACGATCCACCATGCCAAACTGCCAGTCGGTGATTTCTTTGCCACCCCGGTGCCATTCGTCCGTGTAGGCAAACCAGACTCCGCCTGCACAGCCACCGCTTTGCAGGCAGTCATGCTGCCAGCGCATGACCTCCGCCTGCCGCTCCGGCCCATGGGCGGCGACATCCAGCCCAAATTCCGTGATGATCAACGGCTGGCTGCCCGCGAGATTTTGCCATCGCGCGAGGCAGGCGCTGAAAGCGGCCGCCGATTCCAGATACACATTTACCGCGATGAAGTCAGCGTTGCGTGGCACGAGATAGCCGGTGGACGGATACGTGGCGTAGCTGACGAGCGTCTGCGGCGCATTCCGGCGGGCGATCTCGATCAGTTTTTCAATGAATGCCCGCACGCGCCGGGGCTTCATCCAGCGCACCAAGGTCTTCTCGATCTCATTGCCGACGAGGAATGCGGTGATGCAGGAGTGTTGACCCAATCTGGCGCAGATGGCGGCGACCTGGGCTTCGATCCCGCGACACAGGGCGCGACTGGCGAGGAAATCGACATGCTCGCTCCACGGGATGCCCACGATCAGCCGCAGGCCGAGGGCTTCGACTTCGCGCAGCACCCCATCTGTCGGCGGCTCGTACAGCCGCACGGTATTGAATCCCAGTGCCGCGATGTGGCGGAGGTCAGTGGCCAGCGGGTCGTCTTCAGGGAAGGGCTCACCACGCGAGTTCGGTTTGAACGGGCCGTAACTGACACCACGCATGAAATGGGGTGTCCCATCCGCCAGTTGCAGAAACTTTCCTGCCGCCGCCACGCGCGACCCGTGATTCACGGGCGGAAGGGTGGAAGGAGGCGTGGCGGAAGTCATGCAGGCGTCGGGTTCACATTCGGCGGGTCCGAAGGGTGAAACAGGTACGTGACGAAGGCCAGTCAGACTTCAGATCTCGGAAGCTTTGTCGCTGGGCGCGTGGCCTGGGCTGAGGTCTTTCGGCACCACAGGGTCCGTGATTTCCATTTCCACCCAGCCGTCGCCTTCGCGATCGAGACGACGGGCGTTGATGAACATCACGATGCAGACGCCGACAAATGCCGTGCTGGTCTCCAGCACAAACGGAGTGGTGAAAAAGGTGAAAAAGTAAGCCAGCCCCTGCATCACGATCTCACGTGCTGTTTCATTCACATAAGCGGCAACGCCAACGCCGATGAAGATGGCAGCGGACCACAGCAGTGATTCGAGCCACCACAGCGATTTGGGAGAATGGACTTCAGGCGCAGGCATCTTTGTGGGATCAGTGGACAGGGGTAGCTTTAGGGCCGGTGACCGGAAAATCCACCTGTTTCGTATTCACATTTGTCGCACTGACCGTGCCTGGGGTGGCCACCGCAGGAGCGGGGGAAGTGATTTCGTCGTCCTCGACCGGCAGGGCCTTCAGCGCGGCAGGCTCCACCTGGCTGTGCTTGTCCGCCACATGCATCCCCCACATGGCGGTGGCGGCAAGAACGAACACAAAGACTGCGAGCGCCGCCGGCAGCGGGGATTTGATGGACTGGACCTGGCTTTCCACGGGTGAGGAGAGGCGTTCTGGCTGCGTGGCCCGCTCACGCAGCCATGGCCCCTGAGACTGTGTCAGGTAACGATAATCACGCTCTCCTCCCAACGCGCCTTCGGGCAGTTCCTCCAGCATGGCGGTTGCATCCACTTCGAGGAAGTCGCTGTACTGTCGCATGAAAGAACGTGCATACGTCAGGCTGCCAAAGGCGGCGATGTTGCCCGACTCCAGATGGCGCAGACGCTGCGCCGGGATGCGTGTTTCATGCGCTGCGTCTTCGATGGACAAGCCACGCTTTTCACGCGCTGCACTGAGCATCTGGCCGAAGGGGGCAGTCATATTTAATTGGAATACGTTAAATGTGACATCACCGGACGTGGAAGCGATGATTTTTTTCCAAACGACGTCTGGAAAATGGAGAAAATAACCGTGGGTATATTCCCAGTGCTCTTGTAATCCCAGCGATGAATACTGAAATTGCGGCCTCTTTGAGCCATCTCTGGCGCCTTTTCCTCCATCCCTTTCGGCGGAGGAAAAAGTGATCACTCATACTTCAACTGCGCCGTCGCTGTGCATGCGGCATCTGCCGTGACACGCAGCCAGCGCGCCTGCACCGCAGGCTCAAACACGATGTCGAGCCGTGCTCCTGCGGCCACCTTGGCTTCCTTGTGTGTCACCCACAAACCGGTGCCGGTCAGGTCCAGCTCCACCTTCAGGTTCACCTCCTGCGCATTGTCCTGGCTCAGGGTCAGCGTGCGTTTGTCGTAACCCCACATCAGGTAAGGGTCGCTCGGCTGCCCTGCTTTGACCTTTGTGCTCTTCCACGGCCCGCCTTCACCGCGTGGTTTGCCGAGCTTCCACAGATCATCGATGGCTCCCGCCCACAGCGCGGCTTTGCCATCGTCACTGCGGAGGATGTGCTCACCGGCGGGCGCATCGGGTTTGACCCCGCTCATGAGAAACAGGCCGCGATAGCCGCCGAAGTCGGTTACGCGCAGATTGTGCGAAGCGATGGGCCGGAGCTTCGCAAAGCCGTCCGCATTTTCGGCCGGCAGCTCAAAGAACGTGCCGCAGGCGCTCAGCATGTCGCGCTCCGTCGCAGCTTCGCGGCACACACGCAGTTCCCCGGCGTTCGTCGCAGCATCCAAGGCCGTGCTGGCGCGTGGCAAACGCCAGCGGCGGCCACGGTCATCCACCACCAGCACGCTCGCCTCATCCAACGTGATCACTTGCTTTGGAATCGCGACCTTCGTCTTCACAAACTGTTCCGCTTCCGCATCTTCAACCCGTTGCAGTTTCAAAGAGGCGTCCAATTCGTAATAACCTGCATCTGTCGCAAAACTCAGTGTGCGTTTGTTCTCGCCACGAGCGCGGAAGATGCCGGTCTGGATTTTGTTGTCTCCCGCACGGGCCACGCCCTCAAACATGGCGTCGGCTTCAGTGCCCCGTGAATCGCCATTGGAGAGTGTGATGACCACGCTCACATCCTTTCCATCCTTGTCAGCCTTCACCTTTAGCCATTCGGCGTCGCCAAGGATGTCCTCGCGTGTCGCAGTGCCTGCGCTGTGATCAATCCGCCACAGACTGCGGTGCTTCCACCCGGCTACTAGAAATGGGTCGGCCAAATCGCCCGCATTCACGCTTTCGTGCAACCACACCGCACCGCTGGCGTGTGCGGGGCCGAGTTTGTCGGGAGTCTCGGGGCTGGTGAACCATAGATTCGACTGCGACTGTCCCACGCTATCGATCCCGCCTTTGACGGCGCGTTTGTTGAGAAACTCCGACTTCGCCGAATCATCGCAGCCAAAAACCAACCGGTCATTCCAGCGGCTGAAGTCACCGATCACTTTCATGTAGGCGCTGCGTGCGCGGATGCCGTTCGTATTGGCAGCGGAGAAGGTGCTCGGGAAGCGCCAGAAGGCACCGTGCATCGTCATGAGCAGATCGTCTTCGCCGATGTCACGAATGCGCGGCCATTCGGTGTTCCAGCCATGCGCGCCGTCGTAGCTATGGCTGACCTTGGGCAGGCGAAACGACTGCCATTTGCCGCCGTCCAGCAGCATCAAAATAAGCGACTTCGCATCCCAGCCGATGCTCCACACGGGCGCATCCGCAGCGCTGCCCTGAATGCCGCCGGGGCCGGTGACTTCGGTGAATTGATTGCGCCGTACGAGCTGCCAGTCGTCACCGGTTTTGCGCCATTCACCCAGTGCACCGCTGGGTGTGGTGGGGTCCGTGAGCACGCGTTTATCGCGGTCGCCGTTGTTGGCGTAAATCAGGCGGCCTTGGGATGAATAGAGTCCTTTGCCGTGATAGCCGGGCAGTTGTGACTCCAGTTTCGTGAGGGGCGTTGTGACCTCGAATCCTTGCTTCAAAGGATTGCCATCACGGAGCAGCGAGGTGACCTCCAGCGATTTTACATCCACCTCATAGAGGCCCTCTTCCATCGTCGCGTAATAGATTTTGCCAGCGGGATCGGTCAGATGTCGTGCATTGCCGGTGAGCCGACCCGGCATCTTGTTCGGTGGAATCACCCGCACCTTACGTTCCGCGTTGATGATATACGGCCCGATGAAAAGCTGCTGCGACTCCGGATGGATCATGCGGTTCGCGGGCGTGCCACCGACGCTCTCGAGACGCACGATCTGTTTTAGATCTGAAGTGATCTCATAGAGCTTGTCGCTGGATCCAAAAGGCAGGTGCGGACCGTAGGTGATGACCCAGAGCCGGTCCGCCCATGGCACCACGGCACCGGTGCCGCACTCGCCTTCGTTGTTGAACATGGCGAGGCCCGGGTAGATGCCGCTGATCTGGCGTGGTTCCTCGGCGGCGAGGCTGCCCGTGAATGCCGCGAGCAGCAGGAGATTGGATTTCATGCACGGATCAAAGCCATGCAGACGACGCTGGCAACCGGAGTGAATTATGCCGGATTGAAATCGCTTACATCCCCCGCATAGCTGGGAGATGCCCAAAAAGCAGGCCATCCAGCTCCCAGCCGATGTCTGGCGCACTCTGCGCCATGAGTGGCTGTGGGTGTATCGCGGTCCCGTGCCGCAGTGCGGCGTGTGGTCCGCCGAGATTCCGGTGCCTGCGGGCGTCTTCTTCGTGGAGCGTGGCGAAGTGCGCATCCAGGCGGATGGCAAAGAGACCTTGGTGCCATGCGGTCAGGCGTTTTTCTCCTCGCCACGGCTGCGGCGGCATTGGTTTGCAGCCAATACCCGCCTGCTCTCCGTCGGCTTCCGCAGCCAGTGGCCGGATGGCACTTCGTTGTTTCGCGATGCGCTCAATTTCGCCGCTGAGACTCCCGCCTTGCAAAAAGCGACACGGCAGCTTTTCGCCAGCATTCACGCTGCGCAGAAAGTCGTCACCTATCGCCAGGCCATCGAGCCTGCCACCTATTCCGCCAGCGAGTGGGCTGCGCGGGAGGCCGCATTCGCCGTCTGGTTTGCCGTGTGGATGGAAACGCTGCAAGGACTCGGTGTCCAGCCCGAGCCCCGGATGCGAGCACGCCGCCGCCGTGTGGACCAACTCGTTGCATGGCTGCAGGCGCTGCCGCTGGATCAAACAACGCCCAGCCTGCCGCCCGATTTTCCCATTGGCAGCCGTCGTGCGGAACAATTGATGCAGCAGCAGTTCGGCATCGGCCTGCGCATGTTTTTGGAACGCCGTCGGCTCGATGTCGCACGCGAGCGCATCGTGGCGGATCAGGACACGCTCAAAGAAATCGCCTTCGCTCTGGGCTTCCGTCATGCGTCACACTTCACCGCCTGGTTCCGCCGCCACACCGGAGTGTCACCGTCTGAGTATCGCCTCAGCGGGGTGGAGCAGGCAGCCTGAGTGGATAATTACGAAGAGGTCACTTGAAGGAGCTGAGTGCGGCGAAGCGACTACTTCTTCCCGCCCTTGATGAACTCCTCACGACTCAGCGCTCCGTTGCCATCTGCGTCGAATTTGGGAAAGCGTTTCGGTGCCTCGTCGGGGTCAGGTTGAAGAAGAAGAAACTCTTCCAGACTGAGCTTGCCATCTTTATCCTTGTCGCGTTGGTCAAACATCTTGCCGCGGTCCTGCACGGGCTTTTTCGGCGCAGCCCCCGGCTTGTTGGAGATCTGCGGTCTGGCCTCAGGATGCTGGGCGAGGAGCTTGCGCAAACTGGCGACAACTTCAGGCTGCTCGGCGGCGAGGTTCTTCGTCTCAGCAGGATCGGCTTCGTAGTCGTACAGTTCGAGCATCGCGGTCTCGGGCGCATCGCCGGGCTTCTTCCATTCGACCAGGCGATGGCGCTGGGTGCGGATGGCACGGCCAATCAAACCGCTGCGGGGATAAACATGGATGGCATGGTCGCGCACGCTGGTGGCGGGATCTTTGAGCACGCTGGCAAAACTGCGCCCGTCACCCTGCGGCGGCGCGGGCAGTTGCGTCAGTTCTGCCAATGTGGGGTAGATGTCGCAGGACTCAATGAGCGCCTGCGTGCGCGCCGGCTTGATGCCCGGTGCCGCGACGATGACGGGAATGTGCGCGGCCTGCTCATAGTTCGTGTGCTTGCACCACATGCCATGGTCGCCGAGGTGCCAGCCGTGATCTCCCCAGAAGACGATGATCGTGTTGTCAGCCAGGCCGTTCGCGTCGAGTGCATCGAGCACCTTGCCAAGCTGCGCGTCCATGTAGCTCGTGGCGGCATAGTAGCCGTGGATGAGGTGAATCGCCTGCTCCTGCGTCACCGGGCCCTTCCCCGGCATGTCCTTGTATTGACGCAGTTCACCCCACGTCGAGGGTGCAAACTCCGGCGCACCTTCCGGCGTGGTCTGCAGCGCTGGCAGCTTGAAGGACTTCGGATCATACAGATCCCAATACTTCTTCGGCGCGACAAACGGCAGATGCGGCTTCAGAAAGCCAACCGCCAGAAAAAAAGGCGCATCGGGCTGCTGCTTCGCCGCTTCGAGTCGTTTGATGGCCTCCTCCGCGATCACGCCGTCGCCGTAGCGGTTGTCAGGTACATCGGCAGACTCCGTCGGCGCACCGCGCGGCAGCTTCCAGGCCTCCTTCTTGTTCTCAAACAGCGCCTGCTCCCGCGTGGACTCCGGCGGGTTGTTCTCCTTCAGCGCGTAGCTGATCGTCTTCGGCGTGAAATGCGGCACGCTCCAGGAGGCCACGTCATTCACATTGCCATGCCCCACATGGAAGATCTTGCCCAGAGCCTCTGCACGATATCCGCTCGCCATGAAATGCTGCGGCAGCGTCACGGCATCCGGCGCGGCTTTGCGGAAATTCGTCGCCAGATCATAAATCCCCAGCGTATGCGACCGCAGACCCGTCAGCAGCGCATTGCGTGAAGGCGAGCATACGGCCTGATTGCAGTACGCCTTTTCAAACAGCACACCGCGCTTCGCCAGGCGGTCAATGTTCGGCGATTTGACCTGCTTGTCACCATAACAGCCGAGCAGCGGCTTCAAGTCGTCCACGCAGATGAGCAGGACGTTGGGTTTGGCGGCAGCAAAGAGCGAGGTGCTGCCAAGGAGCAGAAATGTGAGGGCGCGGAGCATGGGGGTGGTGGAGGGGCAAAGGTGGCGGCTTTCCGCTCAAACGCACGACACTCGCCCGTTCTTGACACTATTTGGCCACCTTGAAAGCGAAGCCGCCGCCTACTCCGGCAGCTTGTCGAAATGAAACTGGCAGCAGCCGAGGTCGAGAGTGTTGGCATTGCGCGCGAGTTTTTCGCTGAATGCTGCCGCGAGGGAGTAGATGCGCTGCTGCCCGTTTTTCTCGACTTCAAGCAGACCTGCTTCTTTGAGCACACGGAGGTGCTTGGAGACGTTGTAGGGCGTGACTTGCAGAGACTCGCACAGATCGGTGACCGGCTTCGCACCACCGATGAGGAGACGGATCAGGCGAAGCCGTGTCGGCTCTCCCAGCGCGCGCATGGCGGTGAGGCAGTCGAATGGACGTGTCACGGTGCGTGTGGGCATGGGGGGATGTTTAGCAGATCGCGCTGTCCCCGCAAGAATACCAAGTCACGCAGTGAGAAATAATAATTGCCAATGAGTGCAAGTACGATAAGACGCCTCGTCGTCATTTGCGTTGTTGCAGCCGCTTGTTGAAACGCCCAATCTTCCAACCATCCTCATGCCATCCAAAGCACGTTACATCATGATCGGCGGTTTCCTCGGTGCGGGGAAAACGACCACCGTCGGCCGTCTGGCCAAACATCTCACGGATCAAGGACTTCGCGTCGGTCTCATCACCAACGATCAGGCGGGCGGTCTCGTCGATACCAAGCTGCTGCGGGGTCAGGGGTATGCGACGGAGGAGATTGCGGGAGGATGCTTCTGCTGCCGGTTCAACACCCTCGTCGATGCGGCGAGCAAGCTGGCCAATGACGCCAAGCCGGATGTCTTCATCGCCGAGCCGGTGGGAAGTTGCACCGACCTCGTCGCCACCGTGACCTATCCGCTCCGCCGCATGTATGGCGACGCCTTCACCGTCGCCCCGCTCAGCGTTCTCGTGGACCCGATCCGCGCGCGCCGTGTCTTCGGCCTGGATCAAGGTGGCACCTTCTCCGCCAAGGTGGCCTACATCTTCAAGAAGCAGCTCGAAGAGGCGGACATCATTGTCATCAGCAAGAGTGACTTGGTTGAGGATGCGCAGCGCGAGGAACTACGCGCAGTTTTGGCGCATGAATTTCCGCTCGCAAAGATCGTCAGCGCTTCCCCACGCCAGGAAACCGGTCTCGACGAATTGTTTGCCAGTCTGATGACCGACGAGCAGGCCCGCCGCAATCCCATGACGGTCGATTACGAAGTCTATGCCGATGGCGAAGCCCTGCTCGGCTGGCTGAATGCCACGGTGACGCTGAAGGCGGACGATGAGTTTGACGCAAATGAGTTCCTCAAGCAGCTCGCTTTGATCGTGCAGGGAAGTCTCCGGCGCGACGGTGCCGAGATCGCCCATTTCAAGATGACCTTCAGTCCCGACGACGGCATCGCCGGCGAACTCGCCAGCATCAATCTCGTGCGCAGCGACTACATCGCCGAGCTTGGCATGGAACTGGACGAACCGACGACGGGCGGCCAGTTGATCGTGAATCTCCGCGCCGAAGCCGACCCCGCCTCCTTGATGGTAGCGGTGAAAGACGGTCTCGATGAAACCGCGCTGAAATTCTTCGGCCTGAAGGCAACGCTAGATCACGAGGAGCACTTTCGTCCGGGCAAACCAACGCCGACGCATCGCGATGGCGAAGTGGTGATGGAGACCAAGGGCGGCTGCACGCCAGGCAGTGGCTGTTGTTGAATCAGTCTCGCCCCGGTTTGAAAAAAGGGGCATAGGCTGGAGAATGTGACGGCAGTCTGGTCACTGGATTTCGATTAACCTTCAATGAAACCCATCCTCCCGCTCTCCATCATGGCATCACTGGCCTTCTGTGCCGCCACCGCGCCGCTGGCTGCGCAAACGAAGAAGCCCAAGGCTGCGCCGCCGCCGATTGTGATGGTGGAGACGGACTATGAACTGACGGATGCTTTTCCTGGCTTGAAGTTTGAGATGCCGTTGGGCATCGCCAGTGCGCCGGGAGACACGAAGCGGCTCTTCGTGGTCGAAAAAACGGGACGTGTGCAGGTGATTACCGGGCTCCAAGGGGACAAGCAGGAGAAGAAGCTGTTTCTTGATCTCACGCAGATTCCCAAGGCCACGCTGGTGACTGAGGGCGAGTGCGGTGTGCTGGGGCTGGCCTTCCCGCCGGACCATGCGAAGAGCGGGCGCTGCTTTGTTTATTACAGCCTGAAAATCGGCGGCGTGCTGCATCAGCGGCTGTCGCGGTTTCAGGTGTTTTCGGACGATCCCAACCGCGTGGACAACAGCACGGAGCAGCCGCTCTTCACGCAGAAAGATGAAGCGAGCAATCACAACGGCGGCGATCTTCAATTCGGGCCTGAGGGCTATCTATACGTGAGTGTGGGGGATGGCGGTGCGGGCGATGACAAGTTCAACAATGCGCGCTTCATCAACAAGGGCTTCCACGCGGCGATCCTGCGCATGGATGTGGACAAGAAGGCGGGCAGCCTGCCGCCGAATCCGCATCCGTCTTTGAGCGTGGACGCGAATGGCGCGGCCTTTTACTCAGTGCCTGCGGACAATCCTTTTATTGGCCGCAGCACGCATCATGGCGAAAGCATTGATCCCAAAACAGTGCGCACGGAGATCTGGGCGACGGGGCTGCGGAATCCTTGGCGCATGTCGTTTGATGTTCCCACAAGGCGTCTGTTCTGCGGTGATGTGGGACAGAACCTCTATGAAGAAATCGACATCATTGTCGGGGGCGGAGATTACGGGTGGAGCTACCGTGAGGCGCTGCATCCTTTCACGAGTGGTCCGGGCAAGGATCAGGAACCGGCGGACTTTCAGCCCATAGCTCCCATCTATGAATACTCGCATGCTGTGGGTCTGTCAGTGACAGGCGGGGTGGTGTATCGCGGCAAGGGCTTCCCGCAACACCGCGAGAAATACCTTTTTGCTGACTACGCCACGGGCCGGGTCATCGCGCTGAAGGATGAGGGCAAGGCTGTCTGGGCGGATGAAACACTGGCGCAGGAGCCGGGGATCGCGGGCATCGGTTTTGATCCGCGCGATGGGGAGATGCTGTTTGCCAATCTTGCGACAGGCCAGATCAAACGTCTGCAGCAGAAGGCTGGTGCTGTGCCGTCCAAATGAAGGCTGGCAGAGGCTGCTTGCTAGGG
>NZ_JAQSEA010000206.1 GCF_029946185.1 Prosthecobacter sp.
CATCCACTGTCGTTTGAAAAAGCGAACCGTGACCTCTGCTTTGACCGCATGCAGAAGAAGCTCTGCATGCCAGACACGCAGTTGCATTTCCCGAAGGCGGACACAGCGGCCTACATCAAGAGCTGGCAGAGCGGCGTGCGCTGCGCTGTGATGCAGTGCGGTCAGGGTGATATCAAAAATTGGGCCTTCAACGATCCGCCCAAGCGCACGGGCAAATTCAAAAACGAGCCACCGCCACCCGCAGAGTTTCGCAAGCTGACCACGCGTGTCGTGGATCTGCATCCCGTGACCCTCATGCAGAACGCCCGCACCTCCGGTGGTGGCAATCTCACGCTGGTGCCGCAGAAGGCCATCACGGTGGGCCCCAAGGAAACCTGGATGGCTGAAAAAGTCAGCGTCTGGCATGCCGGCCAGCACGACAATCCTCTGGGTCAACGGCTCACCGCACTCCTGATCTCCAAGCGTCTGGCAGATGCCTCCGTGCCGATGTCACTGCTGGCTGAACACCCGAATGTACAGTTCAATTACTACCGCGGCGGCATTGGCCAGTGCGATATTGAGATGCATTGACGCAGGCGATCGCCCTCGGTCTCTCGCTTAATCCTCTTTTGATGTGTGAGTACCGCCCGGAGCGTCAGGCTCACCGCTACTTTTAAAACTAACGTTTGCTATTCTTCCGAATCAAACGAAATGTGGCATCGCAAGTTAACCTGATAAAGGCTAAGCTAAGTCGTTCATCAGGTTGTTTCCTTTGGTGTTCTTAAATCCGATCTCGGAGCTTACTCAGCCCTCATTCAGGGTGACTGAACTCAAGAAAATCGATATGAATACTAAAATGTACGTGGGCAACCTGCCCTTCACCGCCACAGAAGACGACGTCCGCGCTCTCTTCACCGACTACGGCACCGTTACCGACATCCACCTTCCGATGGACCGCGACTCCGGTCGTCCACGTGGCTTTGCTTTCGTGACCATGGACTCCCAAACCGCCATGAATGAAGCCATCCGTGGCCTCAATGAAAAAGATTACGGTGGTCGCAACCTGACCATCAATGAAGCCCGTCCGAAGGAAGATCGTCCAGCAGGCGGCGGCGGCGGCTACGGTGGTGGCGGCGGCGGCGGTGGCCGTGGCGGCTACGGTGGCGGCGGCGGCAAGAGTGGTGGCGGCGGCGGCGGTGGCCGTGGCGGCTACGGTGGTGGTGGCGGCGGCGGCGGCGGTGGCGGTCGCTACTAAGCGTCTCCCCTGACCTAAATCCCCCCAAAAAATTCACGGCGGCATCCTGGCAACAGGATGCCGCTTTTTTGTGCGCCTCTCACATGAATGAAGATCGGAAAAGATCAGACGGCTGCGCCAAACAAAGCCCCAACTCCCGCAGTCAAGGCCATCGCCATCGCTCCCCAGAAGGTAACGCGGGCAACGGAAGTCCAGACAGATGAACCGCCTGCACGAGCCGCCAAGGTGCCCAGCAGGGCGAGAAACACCAACGAGCTGAGAGAAACAGTCCAGACGATGGCCGAAGCCGGCACCAGAAGAACCAGCAGCAGTGGCATAACGGCACCTACGGCAAATGAGCCCGCCGAAGCGAAAGCTGCCTGCACGGGGCGCGCGCTCAGTGCATCAGAAATGCCAAGCTCATCGCGCGCATGCGTGCCCAGTGCGTCCTTTTCCATCAATTGCGTGGCGACCTGCCTGGCAAGCACCTCGTCGAGCCCGCGGCTGACATAAATAGCGGTCAATTCAGCGTGTTCCCCTGCGGGATCTGCAGCCAGCTCGCCACGCTCCCGTTCCAAATCGGCATTCTCCGTGTCAAACTGGGAGCTGACGGATACATATTCACCTGCGGCCATCGACATAGCACCAGCAACCAACCCTGCCAGACCAGCGACCAGCACGTTGCTGCGGCTGGATTCAGCGGCGGCAACGCCCACGATCAAGCTAGCGGTGGAAAGGATGCCATCATTGGCTCCCAGCACGGCGGCTCGCAGCCAGCCAACGCGGTGAGTTCGGTGTAATTCAGAGTGCTTCATAACCATGAAGGTAGGACCTTTTGGGTGAATCCCCAAAGCTCATCTGCGCGGGCAGAAGCTCAGCAGCATTTGCCGCCGCCACAGCAGCCACCGCCTTTGCCATTGCCACCTTTGCCGCAGGTGCTGATGCCGAGGGGGGCATACAGCGGGCAGAAGCGCACGAAGGCGGTAAGCAGCGGTACGACGCCGATGGCTCCGAGCCAGGTGTGATTGACGATGCCGTAGGCGATGATGCCGAGGCCAGCGATGATGCGCAGGGCGCGGTCCACGGTTCCGATGTTGGGTTTCATATTGTCTTATGGTTGGGGTTCTGGATGAGAATGCTTGTTGGCCATGAAGTAGAGGACCGGCACGGCCATGCGGCTGATGAAGAGGCTGGCGATCTCGCCTGCCATGAGGGCGATGGCGAGCCCCTGGAAAATGGGATCGGCAAGGATCACTGCCGCGCCGACGACCACAGCCAAGGCAGTGAGCAGCATGGGGCGGAAACGCACGGCTCCGGCGTCGATCACGGCCTCGCTCAGCGGCATGCCTTCCCGAATTCTCAGCTCGATGAAATCGACAAGGATGATGGAATTTCGCACCACGATACCACCTCCTGCCATGAAGCCGATCATGCTGGTGGCGGTGAAAAAGGCATCCATGAGACCATGTGCGGGGAGGATGCCGACCAGCGAGAATGGAATGGCGATCATCACGATGGCAGGTGTGATG
>NZ_JAQSEA010000207.1 GCF_029946185.1 Prosthecobacter sp.
TTTTATCAGCACGCGCGCGTGCCCACCCTCCACCACCTGGCCCATGCGGACAGTTCCGCACGCGAATCCGAGATGCTGGACTGGGCACGGGACAAACCGGTGGCGCTGCTGCTGCCCGCGCTTTATGCCGAATGCGAGCGCCCTGCCCTGCCCCGCATCCTGGAAGAAGTATCCCAGGCCGGTCACGTCTCCGAGGTGATCCTCAGCATGAATGGCATGGACGCCGCCGAACACGAGCGCGCGCTGGTGCTGATCCGCAAAAATCTACGCGGCAAGACCGCCCACGTGCTTTGGAACGACGGACCGCAGCTCACGCAGGTCTATCAACGCATGGACCAGGCCGGACTCGCCGGACCGCATGCCGGCAAGGGCTCCAATATCTGGATGGGCATCGCCTACCTGCATGCACGCGGTTTTGGCGGCGTCATCGTCAGCCATGACACGGACATCCTGAACTACAGCCGCGATCTTCTCTGGCGGCTCTGCTATCCCCTGCTTCATCCGCGCATGGGCTACAGCTTTGCCAAAGGCTACTACAGCCGTGTGTCGGACCGGCTCTATGGCCGGGTGACACGGCTGCTGATCTTCCCCCTCATCCAGGCCTGCCGGGATGTGCTGGGCTCGAAGCCGCTGCTCGAACATCTCGACAGCTACCGCTACCCACTCTCGGGCGAATTTGCCGCCGACATGCAGGCGCTGGAACGCTTCAGCCTGCCCGGTGGCTGGGGGCTGGAAATCGCCATTCTCTGCGAAGCCTTCCGCCATCTGCCCGGCGAGAAGCAGTGCCAGGTGGATCTTGGCTTTCATTTCGAGCACCGCCACCGCAGCCTCGCTCATGACCAGATCGGGGTGAACGAGCCCGGGCTGATCACCGCTGCGGCAGATGTCGCCCGCTGCCTCATGTATCAGGTGCTGCGCGAAGCTGAGCCCCGCTCCGCCGAAAGCCTCATGCGCCTGATCATTGAGCGCTACCGTCCGCGCGCCAGTGAATGGCTGCAGCGCTACGAGCACGTGGCGCTGCTCAACGGCTTGCGCCATGACGCGGCAGAGGAAAGCGCCGCCGTCACCGCATTCGGCCAGGCACTGGACCGCCTTCTCCATAGCCTAGGAAAAGACACCCTGCATGTGCCGGCTCTGCGCGACACTCCCGCCAGGACCCTCGCGAAGATTCCCGGGCTCGCTGCCGAGATTGCTGCAAGCGCCGTCGTGGTGTGAACGGCCTGCCATCCTGCTTGCTTAGCGCCCGCGTCATGGATATGATCTGGAGCGACTGCTTTTTTTCATATGAAAAAATCTCCCCAGACGAAGCTCAGGCGCAAAGACATGGCCGCTGCTGCACCACTCCCCCAGAGAGGCGCATCTGTCGCTACCACCGAACAACTGGAGCAGATTTATAACAGCGTTGATGCAGCGCTCTTCAGTCTCGCAGTGGAGCCGCGTCAGCAACTGCGCTTCAACGCTGCCAACCAACGTTTTCTCGCCGCCATAGGGCTGCGGCAGCAGCAGGTGATCGGTAAGCAGATCGAACAAATTATCCCGGAGCCGTCTTGCTCACGCGCGCTAAAGCAGTGCCGCCAATCCATCCGCAGCCGTCAGACCGTTCGCTGGGATGAAACCTACTCTCATCCTTCAGGCATCAAATACGGTAAAATTTCCGTGACCCCGATCATGGATGACAAGGGTCGTGTGACGCACCTTTCCGGCAGCATCAATGACATCACCAAACGCCGCAAATCGGAGATGGCGCTGCATGAGAGCGAGGAGCGCTACCGCAGTATCGTGCAGACCGCCGAGGAAGGCATCTGGACGATCAATGCCCGTTCCCTCACCGACTACGTCAATCCCAAGATGGCCAGAATGATGGGTTACAAAGCGGAAGAAATGATCGGACACCCGATCAGCGACTTTCTGGATGATGAGGGCAAGGCTCTGCTGACCACACACATCAAGAACCGCAAGAAAGGGATTTCAGCTCAGTTCGAGTTCAAATACATGCGCAAAGACGGCACCCCTCTGTGGGCGTTTGTCTCCACCAACCCCATCACCAACAGCCAGGGGGCCTATGTGGGAGCCTTGGCGCTGCTGACAGACACTTCCGCACGCAGAGCCGCAGAGGCCGCCATGCAGGAGAGCAATGCGCAGTTTCGTGCCATATTTGAGCAGGCCGCCGTCGGCGTGGCCTTGATCGACAGCAACACCGGACGCTTCCTCAACGTTAATCAACGCGCCTGCGACATCGCACGTCTCACACACAGGCAAATGATGGCCACGACCTTCATGCACATCGCCCATCCAGACGATTTGCCGGCAAATTTGGAACAGATGGAGAAGCTGAAGGCCGGCAAGATCCCCACCTTCACCCTTGAGAAGCGCCACCTTCATGCCGATGGCAGCGTCACCTGGATCAATCTCACGGTTTCACCCATGTGGAAAAAAGGCGAGCCCCCTTCGCGGCACATCGCCATCATGCAGGACATTACGGAGCGCAAGCAGGTGGAGCAGTCGCTGGCCCGCACCACAGACCTCCTAGAGCGCACCGGAGAAATGGCCAAGATCGGCGGCTGGGAGCTGGAGGTGGCCTCCAAAAAGTTGTTCTGGTCGCTCGAAACCTGCCGGCTGTTCGAAATCGAAACCGCCAAAGCACCCACCGTCGAACAAGCGATCCGTTTCTACGCCCCGATAGCACGCCCCATTATCCGTGCAGCCGTGAAGGCCGCGATTGACCATGGCACATCCTACGA
>NZ_JAQSEA010000208.1 GCF_029946185.1 Prosthecobacter sp.
GATTCAATCGCGTGTTTCCTCAGGCGCTTTCCGGAAATCAGTTCTGGAAAACGCTATAGCAGGCTGTTTTTTGCTCGCTGATCATGGGCTTCCTTCTTCGCTCTCCTGCGTCGAGCTATGAAGGGCAGGTCGACGGCGGCTGGCAGAGGACAGCGATCCCTAACAGTGATGGGCATGCCCGTGCCCGGTACGAGGTCGCAGGGCGCTTGTTCTTCCAAGCTCCGTCGAGCGTGGCCATGCGCTGCTTTACGGAAATTTGTTTCGGAAACGCGATAACTCTGGGAGGCTGCGTGGCATGGGCGTTGACATACGCTGATGGACGGGCGGGCTGTCGCCACACCCATCCCACTTCTGTGAATGCAGGGCTCAGTGCGGCGGGTTTTGAAAGTCGAGCTGGCCGTGGGTGAAGACGTAGGGAAGGGCGGCACCGGCTATGGTGGTGAGCTGGGTGGCGGGTTTTGACTCGATGGAGCGGCCGGGACCGGATTGGGGCTGGTTGGTGCAGTCCTGCACGTAGAGGGTGGCTTTCAGCGGTGATTTGGCGGGCAGCTTTTCCTCGGCGGCGCCGAAGGTGCATTTTTCAAAGATGCAGTTCCGAGTGGCGAGGGCAAAGCTCTCGGGTACGCGGCAGTTGATGAAGCGGCAGTTCTGGATGCTGAGCCAGTCCTTGGAGACTTCGGCGCTGGCATCCTCCCGGAAGACGAGAGGGCCCAGATCGAGGTCGAGGAGGGTGCAGGAGTCGAGCTTCATGCCAACGTCGCTGACTCTCCAGCCCTTCATGAAGGAGCCAGCAAGCACGCAGTTGGTGAAGTGCCATCTGCTGCTGAAATAGGCTGTTCCCCAGGGGCCTTCTTTGGCGAACATGCAGTCCTGAAAAATGCTGTCGCGTGCTTCGAAGCTGCCGCCGAGGTCGGCGGTGATTCTCACATCGCGGAAATGGCCGCTGGTGGCCTGCCATGAGCCTTCGCGCATGTGAAAGCGCACGTTTTCGATGCGCATGCCGGGCAGGCTCGTCACATCGCCACGCTGCTCGTCGTAATTGGCTCTAGGGTCTTTCTTGCCGGGAGCGCCGATGTCGATGCGGTGCAGGGGGTGATAGCTGCCTGCAGGAATTGTGAGGTTGCCAGTCCATTCGGTTTTGTTGAGAAAAAGCTCACGCATTGCCGGAGTGCTGGCGATCTGGTCTTCGGCGGTCTGGAGGTCCATCACTTTCACCTTGGCGGATTTGATCGTGACGACGTGATTCAGTGGAAAAATTTCCAGGGGTTTTTCCACCTTGGAGTAGTCGCCAAAGTGGAGGAAACGACGTTTGCCATCGACACTGATGCTCTGCATGTGCGGCTGGATGAGCCATTGGATGGTGACAAAGGTGTCCTCCGGGATGCGCCCCATGCCGGGCACATGGCGGGCGCCGCCGGGGTCGGCATCGAGGCGGAGCTCGTCCTGTTTTTTTTCCCAGTTGAAGATCACCTGCTTGGCGGTGTAGGCCAGCCGCAGGTCATCCTGGCGCGTTTTCACCACGAGGGTGAACTCCACGGGTGGCGTGAACGAGTCTGCCGAGGTGAAGCGGTCGTTTTTTTGCAGCACCATTTCAAGTCCTCCTGGCAGGAGTTCCTTGGCCTCATTGAGGAGCGCGGCACGTTCGCGGGAAAGACTGGCGATGCGTTCATCTGCGAGTTTGGCGTCGTCCAGCATTGCAGCCTGGGTCCATTCGAGCTTCGCGGCTTTCAGGACTACTTCATACTTCAGGAAGAGGGAGGTGATGCCGTTGCTACGGGCGCTCTCGATGGGATGGAGGCTGGTGCGGTAGGTGGAGCGCAGCGTATTCAGCGGTGCAGGCAGATTTGGGGCATCCTCGGTAGGCAGCGGGGCGTGGCTGGTGATGAGCTGCTGCTCCTCACGAAGGGCGAGCGCCTGTGGCAAACGCGCTGCGGCTGTCTCCGCTGACAGTGCACGATCCAAAGCGGCGAGGTATTTGGTGTTCAAGTCTTCCAGCGCAGTGCGATGTGCCGTCAGGACGTCACGCTCCAACGCTGCATGGAAGCTGGAGTCCAGTTCACGCAGCCGTTTCGCGCCATCGCTTTCGACCACGGGTTGAGGCGGAGGGACGGGCGCGGGGGCTTTCGATGGCGCGGCATCCCATTCGAGGAGGAAGGTGCGTCCGCCGGCTTCGCCGCCCAGGCCCCAGTGCGTCAGGGCGGGTGCTTTCATGTCGAGTTTAAGGATGAGCTTTTTCTCTGGATCGGCTGCGGCGGCCGCAGGATCATCCCAATGAGTGTATTCAAAGGCTTCGCCTGTGACCCACTTCCACACCCCCTTTTCGCGCACACCGCCGATGGTGGCGTGCAAAAGGCTGACCTGCTTCAAGTAAGGCGGCATCGTTTTGTCCATCCAGTCCTGCTCCTCCTGGCTGTTGATGGTGGCCAGGTGGGCACCAAGGCTTAGCGCATGCTTTTGGGCGTCGGCCTGGTTCCTGCCTTCGCCGACGAGCTGGTAGAAGTGCCCTTTAAATTCCAGCACCGGCATGGTGGACAAAGGACTGCCCCTGGGGGCGTTGGGGTCGGCTCGCACGATGACTGGTTCGGGTGCCACAGGAGACGGTGGCTTCATCACGGGTGTCTGTTTGGCAGGCTCCTGTGCAAGTACGGGTTCCTGCTTGGAGGGCGCGGACTGAGCAAGTTCGGGTACGGCTGGTGCCGCAGGCTGCCCGCCCGGCCGCAGGAGAAGGACAGCAGCTACGCCGAGAACGATGACGGCGGCGGCGATCATGCCCCAAGGGGTGCCTGGCGGCGGCGGGGGTGGTGGTGGCTGGCGCGGGAGCATGCCGCCGACGGGAGCCTGCCGGGCCGGTTTTTCTTTGGCGACGGGGACGGTGAGGATTTGATCGAGATCACGGCGCAGTTCTCGGGACGTCTGATAGCGGCTGGCCACATCCTGCTCCATCGCTTTGCGCACGATGGCGTCGTAGCGTGTGTCACAGCCCATTTTCTCACTGGGCATTGGAAAATTGCCGCGTGGGATCTTGCCGGTGAGCATGTTGTAGAGCATCACGCCGACTGCATAGAGATCGGCGCGGCCATCGACCTGCATGCCGATGATCAGAACCTCGGGTGCGACGTAGTCTGGGGTGCCCATGGTGGTGCCTTCCTGGGTCAAGCTGCCGGACTGCCCAGGATCGTGCATGCGGGCCAGACCGAAGTCGGCCACCTTCACGGCGCCTTCCATGTTGATGAGAATGTTTGCGGGCTTGATGTCGCGGTGAACGACGCCGTGCTCGTGCGCGTAGGCCAGGGCGTCGCAGACGTGGGCGGTGATCGCCATGGCGTGATCCACCGGCAGCTTCCCTTGGGCATGGATCATCTTGGCCACGTCCGTGCCGTCGATGTACTCCATGACGATGTAGAGCAGTTCATCGCGGGTCTCGCCGAAGTCGTACACGGCGACGATGGCGGGATGGTTCATTTTTGCCATTGTGCGCGCTTCGTTCTTGAAGCGTTCGATGTACTCGGCCTCGTCTTCCGCCACCTGGGGAGGCAGCACTTTGATGGCCACGAGGCGGTCGAGTGAAGTCTGGCGCGCTTTATACACGGCACCCATGCCACCGCAGCCGATCATCTCCCATTGATCATACTGAGGCAGCATGGCCTGCAGGTGCTCCGCTGCTGGCGGGGTCCATCCCACGGCTCCGTCATGTTGAGATTTCTCATTCATGGCCTGTAAAAACGATCATTAGCGGCGGAGGGTAGCCGCCTGCTCCAAAAATGGGAACAGGAAAATCAGATCAAGCCACGGCGAACCAGCGATTCTTCCATCGCGCGGTCGATCAGCAGCACGGCCAGAGATTGGGTGGCGTCATCGAGCAACTGGGTGGCGGCTTTGAGGGACTTGGCGTCGTGATCAGGGGCATCGAGCAAGGCGTGGACGGCGGCGGCCTGGCTGAGCATGGCGGATTTTTCTTCGGTGCTGATCGCGTCAGCGAGTTGATCGAGTGCGGCAGCGACGGCGGGGAGGAGTTCTTCCGCCTTGAGCTTGGCTTCGGTCCAGATGCGTTCGTTCATGTCCTCGAAGGCGAAATCGACACTCTCGGCGATCATCTGCTCCACGCGTTCGTCTTCGACATCGACGGCGGTGCCGGTGATTTGCAGGGTGGTGTCCTGATTCGTGGCGGTGTCGCGGGCGAGGACGTGGAGGATGCCGTCGGCATCAATGCTGAACTGCACGCCGACGCGGGCGCTGCCTTTGGGGCCGGGCGGGAAGGGGACTTCGATGCGGCCGAGCTCCCAGTTATCCTTGGCGAGTTCGCGTTCGCCCTGGAGGATGCGGATGAGCATGTTGTCCTGATTGGCCACGGCGTTGGTGAACATCTCACCGGCTTTGGCGGGAATGGTGGTGTTGCGCGGGATGATGATGTTCATCAAGCCGCCGAAGGTTTCGATGCCGAGGGAGAGCGGGGTGACATCCAGCAGCAGCACCTGGCGCAGGCTGCCGCCGAGGATGCCTGCCTGGATGGTGGCACCGAGGGCGATGGCTTCGTCCGGGTTCTGCGTGGTGTTGGGCTCTCGGCCGAAGAGTTCGCGTACGTAATCGCGCACCAGTGGCATGCGGGTGCTGCCGCCGACGAGGATGACTTCATCCAGCTCTGTGGCTTTGACGCCGGCATCGCTCAAGGCACGCAGGCAGTGGATGCGGGTGCGCTCGATCCATGGGCGGGCGATTTTTTCGAGATCGGCGCGGGTGATGTCGAGACCATTGAAGGAGGCGCAGTCGTCGGTGGAGAGGCGCTTTTTGACGGACTCGGCGGCTTCGAGGACGCGGATGTCGTGGGTGGGCAGGGCGAGTTTCTCTGCGATGAATTCGGCGAGCAGGCGGTCGATGTCATCGCCGCCGAGCTGGGTGTCGCCTGCGGTGGAGAGGACCTGGAAAGTGCCGTCGCGCATTTCGAGGACGGAGATGTCGAAGGTGCCGCCGCCGAGGTCATAGACGGCGATTTTTTGATGCTCGGAGAGTTTGTCGAGACCGTAGGCGAGAGCGGCGGCGGTGGGCTCGCTGAGAATGCGGAGGACTTCGAGACCGGCGAGTTCGCCGGCGCGCTTGGTGGCGTTGCGCTGGGCGTCGTTGAAGTAGGCAGGGACGGTGATAACGGCCTGGGAGACGGATTGTTCGAGCGCCCGCTCGGCGACGGCTTTGAGGTGCTTGAGGATTTCTGCGGAAACTTCGACGGGGGAGGTTTTCAGTTCGCTGAGAGAGTAAGGCGGCGTCCATCCGGCTTCGCCGGGGCGGCGGCCGATGAGGCGTTTTACTGAGGTGATGGTGCGCGTGGGGTGCAGGGCGCGCTGGCGCAAGGCGACGGCACCAACCGTGAGGCTGCCGTCTGCTGCGATGCAGACGGCGCTGGGGGTGCTGCGGCTGCCGTTTTCATCGGCAAGAAGGATGGGGAAACCGCTGTCAACGACACCGACGAGGGAGTTCGTGGTGCCGAGATCAATGCCGAGGATGGGACGGGTGCTCAAGATGGGTCTGCAAGGTGGGATTGGGAGTCGAGACGGGCCAGGGCTGCGTGCAAAGATTCCAGCTGCGGGCTTTTTGCCAGGATGGGGATGACGTCAAAGGGAACGAGTTCGCTTTCACAGTCCATCGCGTTGTCCCCAAGTTTCCAATGCGGTTATCTGTCGACGCCGCTGGGAATCCAGATCAGCTTGCGACCCAGATTCCGCTTGATCATAGACCATACTTCCTCGGCAGACTTGGAGCGCTTCCGTGAGGAGGAGGTCTTCGGGGTGGGGGCTGGCTGCGATGGGGGATTGAGGCATGTCTTCAAGGCTGGATCGCGACTGCTCACGGGAGGAGGATAGGCTAAATCGTTGCAGATCGCAATCACTCAAGTGTTTGCCAAGAAGCGGGGACGCGGCAGACTTCGCCCATGGAAAACCTCATCGCCTCACTCAAAGCTGGAACGCACCTGGACGACACGCAGATCACGGAGGCGGCGGCCCAGTTGGTTGATGCTGCGGTCACGGCGGCGGCGAAGGCGAATTTTCTGCGGGCTCTGGCGAAGAAGGGTGAAACTCCGGCGGAGATCGCGATGTTTGTGAAGGAGTTTTTGAAGCTGGCGGTCGATCCGGGCATTGATCGCTCGAAGCTGCTGGGGCCGATGCTGGATGTGGTGGGGACGGGCGGGGATCAGCTGCATTTGTTCAACGTGTCGAGCACGGCGATGTTTATTCTGGCTGCGGGTGGGGTGTGCGTGACGAAGCATGGCAACCGTGGCATCACCTCGAAGGCGGGTGGCGCGGATGTGCTGGAGGCGCTGGGAATTAAGATTGATCTGCCGAAGGAAAAAGTCGTCGCGGGCATTGAGAATATCGGGCTGGGGTTCTTCTTTGCGCCGTTGTACCATCCGACGTTCAAGGCGGTGGCGGAGGCGCGCAAGCTGCTCGCGGCGGAGGGGCAGCGCTCGATTTTCAATGTGCTCGGGCCGCTGCTGAATCCTGGAAGGCCGGACTACCAGCTCATCGGTGTGTTTGATCCGAAGCTGACGCGGGCTTTTGGTGAGATTTTGGTGCAGCTGGGCCGCAAAGGCGCCTGGGTGGTGCATGGCACCGCTGCTGACGGGCAGGGGATGGATGAGCTTTCCACGCTGGGGGTGAACGATGTGTGCCAGGTCGCCGAGGGGAAGCTGAGTGAGACTCAAGTGGATCCCAAGGCGCTTGGGTTTGGCAACGCTGCGCTGGAAGATCTGGTGGGTGGGGATGCCGCGGAAAACGCGCTGATCCTCGAAGGTGTGCTGGCAGGGACGATCAAGGGGGCCAAGCGTGACATCGCGGTGCTGAACGCAGCGGCGGGTTTTGTGATCACCGGCATCGTGGTGGATTTGGTGGCAGGAAGAGTGCTGGCCGAGGAGCTGCTGGACCGTGGCGCGGCCCATGCCAAGCTGCGGGCGATGCAGGATTTGATCTAAGGTCATTTTCTCGCACGACAGGAGGATGGGAGATGTTAAGATGACCTGAATATTTACTTATCTCGCTTATGACTCACCCCAGCGAAGTGCTCCAGTATGCGCAGAAGGTGCCCTCCAGCATGTGGGCCACCATCGCGATTGTTGGCTTCATCGCCTTCACGGCGGGGCTGGCGTTTGCCAAAGGGGTGGTGAAGCAAATCATAGGAGTGGCCTCGCTGGCGGTATCGGTGTGGGCGGCGTGGTATGTGTTCATGCATCGTGTGCAGATTTTCGGTGCCACGGGCATGACGATGACGACGAACCGGCTCATGTTTCTTTCTGCCGCCGCCGGGTTGTTGATGTTCTTTCTTTGCCAGGTGGGCACGTATTTTCTGGCCGCTTTGGGTCTGCTGAGGCTGCTGGGTGGGCTTACGGGCTGGAAGGGGCTGATCGTGAGCATCATTCCTTCCGGCGGGCTGCTGTGGCTGGGCAGCATGGTGCTGCGAGTGGTTGGCAGCCTGTATGGAATGGAGAACGCTGCAGAGATCGTCAAAAAAGGCGGTTCGATCGAGAGCCAGGCAAAGTCTGTTTTTTACAGCCTGAGTCAGCGCGTGGATAACAGCTTCATCGGCGGTCTGGCCAAAAGGCTGGACCCCTACGACATCAAGCCCACAGCCAATCTGGCCCGCCTGCTGATTCTGTGGCCTGAAGGTACCATGTGGCAACGGCTGGCCGAGCAAAGTCCGGCCACGGCCAATGCGCTGAATCATCCGCTCATTGCCCAGCTTGGCTATGATCCCGATGTGAGAAAAGCCATCGAGAACAAAGACTTCGCGGGACTGATGCAGATGCGCAAGATCGAGAAGGTGGCCAACCACCCCGACCTGCAGCCCATACTCAGCGGCATGGGCTTGGAGCAGGCGATGGACTCGGTGGTGTATCAGCAGCCACCACCGCCGCAGCCGGTGAAGTTGTATTGAGAAGCAGAGGGTGAAAAAACCGCCAACGGCCCGTTGCTCCGGCCTTTGCTCTCGCTTTCATCTTCCGGCACTCGTCCTTTCCTTTTTGCATGCCCAAATACATCCTCACCATCGGCCTTGAAGTTCACGCGCAGCTCACGACGCGCAGCAAGATGTTCTGCGCGTGCCCGGTTGAGTATGGGGCGGAGCCGAACACGCACACCTGCCCCACTTGCATGGGGCTGCCGGGGGCGCTGCCGGTGTTGAATCAGGCGGCCATTGAAAAGACCCTTCTCACGGGGCTGATGCTGGGCTGCGAGACGCCGCCGGTAGTGAACTGGGATCGCAAAAACTACTTCTACCCGGACATGCCGAAGAACTACCAGATCACCCAGATGCCTTTCCCGCTCTGCCTGGGGGGCGGCGTGCCGCTGTATGATTATGCGTATCCGAAGGACGCGCAGAAGAGCATCGCGAATCCGGGGAAGGTGGTGAAGCTGACGCGCATCCATTTGGAGGAGGATGTGGGCAAGTCCACGCACTATGACAAGTTCAGCGCGCTTGATTTCAATCGCGCGGGAACGCCGCTGATGGAGATTGTCAGCGAGCCGGATCTCGACAGTGCGGAGGAGGTGGTGGCCTATCTGGGGAGCCTGCGGCAGATCCTGATCTATGGCGGTGTGAGCGATGCGGACATGGAGAAGGGCAACATGCGCTGCGACGTGAACATTTCCCTGCGTCCGGAAGGTCAGAAGGAGCTGGGCACCAAGATTGAGTTGAAGAATATTAACTCGATGTCGGCGATTCGGCGTGCGATCAAATATGAGACCGAGCGTCAGGCCGACTGTCTGGACCGGGGTGAAAAACTGGTTCAAAGCACCCTGCGCTGGGATGATGACCGTGGCGAGACCACGCTCATGCGCTCGAAGGAAGATGCGCATGATTACCGCTACTTCCCAGATCCTGACTTGCTGCCGGTGCGCACGGCTGAGTTGCTGGCCAAGGTCAAATCGCAGGTGCCGGAGCTGCCGCATGAAAAGCGTGCGCGATTTGAAAAGGACTACGGATGCAGTGCTTACGATGCCAGCGTGCTCGCCAGTGAGAAGGAGCTCGCTTTATGGTATGAGGCGGCCGTGGCCGCTGATACGCAGGTGCCGGCGAAGAAGATGGCCAACTGGGTCATCAATGATCTGCTGGGTGCTCTGAATGACCGCTCGCTGACGCTTGCCGACTGTCCTGTAAAGCCGGAGGCGCTGAGTTCTCTGGTCGCTACGATTGAAGGCGGCAAGATCTCAAACAACCAGGGCAAGGAAGTCTTTGTCGAGATGTTTGAAACCGGCAAGCCTGCGGCGGAAATCATCAAGGCCAAGGGGTTTGAGCAGGTGAGTGACACGGGTGCACTGGAGGCCATTGTTGAGCAAATCCTCGCGGCCAATCCAGACAAGGTGGCGGAGGTTCAGGCTGGCAATGAGAAGGCGATGAACTGGTTCACCGGACAGGCGATGAAAGCCAGCCAAGGGAAGGCGAATCCGAAGATGGTGACGGAGATTGTGCGAAAGAAAGTACTGGGTTGAGCCGCTTCCCATGAAACGCGCTTCTATTCCGCTCCTGATTGTTTTGATCTTTGGCGTGGCAGTCTTGTGGCTCACCCTTCGAACGCCAGTCTCACCGGTCAATCCATTGGTGGCGCACTGGGAAGCTCCAGGAGGAGGCATTTATTTGGATGCTAGTGATGCAAAGATCTTCCAACTGGACGTTATGCATACCTTTTTCTTTGGTGCGTGGCGCCAAGTTGGTCCCGACTTTTGGTCACTTCAGTTTTATGACCTTTCGGGAGACGCGCCCGTTTTGGATGATCCCAAAGCCATTGGAAGGGCCGTGGTCCGGCGGGAGAAGGGTGGTACTATGCTTGATCTAGTCATGCCAGATGGCGACAGACTGACTTTCAAGCAAGAAGGACCGCCTAGCCTCACCGTGGCTGATTTAAAATTCTAGGCCTTGCCCGACCGTTTGCTCTGTCGTGTAAAACCCCTTGCACCCGTGCTTGGGGCTGCTATTCTTCGCGCCCTTTTTCACCCCCAGACCCTTTAGAATCATGTCCCAGCATAGCAGCCTCAGAAATTCCGGCTCCGTCGGTACCAAGCGCAGCGTTTTGAAGCGTGGAGAGCGCGTCAAGCTTCTCAAAACCCGTGGTTTGTGGAAAGAAGGCCGCCTGCCGACCAATCTGCCCAAGACCAAGCCCGAGTAAGGCTTTCCTCCTGTGCGCCTTAACCGATATTTGAGCCAGTGCGGCATTGCCTCACGGCGTGGCGCGGAGGAGATCATCCTCGGCGGACGTGTGTCCATCAATGGGCACCTCATCACCGAGCTGGCCACGAAGGTGCTGCCGGAGGACAAAGTGGTGGTCGATGGCTCGCCGGTGCGGGCCGAGGCGCCCGTCGTTCTCGTTTTGAACAAGCCGAAAGGCTACCTCTGCTCTCGTGGCGACAAGCACGAGCGCATGACCATTTACGACCTGTTGCCTCTGAAGTATCAGAATCTGCACCACGTCGGCCGCCTCGACAAAGAAAGCGAAGGGCTCATTCTCTTGACCAATCGCGGGGATCTTTCCCACCGGATCATTCACCCGAGTCAGGGTGCTGAAAAAGAATACGAAGTGGTCGTCGATCAGGCGCTCAACCAAGGCATCATGGCGAAACTCGTCAAAGGCATGATGACCGAAGAAGGGTTTGCACGCGCTGAACGCACTTGGATGGATGGCGACTACCGCGCGCACATCGTCCTTAAGATGGGGCTCAAGCGTCAGATCCGCATGATGCTTTATTACCTCGGCTACGAGGTCACACGCCTGACCCGCATCCGCATCGGCTGGCTGAAACTGCACGGCCTGTCCAAAGGGGCCTACAAAGAACTCACGCCGACGGAGGTCGAACGCTTCTTCAAGGAAGAGCCGGCCAAGCCGAAGCTGGAACGCAAGCCTGCCGAAGAAAAGGACGACGGGATCGAAGATCACCGGCCCCTGAGCAGACGCGCTCCGAAGCGTGAAGGCAGCTCCGAGACTCGCGAACCGCGTGGTTTCAAGCCTACAGGTGGCAAGAAGAGTGGCGCTCCGGCCCGTTTTTCCGAAGAGAAGCCGATCCGTGGCAAAAAGAGCCCTTCAAGCCGGTCTTCCGAAGGGAAGCCCACGCGTGGCAAAAAGAGCGGCTCTGCAAGCTGGTCGTCTTCTTCCGACGACAAGCCTTCGTATTCCAAGCCCAAGTCGAAGACCTTCAGCCCGCGCTCACGCTCAAGCGAAACGGGGCGGGACGAAAAACCACGGGGGCGGTCAGGTCCGCCAACTCGCCATCAAGCTCCACGGGGGCCTCGCCGGGGTCCGCCGTCACGGTAAATTCGCTGGTCTGGATATAATCTAGATCCTCGCACTCTTGGTAACCGTCCAAGAGCACGCCGCGCAGCACTTGGAGGAACTCCATTCCGCCCAGGCCGCGAAAGATGAGGAGGTCAAGTTTGCCGTCGATGTTGGAAGCATCACGGAACAGGGGGAACGGGCCGCCGTAGTGTTTGCCATTGCCCACGAGCACCACGGTGCCGAGCATCGGCGATTTGCCTTCGATTTGTACACTGAGTGTCGGCGGGGTCCGCATGAGCACGTTCACCGCGCTCATGACGTAGCTCAGCGGGCCGTACTTTTTCTTCGCTTCCCAGGAGGTTTCCTGGACGATCTGGGCGTCGAGCCCCACCCCTGCGAGCTGGGCGAAATACAGGTCGTTCGCCATCCAGAGATCGACCTCACGGCGCTGGCCGTTGGTGATCTTCCGCCAGCAGGCTTCGATGTCGCGGCCTGGCAGCTTCAGTTCCAGGGAGAAAACGTTCATCGTACCCAAAGGTAAAACACCGAGCGCGGTGTGCTTTTCACCGGGTTTGCGGCGGGCGTTGGCGCGGCAGATGCCCTGCAGCACTTCGTTCATGGTGCCATCACCGCCGGCGGAGACGACGAGTTCGTGACCTTCAGTGGCGAGGCGCTCTGCAATCAGCGTTGCATCATTTGGGCCTGTGGTCAGGTGCAGTTCCGGCTCTGGGGAGAGCTTGCGCAGCGTAGCTTCGAGGGAGGCAGCCTTGGTGCTGCGGGCGGCGGGATTCAGGATGACCGGGATGGGCATGAGGGCGGCATTCATGACATGCTGTCTCCTGGATGCCAGCACCAAATTCTTCACTGGTTCCGATCTTGCCAAACGGTGACCTGAAGCAGCATTCCGCACGGCCAGTCCTTTTCGGTTCCGTCCAGCAGTCCTGGCACAAATTCTCGCCCGCGTAGGCCGGAAGAACTCGCGCGGGAGCAGGCACCCAACTTGCATTCTTGCCACAGACTAAACTAAGTTGACTAATTGAGGCCTAACTGGGACAATCTCGACTGTCATGACCACTATTACCACCCATGAGGCCAAGACCCATCTCTCGCGCTACCTTGCTGAGGTCGAAAAGGGGCAGGAGTTCATCATTGCCCGTGGCAAGACTGCTGTGGCACTGCTGACACCGTTGCGGAAAGACCCGCCGCAGACACGCCCGAAGGTGGGTGAGTGCCTTGGCCCGGTCATGGTGGTGCCAGACTCAGCCTTTGCCCCGCTCTCTGACGAAGAACTGACCGAGTGGGGCCTATGAACGTACTGCTGGACACCTGCGCGTTCATCTGGCTCGCCATGCCACAGGGCAGGCTTTCGACCACCGCCACAAACGTCATCAATGATCCCGGTAACCGGCTGTTTTTGAGTGATGTGAGCTTGTGGGAGGTCACGCTGAAGCATTCGTCAGGAAAGCTCCCGCTGCCAGCCAGCCCGCGCGAGTGGGCACCTCTGCAGATGCAGTTTCATCGGTTGGAACGGTGGCCGCTCGAAGCAGACGCCATTTACCGCAGCGGCGAGCTGCCGCGTGTGCATCTGGATCCATTTGACCGGCTGCTGGCCGCGCAGGCCATTGAGTCTGGCATGACACTGCTCTCACCGGACGCGCCACTTTCGCTGCTCGGTGCCTCGCGCTTGTGGTGAGCGCCCAATCCGGACTGTGCGCGGGCTTGCGGTCCGCTTGTGAAACTTTTCACAAAATCGAGTTGCCCCTCCCCGAGGGGGTCCGATAATCGGCTCAAGCCCCTTTTTTTCTTCGCTCATGCCTGCCCCCGCCGAAGCTCCTGCCCCTGTTGCTGCTCCACCGCCATCCGATCTCGTGAATGTACAGATCGACGGTGTCTGGCATAAGTTCCCCAAAGGCACGCGCATGATCGAGGCGTGCAAGCAGGCCAAGCAGGAAGTCCCGAGCTACTGCTACCATCCGAAACTCTCCTCCCCCGGCAACTGCCGCATGTGTTTGGTGGAGATGGGCATGCCGCCGCGACCGGCCCCGGGAACCGAGCCGGAGAAAGACGAGCATGGCATGCCGAAGATCGGCTGGATGCCACGCCCCGTCATTGCCTGCGCCAACACGATTGCTGAAGGCATGGGTATTCGCACGGAGTCCATCCTCACGCAGGAGTGCCGCAAAGGTGTGATGGAGTTTCTCCTCATCAATCATCCGCTCGACTGCCCGATTTGCGATCAGGCTGGTGAGTGCCGCTTGCAGGAGTTCAGCGTGGAGCACGGCAAGGGCGAGAGCCGCTTCCGTGAGGACAAGGTCAAGAAGCCGAAGAATGTTGATATCGGTCCGCGCGTGCGTCTGGATGACGAGCGCTGCATCATGTGCAGCCGCTGCATCCGGTTCACTGCTGAGATTGCTGATGATCCGGTGCTCGGCTTCACTGAGCGCGGCAGCTTCACCACGCTGTCCGTGCATCCCGGCAAGCGCCTGGAGAACAACTACTCGCTGAACACGGTGGACATCTGCCCTGTGGGTGCTTTGACCTCCAACGACTTCCGCTTCCAGCAGCGCGTCTGGTTCCTCAACGAGACCAACAGCATCTGCACCGGCTGCGGCCGTGGCTGCAACATGGAGGTCAGTGCCCGTGGTGACACGATCTACCGCCAGACGCCGCGTGACAACAATGACGTCAACTCCTCATGGATGTGCGACAGCGGTCGTCTCGACTTCCACTTCGTGAACAGTGAATTCCGCCTGACTGATCCGATGATCAAGACGGGTGGCAAACACCAGATCGCCACCTGGAAGGCTGCGCTCAGCAATATCGCCACCGCTCTTGCCGGGAAGAAGGGTGAGGAGATTGCGATCATCGCAAGCGCACGCATGACGAACGAAGAATTGTTCTTCGTGAAGCATTTGGCCGCGCAGCTTGGAACCACGAATGTCGATGTCATTCCACGCACTGGTGGTGCTGACAATTACCTCCGCGCTGACGACCTCAATCCGAACACGAACGGTGCCAAGCTGATCCTCGGCATCGAGCCTGGTGCCAAAATGGCCGAGATCGCCGAACTCATGAGCCGTGGCCGCCTGCGTGTGGTGCTCGCTCTGGGTGAGAACTTGCTCAAGGTCGGTTTCGCGCAGCGTGACCTTGAAAAGGTGCCGTTCATCGCCTCGTTGCACATCTTGGCCAACGCCAGTGCCGAGCTTAGTGACGTCGTGCTCCCTGGCACGGCCTATGCCGAAAAGCGCGGCAGCATGATCAACGTCACGGGTCGTCTTCAGCGCCTGAACAAGGCGGTCAAAGCTCCCGGCAATGCGCACGACACCTGGGAAATCCTGCGTGATCTCATTGTCGCCTGCGGCGGCTCGAATGGCATCTACACCGTCGAAGATGTCTTCAAGCGTCTCAGCGCAGAAGTTCCCGCCTTGAATGATCTTACCTTCTCCAAGATCGGTGATCTGGGAGTGCAGGTTCTCGAAACTGGAGAGAAGATCCCGCTGCTGGAGCGCGAGAAAGAGCGCAAGGCCAAGGGTATCATCGTTGGATGACTTTGAGGCGAACAGACTAGTCTTTGTAGTTGCTGTGATGACAGCTCACTGAAGGTTTTTTGGAGCAGAATTGGCTGGTTCGAGTGGTGGAAAAGGTTATCCCTTTCCTCCCCTCCTCTCGCGCCGCGGCGTGAGTCCCAAAAAAAGCCTCTAACCTCATGCCCGTGTCTTTCACATCAGGCGCTCGTCTCATCGCGCTCCTGTACTTTGTCTTTGCTTTCGAGTCGTCCCATGCGGCGACCCTGTACTGGGACACCAATGGTGCGATCGCGTATTCCGGCAATGCCGGCGGCACCTGGGGCACGGATGCCTTTTGGAGCACGGATGCCAGGGGGCTCACGGCCACTGGTGATTATGTCCCAGGCAGCGCCGTGGTCTTCGCTGCGGGCATTGATGGCACCGGATCTTACACCGTCACTCTGAGTGCGGCCCAGACTGCCACCGGACTCGATTTCCAAGCGGGTCACGTGATCATCGCTCCCGCCACACCGCCGATAACTGGCGACTCCAACAGTGTGCAGACACTGACCCTGAGTGGCACGGGTCCGACGGCCAACGTGCAGAACATGGACGCAGTGATCAGCAGTAAGATGATCGCGTCCGGTCTGACCAAGACGGGAGTGGGTATGCTGACGCTGGACTACGGTGCCTCTGGCAGCGCCAGCTACTTCAATCTGGGGAGCGGGGCCATCAACATCAACGGGGGTGCCTTGGCACTCATCGGCACGGGCGGCAGTGCCAACCAGCTTGCTGCCGCCAGCGGCATCAACATCAACAGCGGCGGCACCTTTTACTGGAGTGGCGGCCCCAACAACATCAGCGACAGCGCCATCATCACCGTCAACACCGGCGGCGTTCTTAACACCCGTGCCAATGACCAGATTGGCAGCCTCGCGGGCAGTGGTCGCATCCTCTTTCAGAACGGAACGGTCTCTCTCTCCATGGGTAACAATGTCACCGTCTTTTCCGGTATCATCAGCGGCAGCGGGACGCTCCGGGTCAATGCTGGCAACGGTTCACTGACCCTCACCAATGCCAACACCTACTTCGGCACCATCACCAGCAACTCAACCAACACCTCCACCGGCGGCTTCAGGCTGGGCCATGTGCGTGCCGCGCAAAATGCCAGCATCAGTCTGGTCAATGCCACCGCCACGGCTATCAATTTGAGCTTTGCCAGTGGCATCGGCACCTTCATCGTGGGATCGCTGGAAGGTACCAGCAACCTCCTGCTGCAGGACGTCAGCAGTGCGGCTGTCACCCTACAGGTCGGCAACAATGACGTGAGCAAAACCTACTCGGGCATTCTCAGCGGTACCGGTGGCCTGACCAAAATCGGCACTGGCATACTCACGCTCACCGGAGCTACCAGCGGTGCCAGTACGTACACCGGTGACACCACCGTCAATGGCGGCGCGCACAACGCCAACAATGGTTCCGTGACTCAAGCTACAGCAGGTGCCTTGAAGCTCGACTTCACCCCCGTGGCCGCTCCCGCCACGAACATCGTTAACAGCGCCAGCCGTCTTGTCCTCGGCGGCGGCAAGCTTTGGGTCGCAGGCAAAAACGACAGCACCGTCGTCAGCCAGACCTTCAACAACACCCTTCTTAATGCCAGCCGCAGCTACGTCACCGTGACCCAGGGAAGTGCCAGCGCGGATACAGTCGTCAACCTCGGCTCCATTACACGCAATGCCGGCAGCATCCTCGAATTTACCCTGCCTCCCGGCACGCAGTCGCTCACCAACGGCATCACCACCACCACGGCCAATGATGCCAGCGGCATCCTCGGCGGCTGGGCCATCGTGGGAAATGACTGGGCGGTGAAAGCCACCGCCGGCGCTGCCATCGGCAATGTCATCGCTGCCGGAGCCGGGGTTTACACCACCTATGGCGGTGGCGACATCATCAGCGCCACCACGTCGAATCTGCTCATCAATGACGCCAGCGGCACCATCACCACCGCAGCGGGCACTACGGACATCAATACCCTCATGGTTCGCAACAACAGCGCCGACAATTCCATCGTCGTCCGCATCCTCGACATTGGCTCCGGCGAAACCCTTCGCTTGGGCGCCGCCGGTTCCATTTGGAATCAAAGCGGCACCAATGGCACCTTCACCATCGGCACTGGCAACAACGTGGGCACCCTTACCGCCGGGGGCGCGAATGACACTGCTGGTGAGATCATCCTCAACAGCGCCGGCTTCGATTTTTCTATCAAGTCCACCATCGCCGACAACGGCACGGGTGTCGTTACCTTGGTCAAGACCGGCACCGGGCAGTTGTTCCTCTCCGGCACCAACACCTTCACCGGTGGCTCGATCTTCACTCAGGGCCGCAACCGCATTGATTCTGCGGGTGCCCTCGGCAGCGGGGCTGTCACCGTGACCGCTGGGGCCACCCTCTGGTTTAATGCAGGCGCGACCTACACCAACGACTTTTACCTCGCCGGCACCGGCTATGGCGAAGGCAACATCCCCGGCGCGCTCCGTCTCAGCTCCTCCAACACCATCGGCACCAGCACCTCCACCATCACCTTGACCGGTGACACCCGGATCGGTGCCGTCAATACTGGAGCCACCAACTTCAACACCCTCGCTGGCAAGATCACGGGTGATTATGGGCTCGATCTCTCCGGCGGTGCCGGTGGCGGCAACATCATTGTCCTGGCCAATCCCAACAACGACTTCAACGGCAACCTGTCCATCAACACCAACCTCAATGGCACCACCGCATTCAATAGCACGACAGCCGTCGTCACGCTGCGCCTTGGCGCTTCTGAAGTCATTCCCAATGGTCTTGGCAAAGGCGATGTGATCCTCAGCGGCGGCACCACCGCAGCCACTCCCGTGACACTGGATCTCTATGGCTACAACGAGACCATCAACAGCCTCATCTCCTACGGCACCCACGCCAACACCTTTGTCACCAACAACCGAACCGGCACGACCTCGACTCTCACCATTGGGGACAATAACAGCAGCACCCTCGTCAGCGCGAACGCCAGCGCTCTTTACACCACCTTCTTCGGCGGTGCCCTCGTGGACGGCAGCGGCATTGTCGCGCTGACCAAGATGGGCGAAGGGACGCAGACCTTCACGGGTGCCAATACCTATTCCGGTGCCACGTTGATCAGCAAAGGCATCCTCCAGGCCGGTGCCGTCAACACACTCTCCGCCAACTCGGACATCACCATCGCCAATGACCCGACCGCCATGCTCGCGCTCACCAGCAGCCAGGCGGATTATTCGCAGACTATCAAATCTCTTTCCGGTGGGGGCACCGTCAATCTGGGGACCATCGCTGCCGCAGACACCGCGGGCACGCCAGGCACCCGGCTCACTACTGGCAGCACCGCAGATACCACGTACTCTGGCACCATCGTTGGTGCTGGTGGCTTGGTGAAGCAAGGGGCGGGCAAATTCACCCTCACGGGTGCGAATACTTATGTGGGAACCACCCAGGTGACTGCTGGTAATCTGCAAGTAGGGCATGCGGGTGCCGGGCAGAGCGGTACGGGCGCTGTGGTGGTCAGCAGTGGTGCCACGCTTTCTGGATCTGGTGCTGTTCAAGGTGCCACCGTGATCAACGGCCTGCTGAGTGCGGGGGACAATGGTGGCGCGGGCATTGGCACGCTGACGGTTACGGACGTCAGCACCGGTAGCCTGACGCTGGCCGGGGGCGGCAGCTCTGTGGCACCGCGGGTACTTTTCACTCTGGCTGGAGCTACGGGCAATGAGGCGGACCCCACCGATGGCGTTCAGACGTCGGGCCTGCTCAATGGCAGCTTTGGCAATCATGACGCTCTCGTTGTGCAGGGGACGCTCACGCTCGCGGCGGGAAGCACGATCAAGGTGGAGCTTGGCAGCGGTTATGATCCCGGCTTTGGCGATGTCTATAATCTCATCGACTGGGGCACTGTGAATGGTGGTGCTGCCGCCATCGTGGCCGGGGGATTCAATGCGGCGAATACTGGCGGAGATTTGGATCTTCAGCTCGGTGCCTCCATGATCACCAATGGTTGGTTTTGGAATACGGACCAGTTTTTGACGGATGGCATCATCTTCGTCGTCCCGGAGCCGGGACGTGCGATGCTGCTGCTGATGGGTTTGGGGCTGGGCGCGGTGCGTCGGCGTAGGCGCAAATGCTGAAGCATAAAGCCTGCAAGTTGCGGAATTCGGGGTAATCTCTGCCCCCCTGCCGTGACTATTTCCTCCCACCTCCCCAAGCCTGAACTTCTCTCCCCTGCCGGAAACTGGGAGTGTGCCCGTGCGGCGGTCGCGAATGGGGCGGATGCGATCTTTTTTGGCATGCCGCGTTTCAATGCGCGCCTGCGGGCGGACAATTTTATGGAAGAAGATCTGCCGGAGCTGATGAAGTTCCTGCATGAGCATGGGGTGAAAGGTTATGTGGCTTTCAACACGCTCATCTTCACGAAGGAACTGCCGGATGCTGAGAAGCAGCTGCACCTGCTGGAGGACTGCGGTGTGGATGCGGTCATCGTGCAGGACCTGGGTCTGGCGCGCATGGTGAAGGCGCTGACGCCGAAGCTGCGGCTGCATGCGAGCACGCAGATGACGATCACCTCACCTGAGGGGCTGGAGTTTGCGAAGAAGCTGAACATTGACCAGGCGGTGCTGGCGCGGGAGCTTTCGATGCGGGAACTGGAGCGTTTCAAGGATGCGGCGGTGCCGCTGGAGGTGTTTGTGCACGGGGCGCTTTGCGTGGCTTACTCGGGGCAGTGCCTCACCAGCGAGTCGCTGGGCCGGCGCAGTGCGAACCGTGGCGAGTGCGCGCAGGCTTGCCGCATGCCGTATGAAATGATTGTCGATGGCGAGCCGCGTGACCTTGAAGACAAGCGCTACCTGCTCTCGCCACAGGATCTGGCGGCGGTGGATGAAATCCCGCGCTTGATTGAGCTTGGGATCCGCAGCTTTAAGATCGAAGGCCGTCTCAAGACGCCTGAGTATGTGGCGGGTGTGACGCAGGTGTATCGCAAGGCGATTGACCGTGCTTTGGCGAATCAACCGGCTCCAGCGAGCGAGGCGGATCGCTATGCGCTTGAGATGACTTTTTCACGCGGTCTGTATCCGGGCTGGATGCATGGGGTGAACCATCAGGAGCTGGTGGGTGCGTACTACGGCAAGAAACGCGGCCCGTTTGTGGGTCAGGTCACGCGCATCATTGATGACGACACGCTCGAGCTTGATGAACTGCACATCGCCATGAAGCCGGGCGATGGGGTGGTGTTTGAAAATCTGTCTGACACTAACTACGAGCAGGGCGGCAGTGTGTATGAGATGCGGGGCAGTGCGCTGAGCTTTCGCCATGGGCATCTGCGGATGCAGGATGTGCAGCTGGGCATGCGTGTGTTTAAGACGAGTGATCCTGCGCTGAATCGTGCGCTGCGGCAGTCGTTTGAAGGAGACATCCCGATTCGCAAGCAGCGTAAACTTGATTTGCATGTGACCGGCACGGTGGGCGAGCCTTTGCGTGTGCAGTCTGGTGTGACTGTGGTGACTTCGAACATGCCGTTGCAAGCTGCGATGAAGCGGCCGCTGACTCCTGGGGCCTTCATTGAGCAGTTCAGCCGCCTCGGTGGGACAGAGTTTGAATTGGGCGAGGTGCAATTTGATGTCGTGGGTGAGGTGATGCTGCCGGTCAGTGAACTGAACCGCATGCGGCGTGATTTGATCGCGGCGTGGAGCGAGGGCGCTGCAACTTTAGTGCCGTTTGAGGCCGTGACTGCGACGTTGGAATCGCTGATGCCTTCGCGCGGGACCTCGGATGACTCGCCGCTCCAGCTTCATGCGCTGTGCCGCACGCAGGCGCATGTGGACGCTGCGCTGGTGCTGGGTGTGCCGAGGCTGTATTTGGATTTCGAAGACATCCGGCTTTACGCGGATTTGGTGAAGCAGATCAAGGCGCGCAGTGACACGGCGCAGGTTTGGCTGGCCACGCCGCGAATTCAGAAGTCGGGTGAAGCCGGTTTCTTCAAGCTTATCCAGCGTGCGGAGCCGCATGGGGTGCTGATTCGCAATCTGGGAGCCATGTCGTTCTTCAAGGATGCGGGCATTCCGATGACGGGAGATTTTTCGCTGAATGTGGCCAATCCGCTCACGGCGGAGATTTTGAAAAAGTCTGGGCTGGAGCGGTTGACGATCAGCTATGACCTGAACATTGAGCAGGTCGTTGATCTGCTTGCTGCTGCGCCGCCGTCATGGTTTGAGCTGACGCTGCATCAGCACATGCCGATGTTTCACATGGAGCACTGCGTTTTTGCAGCGTTCCTGAGCAAGGGCACGGACTTTACCAACTGCGGGCGTCCGTGTGACAAGCACCGGGTGCATCTGAAGGATCGCGTGGGCATGCAACACCCGCTCAAGGCCGATGTCGGCTGCCGCAACACGCTGTTCAATGCGGTGGCGCAAACCGGCGCGCAGTTTTTTGACGAACTTCGTGAGCATGGGCTGCGCTGCTTCCGCGTGGAGCTTCTCGAAGAGAATGCCGATGAGGCGATGATCGTTCTGCGGACTTATCAGGAGCTGATGAGCGGACAGCGCGATGGCGAGGAAATCTGGCGCGATCTGAAGGCGCAGAGCCAGCTCGGTGTGACGCGGGGAACTTTGACGGAACTTCAGTAGAACTTGTCGTGAACGATCTTCTGGATCTCAGGTGAGGCGGGAAGTTGGTTCTGATAGAAGGTGTATGAGTTGATGGCTGTCAGATAGCCATCATTTTTCGTGGCAGATCCAACCCAGGCACCCTCCGGCAGTCTGCCGACGGATCTTTTGACAAAATCCGCGTGAGAGAGTGAGACGTTGGCGGTGAAGTGAGTCACCGTGCCGTTCTGCACGATGATCAAGAAATAAAGACCATCGTGGATGCTGATTTTGTCCTGGTTTAACGTGGGCGCGGAAGCATTCATCCTCTTGGGTGGTTATTGATGCACTGCCAGAAGGCTCGACCAAATCTCAGGTTATTAGGGGCGACAGTTCAAGGCAATGGTTTACTCTTGGAGCAGGAACTTCCTTGAACGCTGGCGGTTTACCACGAGAATCTCAGCCTCATGGCCCACCACGCCTCCGACGATTTCAGTTTCCTGCCGACCGTCGATTCGACGGACGAAGAGGACGTGGTGAAAGAGACGCCATGGAAATCCCAGCCAGCTCCGGCTCCGCCAGAGGCGATTGAGCAAGAGTATGAACCGGTGGCGGAATCGTTTCCTGCGGAAGAGGCTGGGTATGAGGAACTGGTGCCTGAAGAAGCCGCTTACGAAGAGCAGCAGACTGCAGAGGATCGGCTTGAGTTTGAATCTGAAGCTGCGCCGCCAGTGGAGGAGGCGCGGGCCGATGAGGTTTTTCAGAAGGTCGCAGAAGCCCCTTTGGTCAAAGCTCAGCCGCCAACGATTCTTCCCAAACTGGAAGAGATTGCGCCTCCTGCACAGGAGTCGCCTGAAGCGGCGGGGCTTAGCGTGGCTCCTGAGGAGAAGCCCTCCGCGCAGCCTGCTGCCACGGTCCTGCCTCGTAGTGATGACGCTTCAACGGACAAACCGAACACGGATGCTGACCCTGAGGCTGGCAAAAATCCAAAGCCTTTCATTGCTCCGAAATTCGCGCCGGAGGAGCCGCTGGATCCGGAGCAGGCTAAAAAGCTGCGCTGGCAAAAGTTGGCGGATAAGATCGGCCTGCGCACGCTGGGCATGAGTTTTGGGGTTCATTTTTTCCTGCTCTTGATTGCTGCTTTCATCGGGGTGAGCCAGGTCATGGATCAGCAGGTGGACTTTTTGCCCGGCGGCAGTTCTCCGCAGTCGCAGGCGGCTGCGGCTGCACTGACGCACAAGATTCAGAACAAAAAGAATCCCTGGCTGAAGGCGAAGCCGCCGATGCGTAAGATCACGGTGCAGACGCTGTCCTCGAACATTGTGATGCCGGAGATGTCGGCCATGGACATGATGGATTTTTCGAAGATCAACGATCGCATGGACCTGAGCAAGGCACCCAGCATGGCATCGAGCCAGCCGGCAGGGATGGGCATGGGCGGTGCGGGTGGCGGATTTGGTGCTGGCATCGGGACAGGCGGCAAATTCAACTTCCTGGGTCAAACCGCCTTCGGGCGGCGGGTGGTGTTTGTGGTGGATTTTTCCAGTTCCATGTCGCAGCGCTTGAAGGGTGAAAATCAGGGGATGACTCGCTTTGAGTTGATGAAAAAGGAGCTGATCAAGGCGGTGAAGCAGATCCCCTTTGGAACGGCCTACCAGATACTTTTTTTCTCCGACTTCGCCTGGCCGCACAACCAGGTGGACAGCCGCAATGAGGGGGAGCTTGAGAAGTATTTCTGGGAAATTAAGTCGGAGGTTTACAAGGAGGCAAAAATTCCCGCCTTTAAGTACATTCAGGCGACTCAGTTCACGCTTCAGGACAGTGCGGAGGTCATTCAACGGTCGGATAATTCCAGAATCTACACCAACTGGGGATCTGGTTTGCTGATGGCATTGAGTGCGAACCCAAAGCCCGACGTCATTTACTTCATGACCGACGGTGAGAGCAAAGATGAAAACGGCTGGATCGACATCGTGACGGCTGAAAACAAACGCAAGCTGCCCATGACCGTGATTCACACAAGCGTGATGGCCCAGACCGATGCGGCGCCCGAGATGAACTCGCTAGCCAAACGGAACAACGGCAATTTCACCGTCGTGACAGACGATGGCAGGGTCATCAAAGGTGAGGATTTCCTCAAATGAAGCAGGCTCAGCGCTGCAGTTCGTGCAGGGCTGCAGTCACCTCCTCTACTGGCAGGCCTACCACGTTGGTGAAGGAGCCTGTCATGCGATCAAGAAGCATGTCGGTGCATGCTTGGATGCCGTAGGCACCGGCCTTGTCGAGGGGATTTACTTGGGAATGATAAGCGCGGATCAGGTCGTCTGTTAGCGGCTTGAAAGTGACATGGGTGATGACATGCAGCTCTTTGACCACTGTGCCATCACAGGCAAAGGCCACTCCGGTGCAGACTTCGTGGGTGCGGTCAGAGAGACGGAGGACCATGGAGAGCGCCTCGTCCATATCTGCGGGTTTGGCCAGCGGATCACCATCGACATAAACCAAGGTGTCTGCACCGATGACAAGTGCTCCAGGCTGGTTGAGGCTGACGGCCAGGGCTTTGCGCCGGGCGTTTTCCAGGGTGAGCTGTTCGGGGGTCAGCGAAGCATCGTGGGCTTCATCGACCTGCGACAAGACGATTTCAAATTCGAACCCCGCGTGACGAAGAAGCTCCAGTCGGCGAGGTGAGGCGGAGGCCAGTACGAGCGGACGCCCGCTCACGCCCGATTCTCCACAATGGTAGCGACATCGTCTGCACGGATCACGGCATCCCGCTTGTCCGGCGTGCGGTAGCGGTAGTAGCCGGTTTTTTCCTGATACTGGGGTGCTCCTTCACAGGGCACTTCCCGCCCGTCCTTGAGCTTGATTTTGTGCGGTATGGTGGACGCAAACATGCTCGGCACGGAGCATGAGACGAGGGAGATGACTGGGAGGATCAGCAGGAGGCGGCGCATGGCATTCATGGCAGTGGATGGGAAACTAACGATGAGATTCAGACGCGACTTTCGGTATTTATGTTCATCCTTCAGGAGAGTTACCTTTTCAAGCGTCACAATGATGTCAGTTGAAGCAGTCTTCGTGCCTCCTATCCTGTTTGAATGAATCAAAATTTTCCTCCTGCCATCGGTATCATCGGCGGATCCGGCCTGTACGACCTTGAAGGCTTTGAAAACCGCGAGGAAATCAGTGTGGAGACCCCGTTTGGCCCTCCCTCGGATGCGATCGTGACTGGCACGCTGGCCGGACGCCGGGTGTATTTTCTACCCCGCCACGCCAAGGGCCACCGCATCCTGCCAACAGAGCTGAACCACCGCGCCAATCTCTGGGCGTTGCGCAGCCTGAACGTGCGCTGGATCATCGCCGTGACTGCGGTGGGCAGTTTGCAGGAGCAGTACCATCCGCGCGACATTGTTCTGCCGGATCAGTTCTTTGACCGCACCAGCCGCCGCGATCAGCATACCTTCTTTGGCAAAGGGATCGTGGCGCATGTGGCGTTTGGGGACCCGATTTCTGATGGCCTGCGCGGGCTGCTGCATGACGCCTGTGTTGCGCAGGGCCGCAAGGTTCACAACGGGGGCACCTACGTATGCATGGATGGCCCGGCCTTCTCCACCCGTGCTGAGTCGAATGCGCACCGGCAGCTTGGCTTTGATGTCATTGGCATGACGAACCTGCCCGAGGCGAAGCTGGCTCGCGAAGCGGAGATCGCGCTCGCGACGCTGGCGATGATCACGGATTACGACTGCTGGAAGGTCGAGGAGGAAGCGGTCACCGCAGAGTCGGTCATCGGGCATCTGCATGCAAACGTCGCTGCTGCGAAAGCCATTCTGGCCCATATCATTCCGAACATTCCGGAGGAGCCGAACTGGCCGGAGCACAGGGCGCTTGACTGTGCTTTGATGACTGACCGCAAATTGTGGCCTGAGCAGACGGTGGAGAACCTGCGGCCGATTCTGCAGCGGTTTTTGTGAACTGGACTAGGCGGTGTTTGAAAGCGTGTCATACCATGATGCGTTGAAAATGGGTCTGTTTTCTCGTGCTGAGAATCTTGTCGGGGAGAGCATCATGTGATGGCGGAGCCAAGGTGTGGCGGGGCTTGTTGCAGACGCTGCTGGTGGGCGTGGACTGCGGCGGAGCGCTGGCTTTGCTTCCCGGATTATTGGTGGAGGCACCCAGGGTCGCCTCGCTGAGGCTCGGCTGACCCTGGGCTGGACTACGCAGCCCATTCAGGGCTGGTGTGTGGCGGGACGAAGTGACGAAAGAGCGCAAAGAGTCCTTACTAAGCGCTATGGATTCAGACCCTTTCTCAACTGTGCGTGGTATTACCGCCTGCGGTATGCTTCCTGGACTGCGCCGATTCTCCGCTGCCTTCGAGTGTGTCGTGGCCTGCGGAAAGCTCCCGAGGACTGGAGCACTCCAAGACGCTCCGCTTTCTTTTGCACGCTTCGGCGTGAGGGGGGGGCACCATGTGATCAAATACCGACTGGTTCTAAAGTGTTAAGCGTCTGGGGCGAAGCAAAGCAGCCTTGTTCCGCACAAGGCTGCTTTGCTTCGCCCGGACGGCAGCCGAAAGCAGCTTGCCTGAGGATCATGAATATCAAGTCTAACTGGGTAGAACCAGTGTGTTTGAAAACACTGAGGGGTGAATGCAGCGAAGCAATGCGACCCCTTTGCTCCGCGAGAGGTTTTGAACGCGTCCCAAGAGGAAATCGTTTTCGAGTCTTTGAAAGTGTGGCGGGTATTGGGTGCCTTGGGCTCATCGCGCGGGAGCGAGATGGCTAGTGTGCTTGGCATGAACATGAACTAATCAGATGAAA
>NZ_JAQSEA010000209.1 GCF_029946185.1 Prosthecobacter sp.
CCAACGGCGAATTCATCGCCGACTTCCAGATTCTCAAATCCGCCAATCTCAACACCCCGTGTACCGGCTTCCACGTCCGTGGCGAAAAAAATCCCATCGTCCTCATCGGCACAGGCAAAGCCCCCATCGTCTTCGGCCCCGACAAAGTGAAGCCGGGCAAATGGTACCGCCTCCGCCTCAAACTCGAAGGCCCCAAAGCCACCGCCAAGCTGACTGAAACGCAGGACGCCAACCCACAGACGAAAGAGGCGACGTTGGAGAGTGATGCAAAAGGGCCTGTGGGTGTGGCGGATTTTGGAACGCCCATGACCTTCGCGAATTTCTTTGTGCGGCAGTGATTGGAAGTATGATAGATACTCCTGTCCGTCGATCAGCGCGCCCGCCACACCCACCCGACAAGGATTGTCCATCGCACCTTGCCGGATCACTCAAAGCGCCACCGCTCACATCCCCAGCGCCTTCACCAAAAACGCCCACTCGTCCGCTGTCTTCTCAATCGTCTTGTTCAGCGCGGTGCCTGCTCCGTGCCCCGCACTGGTCTCAATGCGGATCAGCACCGGCGGGCCATCCTTCGCCTGGCACTCCTGCAAGCGCGCGCCGAATTTGAAGCTATGTGCAGGCACCACGCGGTCATCGTGATCGCTGGTGAGGACGAGGGTAGCAGGATAGCGGGTACCGGACTTGAGATTGTGGTAGGGTGAGTATCTGAGCAGAGCATTAAACTCCGCAGGATTTTCCACGCTGCCGTAGTCACTCTTCCAGCCCCAGCCGATGGTGAATTTCTCGAAGCGCAGCATGTCGAGCACGCCGACGGCGGGCAGCGCTGCTGCATAGAGTTCGGGGCGCTGCGTCATGCAAGCACCGACGAGGAGGCCGCCGTTGCTGCCGCCTTGGATCGCGAGCTTGGCGCTGGTGGTGTACTCGTGGGAGATGAGCCATTCGGCGGCGGCGATGAAGTCGTCGAACACGTTTTGTTTACCGAGCTTGATGCCGGCCTGATGCCACTCGCGGCCATACTCGCCACCGCCGCGCAAATTGGGCATGGCAAAGACGCCGCCCATTTCCAGCCAGACGGCACGTGAGACGGAGAAGCCGGGGGTGAGGTTGATATTGAAACCGCCGTAGCCATAGAGCAGCGTGGGATTTGAGCCATAGAGCTTCAGGCCTTTTTTGTGGACGATGAACATGGGGACCTTGGTGCCGTCCTTGCTGTGAAAGAAGACCTGCTGCGTCTCAAAGGCGGAGCCGTCGAAGTCCACCTGCGGCTTCCGCCATAGCTTGCTCTCGCCGGTTTTCAAATCCATGCGATAAATCGCGCCCGGCTCAGTGAAACCGGTGAAGGTGAAGAAGGTGGAGGTGTCATGCCGATGACCGCCAAAGCCCATTGCCGTGCCAATACCAGGCAGCTTGACTTCGCGGATGAGTTTGCCATCGAGATCATAGCATTTCACCTCGGTCTTCGCATCGCGCAGGTACTCGCAGAACATCTGCCCGCCCACGGTGCTGACACCTTCCAGCAGCACCTTCGGCACTTCCGGCACCACGATGCGCCAGCTGCCCCGTTCCGGCTTGCGAACGTCGATGGCGATGACCTGAAAGCACGGCGCATTCAGATCCGTGCGGAAGTAGAAGATTGGGCCATTGTTGTCGATGAAGTCATAGCGCGCGTCGTTGTCATTGAGCAGTTTCATCACCGGGCTACCACCCGCGATCTTCTGATAGAATACGCGATTCTTCGGCTCCGTACCCAGCCACACCTGAATGACGAGATACTCACCATCCTCCGTCACGCCGCCGCCAAAGCCCCACTTCGGCTCGTCTTTGCGTTCGTAGATGAGCTGGTCCTCGCCCTGTGGTTTGCCCAGCGCGTGGTAGTACAGCTTATGATACTCGTTCTTCGCCGTCAGAGCCGCACCAGCCTTCGGCTCATCGTAGCGTGAGTAGTAGAAGCCGCTGCTGTCTTTCCGCCATGACACACCGCTGAACTTCACCCACTTCACCACGTCGTCCAAATCACGACCCGTGGCGATGTCACGCACGCGAAGGGTCGTCCAGTCGCTTCCGGCTTCCGAAATTCCGTAAGCGATGAGTTTACCATCTTCAGTCGGTGCATAATCAGACAACGATGTCGTGCCATCTTTTGACATCGCATTCGGATCAAGCAGCACCTTGGGTTCTCCTTCCAGCGACTCTGCTGTCATCAGCACCGCCTGATTTTGCAGACCCGAGTTGTGCGTGAAGAACCACCGCCCGCCGTGCTCAAACGGCTGCCCCACCCGCTCGTAGTTCCACAGCTTCTGCAGCCTGGCCTTGATCTCCTCGCGGCGCGGCAGTTTTTCCAGATACGCAAACGTCACCTCATTCTGCGCCTTCACCCAGGCCTTCGTCTCCTCCGAGTTGTCATCCTCCAGCCAGCGGTACGGGTCGGCGATCTTCACGCCATGCAGTGTGTCCACTACGGACTCCTTGCGTGTCTGGGGGTAGTTCAAAACTTCAGCGGAAAGTGTGGCGGTGGTCATGATAAGCAGAAATGCGGCACGCATGTCTCAACCTGCCTGCCATTTTCGGTTTTGCATTTTCCAATTCTCATTTTGCAATCCCACCCGCCCCCGCCACGCTTATCGCACCACTTTCACCACCATGCCCATCTCTCCTGACCAATACGAAAAGCTCGGCACTTTCTACCTCGGTCGTGAATACGATCTCGCTTCGAAGCAGATCAAAGACGACCTCATTCTCTACGACTCGAAGGATCTGGTAACGCACGGTGTCGTGCTCGGCATGACCGGCTCCGGCAAGACCGGCCTCTGCCTCTCCCTCCTCGAAGAAGCCGCCATGGATGGCGTACCCGTCATCGCCATTGATCCAAAAGGAGACATCGGCAATGCGCTCCTCACCTTCCCCAATCTCTCGCCGCAGGAGTTTCGCCCGTGGATCAATGAAGATGAGGCACGCCGCAAAGGGCAGTCTCCCGATGACTACGCAGCCGCACAATCAGCCCTGTGGCAGAAGGGCCTCGGAGAATGGGGCCAGAGCTCCGACCGCATCAAAAAGCTGCGCGCCACAGTGGACATGGCCATCTACACACCCGGCAGCAATGCCGGCCTGCCCGTCTCCATTCTCAGCTCGCTCAACTGCCCGCCTGCCGAAATCATGGACGATGCCGAAGCCCTCGGCGACCGCATCGAGAGCACGGTCTCATCCATGCTCGGACTCATCGCTGTCGATGCCGATCCTGTGCAATCCCCGGAGCACATCCTACTCAGCAACATCGTCGCTTACTGCTGGAAGAAAGGTCAAAATATCACGCTAGAAAATCTCGTGCGTCAGATCCAGCAGCCGCCGATTCGCAAAGTCGGCGTCGTCGATCTCGACAGCTTCATGCCTGAGGCCAAGCGCACCGCGCTGTCCATGAAGCTGAACAATCTCCTCGCATCCCCCGGCTTCAGTTCCTGGCTCGAAGGCGAGCCACTGGACATCCAGCGCATGTACTACACCCCTGAGGGCAAGCCGCGCATCACCATCTTCTGCATCGCGCATCTCAGCGATACGGAGCGCATGTTCTTCGTATCGCTCCTCATGAATCAGCTCCTCGGCTGGATGCGCACGCAGCAGGGCACCACCTCCCTGCGCGCCATGTTCTACATGGATGAGATCTACGGCTACCTGCCGCCGAGCGCCATGCCGCCATCGAAGAAGCCCATGATGATCCTGCTCAAGCAGGCGCGCGCGTTTGGCCTCGGCATCCTTCTCGCGACACAGAACCCAGCCGACCTCGACTACAAAGCGCTGGCGAACATCGGCACCTGGTGGCTCGGCCGCCTGCAAACTGAGCGCGACAAAATGCGCGTGCTCGAAGGCCTCGAAGGCGCAGCCAACACCGCCGGCGGCAAGTTTGACCGCCAACTGATGGAGCAGACCCTCGCCGGACTCGGCAACCGTGTCTTCCTCATGAACAACGTCCACGAAGACCACCCCGTCGTCTTCAATGTGCGCTGGCTCATGAGCTACCTCAGTGGCCCGCTCTCACGCCCACAGATCAAGGCCCTCATGGACCCTCTGCGCCCGAAGGCCAATGCCATAGCGGCGGCAGCCCAAGACGATGGCTTCGCCCCTCCCGGAGCCAGCAGCGCCGCCTCCGCCAACCGCAACACCTTCCGCCCAAAACTACCCGAAGGTGCCAGCGAACTTTTCCAGCCGAGCGATGAAGACGGCGAGCGCCTCACCTACACGCCCACCATCCTACGCAGCGCCACGGTCCTGTTTGACGATGCGAAGCGGAAGATCAGCGGTCGCAGCGTAATCACGCTCGTCAATGAGATCGACATCGAAAAGCAGAAGGTGCTCTGGGACAAATTCGCCGATGTACCGAAGGATGACGATCTGTCCAAGTTCGATTCCGAGCCCAAGGAAAATGCCGCCTACGCCGATCTTCCCGGTCCCGCATTGAAGACCACGACCTACACCAGCATCAAGAAAGATTTCACCGACTGGGTCTTCGCCAATCACAGCCTCGAAGTGTTCTTTTCATCGTTGCTGGAAGCCTATTCGAATCCCGGCGAGAAGCAGGATGCGTTCAAGGTACGCATCACGCAGAGCATCCGCGAACAACGTGATGCGGCCATCGAGGAACTGCGCGCCAAAACGGCCAAAATCATGAAGTCACTGCAGGATAAGGCGGAGAAGTCCTCGGCCAAGATCGACGTGCAGCAGGCGCAGTCCACCAGTGCCAAGCTGAGCACAGCGGTGCAGATCGGCAGCAGCATTCTCGGTGCGATCTTTGGCCGCAAGAGCAGCCTGGTCAAAGCGAGCACCATCAACAGCGCCTCGCGCGTGTGGAAAGAAGGCCAGGACGTCAAAGCCGCCGAACGCGAACTCGACTCACTCAAAGCCGACATGGCCGAGCTGGAAAAACAGATCGCCGATGACACCCAGAAAATCCGCGATCAGTACGATCCCGCCACGCTGGTCTTTGAAACCTTCAAGCTCACCCCGGTGAAGAAGAACATCCAGGTGACGGCGACGGGGATTCTGTGGCTGGCGAAGTGAAGATGCCCCCCCTCCATTCAGCAGGCCATCGAAGGTCTATACACCGCCTTTGCTACCGCAAAGCGTCCCAGCGAAATTGCTTTGTCGCCGGTCAAGGACCCAGCCGATTTCGCGCCGCTATTGATTACGCCCTTGCGGCAACTTACGGCTGATCAACTCTGGCAGTACTCGTTTTCAGTTTTCTACACCGTGGGCGATGTCGCCGAGTTCGAGTACTTTTTCCCACGAATCATAGAACTGGCCAGCGAACCTTTTTCTCTGCTTGAAATCGAGGTCGTGTTCCAAAAACCAACCATGTCAGGATGGCCGAACGAATGGCAGAAAGACCGCAGGAATGCCTTTCAAACCTACCTTGATGCGATGGTCGCCTCCTGGGCCACCACCGTTTGTGACATTGGAGGCTGGGTTTGCGCGCTGTCATTTTGCCTCCCCGACATTGAGGGGCATCTGGAGGTGCTCATGTCAGGTTCTGATGCCGCCTATGAAAACCTCGTCTCCTTTCATCAAGAAAACAGTGAGACACTCTCCAGGCACCGTCTCAGCAACTCGTTCTGGGAACGCTCTGCGGAAACCCATGCACGAGTCGTTGCTTGGCTGGAGCGAACGGACGTTCAGCAAAGAATTCAATGCCTGAACGAGGCACGCTTCGGCGGCAGTGATGGGCGATGTACCGGATGCGTGGAACGAGATTTCCGTCCCTCAATACACATCCCTGCGATACCGCTTCGCCTCTTTCATCGCATGCACATACGCAGCGGCTTCCTCCACCGTCTTGCCGCCTTCCTGCTCCACGATTGTATGCAGAGCCTTGTCCACGTCGCTCGCCATGCGCGCAGCGTCTCCGCAGACATAAAAGATCGCCCCTTGCTCCAGCCACGCCCAGAGTTCCGCACTGTTTTCCAGCATCTTGTTCTGCACGTAGATCTTCTCAGCTTGGTCGCGGCTCCACGCCGTGCTGAATTTCGTCAGCGTCCCATCCGCAAGATATGCTTCAAACTCCTCCCTGTAGAAGAAGCATGACTTGGCGCTCACTTCGCCAAAGAACAGCCACGCCTTGCCCTTGGCCCCTGTCGCCTTGCGCTCTTCCAAGAAAGCACGGAACGGCGCGATGCCGGTGCCCGGTCCGCACATGATGACAGGCGTCTCCTCATGCGGATCAGGCAGGCGGAAGCCTTTGCCATGATTCACGAAGCATGGAATGAGCGTTTCATTCGGCGTCACTCGCTCAGCAAGGAAGCTAGAGCACACTCCGCTACGCGCACGGTTGTGACTGGTGTAGCGCACGGTGGCGATGGTGAGATGCACCTCCGTCGGATGCGCCTTCTGGCTGCTGCTGATGGAGTAGAGGCGGATGTTCAACTTCTTCTGCGTGGCCATGAACTCCTGAGGCGTGAACTTCGCGATGGGATTTTCCAGCAGCAAGTCCACGACAAACCGACCCCACAGGTACTCTTTGAGCGCATCCTTTTTCTCCGGCACGCTCAGGTCGGCCAGCAGCGTATCGCCTTCGGTTTTTTCGATGATGGCTTTGATCAGCTTGTTATCGATCTCGGTGATGAGCGCGCCTTCGATCAAGGCCTGACGAATTGGCACATCGGCAGCCGTCTTCGGGTGCTTCACAATTTCCTCCCCCGAGAAGCCGAGTGCGGCCAGGGTGTCATCCACCAGCGTCGGATCATTCGTGGGCTGCACAGCCAGCGAGTCGCCCGGCGTGTACTCCAAGCCCGAACCCCCAAGATCAATCTCATAATGCGCGGTGTGCTTGGGCGCATCCGCACCAGAAAGGTTGAACATGCGCTTCACCTTCGCGATGCAAGGGTTCTTGACGTTGTAAACGGGCTTTCCGGCTTCAGGGGTACTCATGAGCGGCAGAGTAGAGTACAGCAGCCAGAATTTGTCAAACTGCCCCTCCCTCACGCAGGGAGAATCAACATCGCCTTGGCACCGGCCACGCCTTCGCGATTTGTCAGTTCCACGCTGCCGCCGTGCAATTGCGCGACTTCTTTGACAAAACACAGGCCGAGCCCCGTGCTCTTCTTGCCACTGTCAGGGCGCGGCAGGGAGTAAAAACGCTCAAAGACGCGGGTGCTGGCGTAGTCCGGCATGCCGGGGCCGGAGTCTTCAATCTCAATCACCACCTGCGCGTCAAAACGATAGCCGTGCGCGGTGATGACTCCACCTTTCGGAGAGAAATCGATGGCATTCTGGAGCAAGTTACCCACGGCAATTTCGAGCAGCCATGGGTCTCCCTGCGTAGTGAGTCCTGACGCCATCTCACTCTCCAGCCGCACTTCTTTCGCCAGAGCCACGAGCGCCAGATGATCCCAGGCACGGTCCAGCAGACTCACGAGATCGACAGTCTCCTTCGTTTCCAGCTTCTTCTGCTTTTCAATGGCCGCGAGGTGCAGCAGGCGTTCGAGCAAATCGCGCAACCGGCAGGCCTCGCTGCGGATGTTTTGCAGAAAACGTGCGCGCTTCGGCTCCGGCACATCGCCCTGCAGGATTTCGCCAGCCCCCAGGATCGCGGCCACTGGGCTCTTCAATTCATGCGTGAGGCTCTGCACGTAGTGCTCCACGTATTCACGGCCTTCGAGGGCATCGCGCATGTCTTCGAGTGCTTTCGCGAGCGTTTTCATCTGATGCCCCGGCATGCGCGGCGAGGTGGAACGCTCGCCACGGCTCACAGCCAGCGCATGCTGGGTGAGAACCTCCAGCGGGCGCGTGGCCCAGCGCGCCGCGAGGTAGATACCCAACAGCATCACCACCACCGTGATGATGATGGACCACTTCAGCCATCTCTCCGTCTCCCACACAAAACCCAGCACGCCACGCTGAGGCTTGGCAACACTGAGCATTCCAATCGTTTTGCCCTCATGCCGGATCGGGGCACCCACATACATAACGATGGACAGCGGATCGCGTTCGCTCATGCGGGAGGACCGCGCGCCGTATTGCCCCATGAGGGTGAGGTTCACATCGCGATGATTGGAGATCGTGCCCGGCTGCTCGATGCCGGCGGAATCAAACAGCACTCGGCCCTGTGCATCGGTAACATAGACCTGCATGTCCACGTGGGTCTTGCTAAGATTGTAGATCTGGGCCTTGAGCTGGCGCTGCTGGGCGGCACGCACCGCCTGCTCGACGGCCTGCGGTTTGAGCACGCCGTTGTCCGCATCTGCGGCGATAACTTCAGCGAGGATGTTGGCCACATCCACCATCGGCTCTTCAATGGCCTCAAAGTACTGCCGCTCCACGCGGTGGATGAGTTGCGTAAAGAGCACAAACAGGCCCACAGTCGTCACCAAGGCGAAGCCCAGCAAAAAGCGTGCGGTGAGGCTCATGCGTCAGGCCAGGTTTCAAGCAGTGAGTAGCCCATGCCGCGATGTGTGACGATGGGATCAAGCCCCTCACGCACGCTGCGCATGCGAGCACGCAGGGTTTTGACGTGCGTGTCCACCGTGCGTTCCATGGAGGCATCCGGCTCTTCGGAGGCGTGGTCCATGAGCTGCTCCCGGCTGAAGACGCGCCCCGGATGTGCAGCGAAGGCTTTGAGCATGCGAAATTCGTAGCGCGACAGATTCAAGGCGGTGCCGAAGTAGATGGCCTGGCAGCGCGTGTCATCAATGACGAGCGGGATGGAGCTTTCCGAGCCAGACACCGGCAGTGGAATGGGTGAAACACGCCGCAGGATGGCGCGCACACGGGCCACGAGCTCGCGCGGGCTGAATGGCTTCAGGACGTAGTCATCGCCACCGATCTCCAGCCCCACCACACGGTCCACTTCACTGGAGCGCGCCGTGAGGAAGAGTATCGGCAGTGACTGGGTCTTGCGGATGGTCTGGCAAACCTCAAAGCCGGTCATGTCTGGCAGGCCGACATCGAGAATGACAAGACTGAAGTCCTGCGACTTCATCTGCTCCAAGGCCGCGCGTCCTGTGGCGGCAGTGGTCACGGCAAAGCCGTCGGCTTCGAGCGCATAGACGACGTTTTCGCAAATGGAAGGTTCGTCTTCGACGATGAGGATTTGGGCAGGCATTTCGGCGGAGGTGAATGTTTGAACCGCTGATGGGAATATGACAAGACGCTTGTGCGGAATCTATCAGCGGTTCGAATCATGGAATCAGGCGAGGCGGGGCGAAACAGCGCCGAGTTTCTGACTCCAGTCCACTTTGGCAGTCAGGGCCATCAAAACTCCGAGCGTGACAATGCCACCCATCGTCAGCGTCAGCCCTGTGAGTCCCTTGAAAAAGAAGCTATAGCTGAAAAGCACCATGTACGCTGTCTGCGCGACGATGCCAACGCGGAACAGAAACTCCCCCGCAGCCGCGCGCAGGTAACCGCACACCAGCAGCAGCGAAGCCCCTGCGGCAATAACAAAGCTAAGATGCACGGGCACCACATCCAGCATGTAGGAGAACAGCAGGGGAAAGGCAAAGAAACCAGCGGCGAGGAAGAAGTAGTTCACCGGATGCAAAGAAACCCCACGGGAAGTCGCAGTGATGATGATCACGGCAAAGAACAGCAGCAGAGAGAGCGGTGCATAAAAGGAGATCTGAGCAGCAACAGGTCCGGCATTGAGCTCGCGCGGCATTTCCATGCCGATGCCCGGTGCGGAAATAGCATCTTCGTATTTCCAGATCAGCTCCATTCCTTTCTCCGTTGGCTTGCGTTCAGTGGGAGAACTGACAGGGAAATTCACATCCGAAAAGTCGGTGGTCATGGAGAGGTTGAAGTCGCGAATGCGGCTGGCATCGGCAAAAGCGTAGCGCCAGAAATCCATGCCACGGCATTCATAGCTGACATTGACCGGGATACTTTCCCCTGGAGCAAGCTGCACAGTGTCAGTGATGACACCCTCCTGCGGTGCGGCCACGGAACGACGAGCCGAGGCACCCTCTCCTAGGCTGAAACGAATTTTATCGAGCAGCGTATTTCCAGCCGGAAGATCGAAGTCAATGCTGAGAGTCTGCGTGATGGTCGTCGTGTTGGTGAAGGTGTAGGCGCCTTCAAATTTCACGCCATAGGTACGCTGCCATAGCAGCCCCATTTTCACGGGCTGATAGGAGAGCTGCACTTTGACATCGCTCTTCGCCGGCTGGAGCACCACACGCGAACCGCTGGATGACGTGAAGCGTGCGACCGGATGTTTTTGCAGCAGCGGTGGTCCCCAACGTCCGCTAACATCGTCCCCTGTTTGATAGCCCACATGACTGGTGCGTTGTGTGATGACTCCACCAAGCAGCCACCATGCGATGGTGGTGCAGACGAAGATGACGGCGATGGAAATGAGATGGGTGAGTTTCATGGCTGTGATGAGGTGATGTTAAGATGAATTGTAAATCAGTTGGCGGTGCGTTTGCGGAAGGTGATGCGGGCCTGCGGTTGCTGATCTCGACAGAGAGATTTGCGAAGATGCAGACCGGGCGCGGTTGCCTTGTCAGTAATGGGATCGACGTTGCCACTGAAGCTGAGATCGTAGGTGGCGGGCAGTTGCACATTCCAGTCGATCTGTTTGGCAAAGAGCGGTGTCTGCGGCAGTGCGAGATCGAGTTCGCCCTCCGCTGGCTGCAATGGCGCGAGCACGGCGGTGAAGGACAGCTTCACTTCCGACTCCGCACCATCGGTGGCGGGATCATCGAGGTGAATCTCCACGCGATTCGCTTCACCGACGGTGGGACGCACAGGATCCCCATTCACATGGCACTGGAGCAGCTTGGCGGACTCTGGGAGCTGAAGCATGAATTTCACCGGGTGATCGTGACGCACCGTGATCGTGCCTTCGGTCAGTGCGGAGCCATCGCGCACTACCTGCGTGGTATAGCCTGCCATGGAGACAATGGCGTCGTCCACAAGACTGGCTATGGGCGACTGCGATGCCTTGCGCGCATCTTCGAAGGTAAATGTAACCTCGCCACCCAGCGCCGGAAGCGCGACGAGTCCTGCACCGGTGATGTTTTGAGAGGTGTTAACATGTTGCAGACGCAGCACTTTGCCTGTGGGGATCTCCTCGACATCGAGCGACGCAATGGGCGAGGCGGCGAGATGCAGCGTGGTTCCCTGCCCTGCTTTGTCGAGCGCGAAGGTCAGCTTCACATTTTGCGCACCGGCTTTGTCGGTAATCAGGCAAAGGCTGTCGTCAACGACGACGAGGCGCGCATCCTTGGGCTCCACCATGAGTACGCCTGTGGCAGCACCCGCGAGAGGGACCGTGTGCCACTCACCATCGAAGTTCTCGACCTGCATGTCGGCGGTGATGGTATCAGCGTGCGTATCGAGATGATACAGCGCGGAAAGCAGCGCCGCAGGAATGGGCGGCGATGGTTTGGGCGCGGGCGGCTCCTTTGGCAAAGTGGCCGCGACGAGGCGTTTCAATTCACCATAGGTGATGCGCACCTCGCTCTCATCAAGCGTGGCGTTGGTGATGGACTGAGCCAGCAGTGTGCCGGTTCCGATCAGGAGAAGAATGAGTGGTTTCATCGATACCCAAACTCAAAAGCGGCGTGAAACCTTGATGAAGCCGGAATGAAATGCGGGTGAAAAAAGAACTTCCGAGCTTAAGCTCGTTCCGGAGAACCCTCGCACAGCGTGACGTCGGCGAAAAGCCTGCCGCACATCGCAGGCTACAACTACGTTATGTTGTACCGGCTTCAGCCAGTTCCGGAAAGCGCGATCAGACCCGCCATCTGTGCACCCAACCCCATAGAACAGCTCTGGAGATCGAAAACGCATTCCACAAATTCACCTTCGCCGCAAAGGAAGCTTCACCGCATCAGCGTTGGTTTCCATTCATCCATCGTCATGCCAAGATTCATCCTGACCCTCCTATTTAGCAGCAGCCTTCTAAACGCTGTCGAAGTCCCGCTCGCGTTACGCGAATATGTCCTGCCCGACACAGCCAAGCTTCAGGACGAACAAGGCCGCGACAATGGCGTGCGTTTTGTCGATCTGAACGGCGATGGGCATGAGGACATCGTGCTTTCCAATTCACGTCAGTATGGGGTGTTTCTCTTCGTGCCGAAGGAGCGGGCCAAGAAGGGACTGCAATGGAATGAAGGCTGGTCGCAGGTGATGCGCGAAGGCAAAACGGGAGATGCAAACAGCCTGCCGCTGATCGTGCATGCCGATGGCAGCGACACCGGCACCTCCTTTCATGATGGCGCGATGTGGAAGGGAGCAAAGCAGCTCCTGCCGTTTGCCGAGCTGCTCAAAGTCCCCGGGCCTGGACCTAAGTCACCGCAGGATTCACTCAAAGCGCTGCACGTTAAGCCAGGATTTGAGGCCATGCTGGTGGCCGCTGAACCGCTGGTGCAAGATCCGGTGTTCATCGACTGGGACGCGAAAGGCCGCATGTGGGTCGTCGAAATGGGAGACTACCCATTCGCCCCCGGCGAAAAGACGAAGGATGGCAGCATGGGGCAGAGCAAGGTTTCCGAGCTGCAAATGGGACGCATCAAAATCCTCGAAGACACGAATGATGACGGCGTGTACGACAAGTCCACCCTGTTTCTCGACGGCCTGAAACATCCCACTGGCCTAGCACTTTGGAAAAACGGCGTCTTCATCGCCAACATCCCTGACATATTCTACGCGGAGGACACGGATGGCGATGGCAAGTGCGACAAGCGTGAGACGTGGTTCACCGGCTTCACCGCCGGCAATCCACAGCATCTGGTAAACGGCTTCTGCTGGGGCCTGGACGGTTGGTTCTACGGCGCGAACGGTGACAGCGGCGGCGACATCACTTGCGTGAAGACGGGCAAAAAAATGGCTCTCGGCACAAATGATTTCCGCTTTGATCCACGCACCGGCGAATTCGCTCTGGAAGGCGGGCGCAGCCAATATGGCAAGTGGCGCGATGATTTTGGCAACTGGTTCGGCAACAATAACAGCACCATCGGCTGGCACTACTGGCTGCCGTTTCGTTATCTCGAACGTCATGCTGAGGTCGTGGTGAAATCCATCCGCAGCGATATGAATGATGAGAAGCTCCTCTACCCCGCCAGCCCGCCCTTGCGCCGATTCAATCAGGCCAGCGCAGTCAACACGCTGACCTCCGGCTGCTCACCCATGCCTTTTCGTGACAGCTCCTTCGGCACTGATGGAGCGCAGGTGATGTTCATCTGCGAACCGGCCAACAATCTGGTGCATCGCGAAGTCCTGAACTACAACGGCGGCACCATCACCAGCAAACGTCACCCGCACGATGTGGAAAGCGAATTCATCGCCAGTGAAGACAACTGGTTCCGCCCCAGCATGGCGCGCACAGGGCCGGATGGCGCGCTGTACGTGGTGGACATGTACCGGCTCGTTTTGGAACACCCTGAATGGATTCCAGCGGAGATCGCCCGCGGACTGGATCTGCGCGGCGGAGAAGATCGCGGGAGAATCTACCGCATCAGTAAAACGGGAACTCCAACCGGAACGCCTAAAGGCTGGACTACAATACTCAACCCGACTGAGGCGATGGAGTCTGCGAATGGGTGGATGCGTGACACGGCGCAGAGGCTGCTGATTGAGCGGCATGAGACGTCCGCGGTGGCTGAGCTGAAGCTGCTGCTGGGTGCTGCGCCTGCGGTACGAGTACAGACAGCGTTTACGCTGATGCAACTTGGTGCCATGACGGCAGATGAGGTATTTGCCTTGATCAAACCTCTCACGCCGCAGGTGCGTGCCGCTGCGCTGACAGCCACGGGCACGCAGTCAGATGCGGTATTCAGTGAGTTTGAGAAAGTACTGCTGAAGCAGGCACCGCAGAAAGCAGCCAGCGTGGCCGTGATGCCGGTGATCACAAACCAGAATTCGAACCGCCAGAAGGTCGTCGCCAAATACGTAGCGGATGCGGTTAACCTCAAGGGCGATGCGAAGCGCGGCGCATCGGTGTTTCAGAAAGTGTGCATGGTCTGCCATAAGGTTCGTGAACTGGGCGTGGAAGTGGGCCCCGATCTGACGACGGTCGCCACCAAGCCGCGTGGGCAGCTCATCGAGGCCATATTTGATCCGAACCGCGCCGTAGAGCAGCGCAATGCAGCCACGCAAGTGACAAAAAAAGATCAGACGCTGCTTGTGGGTCAGCTGGCCTCCGAGACCCCAGGTAATATCACGCTGCGTTTGCCGGGCGGTGCTGAGATGGTGGTGCTAAGAAGTGACATCCGCGAACTCAAAACGCTGACGACTTCGATCATGCCGGAAGGACTGGAGAGTGTGCTCAGCGCGCAGGATGTGGAGGATGTGCTGACGTTTATTGGGAGCAAGTAATGACGCCAAGGAGGTGGCATGGAGGCCAAAGTAGTTGCGAGATTTTGAACTACTTTGATCGGAAGGGGGCGGAGACCCCGCCACCTTGACTACTTCACATCATGCCAGAGCCAGCGCAGGGCTTCGGGGAGGTTGGGAGCCATGCCTTTGCTGCCATGGAAGCATTGGGTCCAGTCGATGCGGAAGTCGTAGTTCATGTACTTGAGCGCAGCGGCCATCTGCTTGTTAGCGAGAGGCCAGTTGCCGAATTTGTTGTCGATGTCGTTTTCGCCATCAAGGAGGTAAATGCGGATGGGTTTACGCTCGGTGAGGCGGATGAGGGAGGGATAGACGTGCCCGCCTTTGAGATCGACGAAGGAACCGACCCAGGAGAGGACTTTGCGGAATTTGTCGGGGCGTTCCCACGCGACGGTGAAGGAACAGATGCCGCCAGAGGAACCGCCTGCAATGGCCCACGCTTCGGGCTGAGGGCGAAACTTGGTCTGATACCGCTTTTCGACCTCAGGGAGAATTTCGTTGATCAGGAAGCGCGAGTAGGCATCACCAACGGAGTCGTACTCAAAGCCACGATTGGCGGCCTTCGCGCCGGGCCGCTGCTTCGTCATGCGGCCAGGGTCAATGAAGACGCCCACGGTGCGAGGCATTTCCTTTTTGTGGATGAGATTGTCGAAGACCACCGAGACGCGGATGGCCCCGTTGGGATCGACATGGCGCGAGCCATCCTGCCAGACCATGAGGCAAGTTTCCTCGCCGGGCTGGAAGCCTGCGGGCAGATAGACGGTGACATCGCGCACGGTGCCGGGGAAGACCGCGCTCGTTTTCCATACAAACTTTTCCAGCTTGCCCTGGGGCACGTTTTTCTGCGGCAGGCTGTCGGCAGTGTAGTCAAAATGTTCGACACGCACCGTGCCAGCGAGGTGAGGCATGCCCTCCGACTCCACACGGTAGCCAGTTTCGGTAAAGTTGGGCATTTCGGTGACGAGCACCTGCAGCCCTTCATCTCCCAGCGCCGTCATCTCGCCAATCAAAGAGCCGTCCTGTTGCACGACACGCGCAGGCTTGGGATCGATGATGGCCCAGGCGACCGTGGTGGCCTCGATCTTCGCCGCAGCCCTGCCCAGGGTCAGATTCTGCCGGCCAAAGAGGCGTACAACTTGGTCATGCAGCGTCTTTTGCACCTCGGGCTGTGACATTTTTTTCAAGCCAGCGGCGATCTGCCGCGGTGTGATGGGTGGCGGCGTACGCGGCTTGTTTTGAGCAGTTGTAAAACTGACGGCAAAGAGGAACAACGAAAGAAAGACAACACGCATGAGTGTGAAGCTAACGACACACTCGACTGCGGAATATCGATGATTTACCGCGATCGCAGAGGAATACTCAAATACCCCCCCCTCGATTTACAGCGATGCTGTGAATGGTGTCTTGCCATGAGGCAGAACAGCCGTGCGCAGACGCGCTTCGATGCCTTCCATCATGGCGCGGACATGGCGCCATTTGGTACGATCACGCATGAGATCCATGCTCTTTTCATACGATCCCCATTGAATTACCTCGATGTCCACATGGCGCACCCCCCAGTCGTCCATCATGGAGCGGCTGGGTTTATACAAATCAATCGTGCCGGTGCCGACGAGGGCGCTGCCATAGTCATCCACCACATAGGTCACTCCTGGCTGGTCGGCGATGCGGAACTGTGTGCCGACAGGAAAACGTGACCAGTCTGCTGCAGCACTGCGAACATTGCCAAATCTCAAATTCGTGCCGATCGCATTCTTCACCCCATAGACGATGTGATCACTTTCATCATGCGTGTAGGCGGTGGTCCTCACACGCATCTGAGAATTGCGATTCAAATTTGAAGACAGCAGAAGCGGCGGCCTCGGGTCCTCAAACACAAAAGTGTAACGTTTGATCGTGCTTGGGCGAAACGCTACATTGTTCGCCAAAGCTTTGCGCACCTCGTATTTGACGCCCGTTTGCAGCGGGGCGCTTGCTTTGTGCCTCATTTCCTTCCATGTAGAGGACAAGGATTGGTTGGGCAGAGCACAGGAAGACAGTGCGGTCAGCAAGACACCAAATATGCCACAGGCGATCAAATGTGAGTTGTACATGGCTCGATATTTTCGGAATTACGGAAAATATACCGTAATTTTCACATGTCTTCAATATAAAAAGCATATTTTCCATATTGTTAAACTTTAATATTCCTTAACTGCATAGCAATTACCTGCTGCGCGCAGCTCCCGACAAGCTCTTTGAAATGGGCTTTTCTCTTCTCCTCCCAGCCCATTACTCCGCCTGCTCTTCCCAGAGCTTTCTCCAGTGATCGAGGCGTTCCTTGACGCGGGCCTCCAGCCCGTTCGCGGTGGGGTCGTAGTACTGCTTCCCGCCTTCCAAGCAGCGCTGAGGCACGAAACCGCCCTCGTAGTTGTGCGGGTACATGTAGCCTTCGCCGTGGCCGAATTCTTTGGCGGCTTTTTTGTGGTGCGCGTCCCGCAGGTGCTTGGGAACCGGCAGGGTTCGACCGTTTTTCACATCATCTAATGCAGCATCGATGGCGGTGTATGAACGATTGCTCTTCGGCGCGGTGGCATTGTAGATGGTCGCATGCGCCAGGATGATGCGCGCCTCCGGCATGCCGATGAATTCCACGGCCTGCTGCGCGGCCACGGCCACACGCAGGGCATTGCTGTCGGCCATACCGATGTCCTCGCTGGCTGCGATAACAATGCGCCGGGCGATGAAGCGGATGTCCTCCCCGGCGTAGAGCATTTTGGCCAGCCAGTAGAGCGCGGCGTCCGGGTCTGAGGCACGCATGCTTTTGATGAAGGCGCTGATGGTGTCGTAGTGCGCGTCGCCATCGCCGTCATAGACGACGGTCTTTTGCTGCACGGATTCCTCCGCAGCAGCCAGGGTAATGACAATCTCGCCAGCCGCATCCGGCTGAGTGGTGAGAACGGCGAGTTCGAGGGCATTGAGGCAGCGGCGGGCATCCCCATCTGCCACGGTGGCAAGGTGCAGGCGCGCGTCCGGCGCAAGGCGGGCGTGCATGGCGCCCAGGCCGCGCTCCGTGTCAATCAGCGCACGGTCCATCAGGGCTTCGAGGTCAGGGATACCCAGCGGCTCCAGCGTGAAGACCTGGGAACGGCTGACCAGCGGGCTGTTCACATAAAAGAAAGGATTGTGCGTCGTCGCACCGATGAAGCGCAGCGTGCCGCGCTCCAGATGCGGCAGCAGCACGTCCTGCTGCGCTTTGTTGAAGCGGTGGATCTCATCCACAAAGAGGATGGTCGTTTTGTTGTAGAGGCGGATGTGATGTCCGGCGTTCTCAGCCTCCTTGCGGATGTCTGCCACGCTGCTTTCCACGCCGCTGAGCGTGACGAAGCGTGATTTTGTCTCCTGCGAGATGATGTGGGCGAGCGTGGTCTTGCCCACCCCAGGTGGCCCGTAGAGGATGAGCGACGAGAAACGGTCCGCCTGCACAGCGCGGCGCAGCAGCTTGCCCTCGGCCAGGATGTGCTGCTGCCCGGCATACTCCTCCAGCGTGCGCGGCCGCATGCGCGAGGCCAGCGGCGCACCTGCATGGTGCACCGCTGCGCCCGCACGAGGCGGTTCAGGGGGCGGAGAGGCAAAAAAATCGTCGCTCATGCGGTGGGAGGGACGATGAATGACGCGGAAACGCTCCGGCAGCAAATCGCAGTTTGCACCAGCGGTCGTTTGATGTTCGATAACACTCCCTGATGAAGCTCTCCAAAAAAGCCGAATACGCCCTCCGCGCCCTCGTGGCGATGGGTCGTGAGCGCGAGGGCACGAATTTCTCCATCCAAGATCTCGCCAGCAAAGAGCACATCCCTCTCAAATTCCTTGAACAAATCCTGCTGGCCCTCAAAAACGGCGGCCTGCTGCGCAGCAAGCGCGGCGTAGGCGGCGGCTACCAGCTTGTGACTAATCCGGCGCGCATCACACTGGGAGAGGTGGTGACTCTGTTTGACGGCCCGTTTGATCCCATTCCGGGTGCAGACCAGGATGCACTGGGGCAGGTCTTCAGCGGGTTGCGCGATCAGGTGGCGCAGTGGTTTGCGGAGCACACGGTGGCGCAAATCATCGCCAAGGAGCACACGCATGAGACGGTCTCGTTTGAGATCTGAAGCCGCCACAGCGCCCTGCAGGCCTTATTTCCCAGCGGGTGGAGCCGTGGGGATCAGCCCCGCTTTCTTCTTCGCCTCCGCCTCCTGTCGCGCTTCGGTGCCATAGGGATTGGCGGGCATGAGACTGAGCGAGATGGGGGCACGGCGAAACTTGTCTCCGGGGCCGTAATTCGCCGCAAGGTAGGTGATGATGGACTTCTCAATCGCCGGTTCAAGCTTCCAAAGCCCGCCGTGCTTCTGCATCCAGACGAGTGTGTCTGCCCAATTGGATTCAGTGCCGCGCTGCTGCAAAAACGTCTTGGGCGAATGGCAGATGATGCAGTGGTTGCGAACGATCTCCCAGTCGCCGGTCATCTTCATGCCGGTGACAGGATCGAGCGGGACCGGCGCCTCCGCAGAACACAGGCTGCGCAGCACCAGCATCAAAGTGAAAACAAAGAGAAAGCGCATGATCAGACAGCCTGGATGGCGATGCGGTGGCAGGAGTTGTTCAGGTAGCCTTTCGGATTCCAACCCGGGAGGATCATGGGCTGTGCATGCCCCTGGCTATCCACCGCGCGAGCCCAAATCTCGTAGTAGCCTTTTTTCGGCAGGGTCATCTGCGTCGTCCACTGCTGCCAGGCATAGCGGTTCACCGGCTTCTCCAGCTTGGTATTCTGCCAAGTGGCCCCGAAGTCGATGGATATCTGCACCAGAGCAACTTCCAGTTCTCCAGCCCAAGCATGACCGCGCACGGTCAGCGGAGCGGCCAGCGGCTGACTGACGCCTGATTTCGGAAAGGTGATGAGCGACTTCACGGGCATGGACTCGATGATGTCCATGTCCTCCTCCGGAACCTTGGAACCGGGAGCCACGGGATAGCGCGGCATGCGGTAGGCATCCCCCGTCATTTTTTCGCCGTCATGCTCACGATCACGGATGACGATCTTCTTCAACCACTTTCCACAGGTAGATGCGGGCCATCCGCCAAACACGAGACGCAGTGGGTGGCCATTCTGCCAGGGGATGTCCTCGCCGTTCATCGCGAAGGCTAGCAGGGTTTCAGCCTCCAGCGCCTTGCGGAGCGGGGCACCGCGAGAGATGACGACTTTAGTTACATCGCCGGAGAGATGGATGTCCGCGCCGTAGTAGCCGATATACACGGCGTCCGGCTTGATGCCGCAGTGTTGCAGCACGTCGCGCAGGCGCAACCCGGTCCATTGCGGGCAGCCCACCGCACCGGTGGTCCACTGCGTGCCATGGGTCGGTGGATTGAACTCGCTGCGGCCGTTGCCTGCACATTCCAGCACCATCTGCACGGTGTGGTGGGTGAATTTTTCCTTCAATTCTTTGAGCGTGAAGCTCATGGGCTTCGCGCAGCTTTCACCGGCGATCTCCAGCGTCCACTGCTCGGGTGCCAGTGCATCGACAGCCGGGGCGATACCGTTGTTACGGATGAAAAGGTGCTTCGCAGGCGTGACTGCATCATCAAGCAGATGGGCGGGAGTCTCGGCGAGCACCGGGCGGTCATTGAGGAAAGTCAGCCCCTCCTTGCCAGATATCTGCAAGGGGTCCGTGCTCTGTGCCAACGCCACAGGAATGAGCCCGGCTGGCATCTTGTCAGCAAAAACAATCTCTGCGCCGACAGCGGCGCTCACGGAAGAAATGCCCAGACGTTCGAAAAAACCACGGCGGCTGACAGAAGGGGCCGGGCGGGCAGCACCACTGTCATCCCTCGAGGGCAGCGTCTGGGGCTGGAATTCGTGCGTGGTGGCCTGCGTGTCGGGGCGCTCAGTCTGGGCAGTCATGGGCAAAAGAATACGCTGTATGCGTCAGATTCTATACGATCATCAAAACTTGCGCACGCAAATCTGACGGTATATCCCGCCGCTACCCCATAAGGGCGTGAACACTTTCCCTCATGCTCACCACATTCCCAACCGTCTGCCACTACTGCCAGTTGCCAAAGGCGTAAGGATTGTTGGGATTGGTCGGAGGCTGCTGGTTGTAACCATTGCCATTGCCGGGGTAGTAGCTGGACTGCTGGCCATAGCCATTGTAGTTCGACTGCTGACCGGAACCGTAATAAGGCTGCTGGCCACCGTCGTAGTTCGACTGGTAGCCGCCATTCGGCTGCGAATAGCCCTGATCATAGCCTTGCTGGGGATAACCCTGCTGCTGCTGAGAATATCCACGCTGAGCATTGCTCAACATGCTACCCGCCAAGGCACCAAGGACGCCACCGATGGCCGCGCCCTCCAGCCCACGGTGACGCTGATTGCCAATGATGCCGCCTGCGCCAGCGCCGAGCAGCGCACCTGCCACGGTGCCACCCGCCGAGGAGCCCCCGTAGCCGCCACCGCCATAGCCGTTGTTGTAACCGCCGCCGCCATAGCCGTAGCCGCCGCCATAACCGTTCGGACCGACGCAGGAGGCGACTGAAAAAGTCAGCAGCAGGGTTCCGAGGGAAAGTGTGCGAACGAGCGTGGTCTTCATGAAGTTGTGAGGTGAATCTTGTCCTGCACTCTGACGCGACTTTCGGCGGAGTATTCGATTATTTTTCAGCGCGGGGTCTAAAGCATCCCCACGGTTGCAAAAACACTCCACCTGCGCTGGGATAGCCTTGCCATGAAGCTACTCCCCAACCTCCTGCTTGCCACGCTCGCCGCCGCCGCCCCGCTCGCGGCGGCAGATTCGTATGACATCGTCGTCTATGGCGGCTCCTCCGGCGGCATCACCGCTGCGATCCAGGCGGCACGCATGGGCCGCACAGCGGTGATCATTGAGCCGACGAAATTCCTCGGTGGCCTGACGACCGGCGGCTTGGGAGCGACGGACATCGGCAACAAGAAAGCCATCGGCGGCATGTCGCGCGAGTTTTACGCGAACGTCTTCACCTACTACAACGACCCGGCGAAGTGGCAGCACCAGACCCGGGAGGAATACTATGCCAAAAAGCCGCACGGCAATTCCGGCAACGAAAACACCATGTGGACCTTCGAGCCACATGTCGCTACGGCGATCTACGAAACCATGCTCGGCACGGTGAAAAACAAGGTGACCGTGGTTTTCAGCGAGCGCCTGGACTTGAAACAGGGCGTGATCAAATCCGGCACACGCATCACGCAGATCATCATGGAAAGCGGGCGCACCTTCGCGGGCAAGATGTTCATCGACGCCACCTATGAAGGCGACTTGATGGCCAAGGCGGGCGTGAGCTACGCAGTCGGCCGCGAGCCAAATACGCTGTACGACGAGACGATCAACGGCGTGCAGAAGGTCAAAACCATCCACCACCAGTTCACCAAGAACGTCGATCCCTACGTGGTGCCCGGCGATCCAAAAAGCGGCGTGCTGCCCGGCATTGATCCCGGCGACATCGGCGAGGACGGCAGTGGCGACAACAAGCTCCAAGCCTACAACTTCCGCATGTGTACCACCGACGTGCCGGAAAACCGCCTCGACTGGGAGAAACCCGCCAACTACGACGAGAAATGGTTCGAGCTGGCCCTGCGCAATGTCGAAGCCGGTGATGACCGCATCTCCTGGGCACCCTCCATGATGCCGAACCGCAAGACGGACACGAACAACAACTTCGCCATCAGCACCGACTTCATCGGCCAGAATTTTGGTTATCCCGATGGTGATTATGCGACCCGTGCCAAGATCTGGCAGGCGCATGTAGACTGGCAGAAGGGCCTCATGTGGACCTATGCCTACCATCCGCGTGTACCGGAAAAAATCCGCACCGCTTTTCAGAAGTTCGGCCTCTCCAAAGATGAATTCAAGGACAACGGCAACTGGCCGCGCCAGCTCTACGTTCGCGAAGTTCGCCGCATGGTCGGTGGTTACGTCATGAGCGAGAAGAACTGCAAGCGCCGCGAGATCGTGGAAGACAGCGTGGGCATGGGTGCCTACAACATGGACTCGCACAACGTGCAACGCTACATCACCAAGGAAGGCTTCGTCCGCAATGAGGGCGACATCCAGATCGGCACGCGCCCCTACCCCATCAGCTACCGCAGCATCACTCCGAAGGCGGCGGAGTGTACGAATCTCCTCGTTCCCATCTGCCTCAGTGCCACGCACATTTCGTATGGCAGCATCCGCATGGAGCCCGTGTTCATGGTCATGGGCCAGAGCGCTGCGACGGCGGCGGTGCTCGCCATCGAGAGCGACAAAGACTTGCAGCAGATCGACCTCGCCAAACTCAAGGAAAAGCTGCTGGCCGACGGCCAGGTGCTCGACTTTGAATCGCCCCCCATGCCAGAGCATGTCTCGATCAGCAAAGAGAAGCTCGGTGGCATCGTCGTGGATGACAGCGAGGCCGAACTCACCGGCTTCAGCAGCGAAGGCCACGGTACACCGGGCTTTGTCGGTGCCGGCTACCGCCATGATGGCGACACCGCCAAAGGCGAGCAGAAAGCCCGCTTCACCCCCGACCTGCCTGCCGCTGGGCAGTATCGCGTCGCGATTACTTATTCGGCGCTGGGCAATCGTGCGGACAAAGTGCCCGTGATCATCCACCATGCCGAGGGTGAAGCCACGGTGATCGTGAATGAGAAGAAGAAAGCCCCCGAGCAGGATATACTGCTGCCGCTGGGCACCTATCGCTTTGAAAAAGGCAAGTCCGGCTGGCTGGAGATCCGCAACGAAGGCACGAAGGGCCATGTGCTCATTGATGCGGCGCAGTGGCTGCCTGCGAAGTGACATAGATTTTAGGAGGGGAACCATCCTGGTCTCCTTGTCCGGAAGGGATCAGAATGATCCCGCTCCTATAGCACCATCACCATTTCAAATACGGCGACGATTGAAGGTCAGCGCCAAGCTGGCGAGAAGCAGCAGCACGGCGCGTGAGGGCTCGGGGACGGCAACGAAGAGCACGCCGGTGGTGAAGAGTTTGGAGGTGTCCCAGATGAGTCCTGCCGTCAGCGTGGGCAGATCATACTGGATAGTGGTCATGGACACGGGGCCGGACAGACCGGACCAGTCAAATAGCTGCCACTGATCTCCGTTCGCATAGTCGGTCATGCTGTTGGGGTTTGAAACCCGCAAAAGTGTGTCCATATCCAGGCTCACCGCGCCTGAAATGATGGCACGGTCAGCGGCGGCGAAGTTGCCGGTATTGTCCCCCTCACCGGCTCCGGAGAAAAGGTCAAAAGTCATGATCGAGCCTGACGAAAAACTCAAAACACCCGTGCCCGATGTCTGAATGGTGAGTGTGCTGGCCGCAGCCGGGATTCCCCCTGGCAACTCAGTGCCAATCTGCAAGGTGCCGCCTGTCAGCATCACACTTTGATCCGCCTTCGGTGCAATGCGCCCGCTGCCGCCCAGCACCGCGCCGGACTGGACGGTGACCGCACCCAGCCCGGTGCCGGAGCCGCTGGTATTAGTCATGAGCAGGGTTCCTTCATTCACCGCAGTGCCTCCGCTGTGAGTGCTGCTTCCAGTGATGACCCAGGTACCGGTGCCGACTTTTTCGATCCTGCTGGTGATGCTGACGCTCACATCGGGCAGACTGACGATCTCGTTTGCGCCGGTATTTGTGCCGCCTAGGCGCAGCACGCGCTGCACTGGATTGCTGCCTGCGGCTGTGAATGGAGAAGTGAATTTGACCGTGCCTGTGCCGGTATTTTCCAACACAGCCGTCACTGAAATCACGTCGGCAGCTACGTCGCTGTTGCTGATGTTGATTGCGCGGTTCGTTACGGAATCGGTATCACCGGTGTAGCGCAGAGTGGCCAGCACATTGTAGTTCTGCGCGGAGGTGGTGGCCGTAGCCATGTCGATGATCTGGGTGGTGCTGTTGTAGTCCCCGGTGCCGAGCGAACTGACCTGGCCCTTGTCCGCAAGCGTGCTGACCTCAATGGTGTTCTGGAGCAAGGTGGTCTTGCCTTTGTAGGTGTTCGCGCCGCCAAGCTGAAGAGTGCCGAGCGAGATGGTCAGATTGAGATTGTTTTCGTTCGTGCCAGAGCCCCCGATGAAGCCGCTGCGAAAATCAAGCGTGCCAGAGACGTAGTGGAGGAAGGTGCTGAGGCTGGTGGTGCCGCCGACCAACGCATTGTTTGAACCTGTGCCTTCTGTGCGCAGCCCGCCATACTGGGTAACGGCGTAGCCCGTGGAAGCACTGCCCAGTATCAGCTTTCCGCTGGTGCTGCCACTGCCCAGCGTGAAGGTGGTCCCGTAGAAGAAGGCGTAGCTGATGGCTGTGCTGGTGGTTTTTATGAGTTGCAGGGCACCGTCCTGAATCCGTGTGGCACCGCTGTAGTCGCCGGAGGTGTAGCCAATGTTGTACTCGTAAATGAGCGTGCCTGCGCCGGTTTTAGTCAGGGCTGTCGTGGTGACCGTGCCGCCAACAGTAGCGGTCGTGTTCAAGATGCGACTGCTGATGGTCAGGGCTGCGTCTGTGTTGTTCTGAAAGATGGTCAGTTCCGTGGAGCCCACCGCCGCACGAATGCCACCACCAGTGATCGTCGTGATATTCGCGCCGACATTGGGTGTGACCAGAATGCCCCCGAGCGCGAGGACGAGAGTGCTGGCGTCCTGTGTAATGGTCGTGGCCTGGGATTGATTAAATCGCAGGCTGCCGATGCTGCTACTCGCACTCAGCGTCGTGGAGGTGATGCCTGCTGCGATGTCCGCATTGCCAGCCAGAGTGGTCGCAGTGCTCAGCGTGTAACCACTGATGCTGGAGAGTCCCGCCAACGAACGCAGGCCGGAAACCGCAGCCGTTGTGGCGGCCCAGTCGTCCAGCCCCACCGTGGCGAAAGCGACACCCCCTGTGCCAGTGACCAGCGCATTGTCCGTGCCGCTCGTCGTTTTGATGGACCCGATGGTGGGCAGATCCAGACGCAACGTGCCGCCCACGACCGTGCGCGAAATGGCTCCAAAGGTGATGTCCATGCTGCCTGTGCCGGAGGAGACAGCTGTGATGCGCGAAGATCCGCTGGCGATGGTCAGCGTGCCCAAGGCTTGACTGCTGGCCCCGTCCACCTTGCCCGTGGTCCGGAACGTGCCACCGCCGAGGGTGAGCGTGCCTACGGTGCTGCTGAGCGTGGCTGTGGTATAGAGCATGTTGGCCGCAGGCGCATCCGCTGAGGTGAAGTCCAGATGCAGTACGCCATTGTTCACTGTGGTGATCCCCGTGC
>NZ_JAQSEA010000210.1 GCF_029946185.1 Prosthecobacter sp.
GACTTTGAGGTTCTTCTTCTTCGCCTCTTCATTCAGCGCCAGCAAACGGCGCGCCGTGGGGCCGTCCGTACAGATCGGCTTTTCCATGAAGATGTTCACGCCTTTCTCGATGGCGTATTTGAAGTGTACCCAGCGGAAGGCCACTGGCGTGGTGAAGATGGCCACGTCTCCTTTGCGCAGGGTGTCGATAGCGTTCTTGTAAGCATCGAAGCCGATGAATTTGTTGTCCTCGGACACCGACATGCGGTCGGGGTGCTTGGCGCTCAGCGCTTCAAAGCTGCCCTTGAGACGTTTTTCGGAAACGTCGGCCATCGCCACGAGGCGGGTCACGCGCTTCTGGATGCCCATGGCATTGCTCGCAGCACCGGTGCCACGGCCACCGCAGCCGATCAGAGCGGTGCGGATTTCATCGCTGCCGGGACCTTCAGCATGGACATAAGGCAGTGTGATGCCAGAAAGCACGGACAGACCGGCGGCGGTCTTCGTGGTGGTTTTGAGAAATTCGCGTCGTGAGGCGGAGGCTGGGTCCGTGATAATGGTATTCATGAGGAGCACTTTAGTACGTTGCCTCATGTACAGAGTTTGCCAAAGAAATCATCACGATTCATCAAGCACTGCTGCAGCAGCTTGAGTGGAAACACGAACGCCTGGGAATGACCGCGAAGAATCGTGAATCCGAATCACACTCGGAGTCATCCGCGCTGCCTCCGGCGTTAGGCCTGCAATCGGCTGATCATCCCGCCACGGGCGGAGATTTCTGAGAACGCGCGCGTCAGGGCGTTGTTCAGTTCATTCAGCGTCGCTTGTTCGAGCTGGGGGTCGAGCGTGGCCATCAAAGGCGGTGCCACGATGATGGCCGGATGCGCTGGCGCAGTCGTCTTCGCGAGTGCCAGAGGCGGGAGGACTGTCGCTGGCGCAGGTTCCACTGCGGGTACCTGCTCCGGCATTGGACGCGGTGCTTCGAACAGAGTGGAAATCGATTGGGAGGGTTTCAATTCCTCCACATGCTTGGTGGCATAGAGTCGCTTCAGACTGGCGAGCTGGGCATCGAGCTGATGGTTAAACCAGACTTGGGTACGCTGAATGTCCTGCATCACCGCAGCCAGCTCATTGGCAAAAAGATCCCCAGAACGAGCAGGCAGGCCGGGCGACAGAATGGCGGTTGGTGATTGAGGGCTCATGCAGAGACAAATCTATTAAAATTCCCATAAATAATCAAGTGTTCTTCGCTACGGATTCTATGGTATTTTAAAAACATTACCTTTTCGCATAATTAAATTTTTAAGATTACCCATATTATAAAGGGGCCTTTAGAAAGTGGCTTCGATGGGTTTCTACTCTAATCTCCCCCAGAGGGCTAAAACGACAGCTCCGCCTCAAGGCTTCTTCTTGCCCTGCCCTGCCCGCTTCTGCACCAGCGGCCAGTCGGGGTCGGTGGTGCGGGAGGACTTCATCAGATCTGCGGCTTTGGCCACGAGTTCGGGCTTCTCCTTGGCGAGGTCATGCTCCTCGGCCTCATCCGCCTTGAGGTCATAGAGTTCGATGGGGGTCTCAGGACCGTTGCGCACGGCTTTCCAGTCACCAAAGCGCACCGCCTGCAGCGAGGCCTTTTCGTGCAGCTCCCAGTAGAAGTGATCCCGCTGCGGGGCCGGGCCGCCTTTCAGGAAGGACACCAGAGAGAGGCCGTCGGTCTTGCAAGCGGCGGGAATCTTTGCACCAGCGAGTTCGGCAGCCGTGGGCAGGAAATCCCAGAACGCCCAGGGTTCATCCGTCACACGCCCTGCCGGCACTTGGCCGGGCCAGCGAGCCAGCGCCGCCTGCCGCAGGGCGCCTTCATACAGGCCGCGCTTGTAGCCGCGCAGGCCGTTGGCGTCCTGCTGGAAGAGCTCTCCCATTTCGGACTTGGGATCGAAGGATGAGCCGTTGTCGCCTGCGGTCATCACGAGCGTGTTGTCATCAATGCCGCACTCTTTGAGCGTATCGAGCAGACGGCCTACATCGCTGTCTAGGCGGGTGACCATGGCGGCGTAGTTCTTCTGCGTCTCCGTCCAGGGCTTGTCCTTGTAGAGGCCCTGGTCGTCGATCTCGTAGTTGCCATGCGGCAGCGTGCTCGAGTAATACAGGAAGAAGGGGCCGGACTTGTGCTCGCGTACCCAGCGCACCACCTCATCGGAGATAAGCTGCTGCGCGTAGGTTTTGCCCACGCCTTTGCCGGTGTTGCCGGGCAGTTCGAAGCGCTGGTCGTCGTTGTAGAGATAGGTGGGGAAGTAGCTGTGCGCGTGGCGCTGGCAGTTGTAGCCGTAGAAGTGGTCAAACCCCATCTTCAGCGGGCTGCCCGTGGTGTCGAACATGCCCATGCCCCACTTGCCCATGCAGGCAGTGGCGTAGCCCGCACCATGCAGAATCTGCGCCACGGTGATGGTGCCCGCAGGCAGCGGCTTTTGCCCTTCCTTGCCGATCTCGCGGTTCGCCCGGATCGGGCAGTGCCCGGTGTCCAGACCGGTCATCAGCGCCGAACGCGAAGGCGCGCAGACGCTGGTGCCGGCGTAGGCTTGCAGGTAGCGCGTGCCCTCCTGCGCCATACGGTCGAGGTTCGGCGTCTGGATCAGCTTCTGCCCGTAACAGCCCAGGTCCCCCTGCGCGAGGTCGTCGCTGAGAATAAAGACGAGGTTGGGCTGGCTGGCGCTGGCGGAGAGTGAGCAGGCAAAAAAAAGCAGGGCGAGGGGGCGGATCATGGGACGATGGGAACGTCACCATCGCCGTATTCTTGACGGCAATTCAGAAGTACGACAGACACTCCTGTCTGTCGGTCAGCGCTCTCGCCACACCCAACGGACGCGAGTGTTTGCTAAACTGAGGGTGCTGGAGCTATTGTGAACGTTGATCGACGGGCAGGAGTGCCCATCGTACCTCAGACTACCGCACCTGGCACACGGTCTTTGCGACAGCCTTGGCGTAGGTGTTGGAAATGGTGTTCATGTTCACCGTCAGATCATAGAGGCCGCCCATGGCGAAGGCTTTATGGATGGAGAACTCACCCACGGGAACCCGATTCGGCATCTGATACACCGTCACCACGCCATCCAGATGCATCTGTCCCATCCCAGGCATGGCGGTGCGGATGAAGCCACTGCCCTTGGTGTAGCGCGTGATGTTGACGGACAGCTCATAGTTGCTCGGGCTGCCTGCGCCGGGCTGCGCCATCGACTGCACGGCCTGGGTGATCTTGTCAGCGAGCGCTGAAGCTTCCATCTCGGGCATACGGCTGTCCGAGGACGTCACCTGAGTGGTTACTCCGTCTCCCTGCGCGATGACCGCGGTGATTGGATTGAGGATGGTGGCGTTCGGTGTGTGCGTGGCACAGCTGGCGAGTGCCAGGGCAACAGTGAGTGCGGAGAGGTGGCGGAGAGCGCGGGAGAGGTTCATGAGGAAGGAAAGTAGTGTGAAACAAAAAAGGTGCCGAATAAATCGAGGCTGGTTTCCCCCAAAGTAGTCATGAGCTTCAGCTCGTTCTGGATGACCAACGCTCTCGCCCATGCGCAAAAGGTGCGGACCGACCCGACCGCTGTGTTGTTGTAGCACCGGCCTCAGCCAGGACTGCAAGACAGCGCTGGATAGCTCCATCGTTCATGCCGGCATGGGAGCTGCATGTGCCAGAACGAGCTGAAGCTCATGACGACTCTGCACAAAAAAGCGGCCCGGAATTGCTTCCGGGCCGCCTGGGGGTTTTGGGTTTTAATCCGCCGCGCGGGTTGGGTCGCGCAGCGGTCAAAAATTACATCATGCCGCCGTGGTCGTGGCCGTGGCCGCCTGCGTCAGCTGCTTCTTCCTTCGGAATGTCGGAGATCAGACATTCGGTGGTGAGGAGGAGGCCGGAGATGGAGGCTGCGTTCTGGAGAGCGCTGCGGGTCACCTTGGCTGGGTCAACGACACCTGCAGCGATGAGGTCTTCATAAACGCCGGTGGCGACGTTGTAGCCGTGGTTGCCTTTGCCCTTCTTGACTTCGGAGACGACGAGCGCGCCTTCGATGCCTGCGTTTGCAGCAAGCTGACGAAGAGGAGCTTCGATCGCACGAGCGACGATTTCAGCGCCGGTCTTTTCGTCACCGACAAGACCGAGGTCGCCGATGGAAGCCTGAGCGCGGATGAGGGCGACACCGCCCCCAGGAACGATGCCTTCTTCGACGGCTGCACGGGTGGCGTGCAGGGCGTCTTCGACGCGGGCCTTCTTTTCCTTCATCTCGGTTTCGGTGGCAGCACCGACGTTGATGACGGCGACGCCGCCTGCGAGCTTGGCAAGACGCTCCTGGAGCTTCTCACGGTCGTAATCGCTGGTGGTGTCGTTGATCTGGTTCTTGATCTGGGACACGCGGCCTGCGATGGCTTCGCTGCCGCCTTCGCCTTCGACGATGACGGTGGTTTCCTTGCCGATGGTGATGCGCTTGGCCTGGCCGAGGTCAGCGAGCTCGATGTTCTCAAGCTTGATGCCGAGGTCTTCGGTGATGCAGCGGCCGCCGGTGAGGATGGCGATGTCTTCGAGCATGGCTTTGCGGCGGTCGCCGAAGCCAGGAGCCTTGACAGCCACGATGTTGAGGGTGCCGCGCAGCTTGTTCACCACGAGGGTGGCAAGGGCTTCACCTTCGACGTCTTCAGCGATGATGAGGAGGGGCTTGCCAGAGCGAGCGACCTTCTCAAGCAGAGGGAGCATGTCCTTCAGATTGCTGACCTTCTTCTCGTTGATGAGGATGTAGGCGTTCTCAAGGTTGCACTCCATCGTCTCCGGATTGGTGACGAAGTATGGGGAGAGGTAGCCCTTGTCGAACTGCATCCCTTCGACGACTTCGAGAGTCGTTTCGATGGACTTGGCTTCTTCGACCGTGATGGTGCCTTCCTTGCCCACTTTGTCCATGGCTTCGGCAATGATGTTGCCGATGCTGGAGTCCCAGTTGGCGGACACGGTTGCGACCTGGGCCACTTCCTTGCTGTCCTTGACGGGGGTGGAGATTTCCTTGAGCTTGGCCACGATGGCCTCGGTGGCCTTCATGATGCCGCGCTGAAGCGAGATCGGGTTGGCGCCAGCGGTCACGTTGCGGAGACCTTCAGCGTAGATGGCTTCAGCCAGGACCGTAGCGGTCGTGGTGCCGTCACCAGCGATGTCGGAGGTCTTGGAGGAGACTTCCTTGATGAGCTGAGCGCCCATGTTTTCGTAAGGGCAAGGAAGTTCGATTTCCTTGGCCACGGTGACACCATCCTTGGTGATCGTTGGGGAACCGAATTTCTTGTCGAGGATGACGTTGCGACCTGCAGGGCCGAGGGTGGCCTTGACGGCGCGTGCCAGTTTGGTGACGCCACGGAGGAGTGCCTGACGGGCGGCTTCGTCGAAGTAGAGTTGTTTAGCCATAACAGTGTAAGTAGTGTGTAGGGGGTGAGGTTTGTTGGGGGGGATTAGCCGATGATGCCGAGGATGTCGGTTTCGTTGATGATGAGGACGTCATCGCCGTCGAGCTTCACTTCCGTGCCGCCGTACTTGGAGATGAGGACTTTGTCGCCCTTCTTCACGGTGAAGAGGGTGGTCACGTCTTTGCCTTCGTCGTCTTTGCCGATGCCGAGTGCGAGCACTTCAGCTTCCTGTGGCTTTTCCTTGGCGTTGTCGGGGAGGTAGATGCCACCGGCGGTTTTTTCTTCGCTGATGGAGCGCTTCACGAGGACGCGGCGGCCGAGGGGTGTGATGGAGGTAGCCATAGTTGGTCTGGTTTGTGCTTTGAGGGTTTCTGGTTCTGGTTTGGTTCGGGTTGTCTGCCCGGCCTGCTGTCACACGGGTTGGTGTGCCGGCTGGCCGGGCGGAAAGGGGTGCTAGGAAAGAAAGGTGGGGGTAGGAAAGAAAGCGGGGCTGTTTGCGAGAGGCTGCAAATGACGAAACCAGAATTCCGAATGTCGAATGAATGCCGAAGCGCGAAGCACGAAGGAAGAGCTACGCTGCGGCATCGCAGAGCATTCGGACTTCGTCATTGGAACTTGATTCATCATTCGTAATTCTGGTTTCATCATTCCTCCGCAGGAGGCGCTGCCACTGGCGCGGGAAGGGTGTTCGGGACGATGGCGACGCCGTTCGGGGCACGGTCCTGCCCGCCATAACTCAAATCCGGTGCCGCCTCGCCGATCTCGCCGACGAGAAAATTCACGATGCGCTGCGGGTCTTCGGAGAGCACGGACTGCAGCATGCGCGAGGTGCGTGCCTGATCGTAGCCTTTCATGTCCAGGTCAAGCTTCACCGCACCGTCAATTCCGGTGAGTTGTGCCGCGAGATCCACGGTGGAGTTCACGCGCTTGAGCAGGACGGGGTCGGCACTGAGCTTTTTCATCGCTACGGCCAGTTTGTCTTTCACTTCCGGCGTGGCCAGCAGCTCCGTGGCTGTCTTGCCGGGGTAGTTCGCGATGATGTCATCTGCCGCGTCCTTCAAGGCGTTGTTGCCGGGGTTGGCGGGCGTCTCAGGGGTGAGGGCACTGGAGATTTCTGCCTCGATCCGCGTGTCCGCCACAGCGGCAGGCTTGGGGGCCGCGGGTGCTGCCACGGGCTTGGTGGCCTCCGGCGTTTTGCCACAGGCAGCGAGTGCCACTGCCACGATGATGAGAAGAGGGCTCGTCTTCATGCAGCGCGTGGCGCAATCGCCGCGTTGGAGATTTCACGCAGCGCGGTTTTCACCGCCTGGTCGAAGGATGGGAACGACTCATAGGGCACGCTGGCCGTGCCGCGCAGGTCGGCGCTGTTTTCCAGGCGACCCATGACGAACCACTGATCACCGCCATGGTTTTCGATCAGCGACTGGAGATACTGAATCTCCAGCCTCTTGTTCGTGATCTGGTCGTTCGTATCGGCGCTTTGATTGGTGAACTCCACCAGCGGCTGGCGGCACAGCAGGATGCCGTACGCACGGTTCAGCGCCAGCGAGCAGGTCACGGAATACTTCGCCTGTGAATCCACCAGCGTGTGGGAAGGATCGGTGCAACTGATCGCCAGTTCCGTCTCTGAAAGACGCGCGCTGGCTCCCATGGGATCACGCTTGATGCGGAACCCCTCCGCCTCCGTCAGCCCCGCGAAACACTCCACGATCTGATGGAGGAATTTGCGGCGCATCGTCAGTAGCAACTCATCATGCTTCGCGAGCAGGCCCTTGGCCTCCCCATCGAGTGCTGATAGTTCTTTGAGCGCCTCCAAACTCATCGTGGTTGTGGGGTGGGGTTAGAAAGTGGTCCGCATAGTCCCCTGTGCGGCGCGGCGCAGGCCGGAGCATTGGCATTTGCCAATCGAGCGCCGAAGTCCTGAGAACGAGGCGAAAGACCAGCGAATGAACGGCCTCGCAGGCGCGGAGCACCGCACAGAGGACTGTGCGGACCACTCTCGCGTCCTACCAGAGCACCGTTCTGCCGCGCTTTGAGGTGGGGATTCGGTTGCCTAAAAGGCAACGGATGGAGAACCAGTGTCATTCTTTGGATTTACCTTTGGGAAGGGCTTTAGCAGTCTTGGGCAGTTTCTTCTTTTCAGTTTCGAGGCGGCGCTCTACTTTTTTCATATCTTCGTCAGCAGGAAGCGTTTCGGGCTTGATACCACTGGCGGTGAGGGCACGACGGACTTCCTTGTTATTTTTGACGTGCTCGTCTGCAATGGCGTTTTCGGATGGGAAAATAGTCTTCCGCATGTTGAAGACAGTGATCTCATTGGCAAAATCTTTCGCCTTGATGGTGATCGTGGGCAGGAAGTCGGCCAGAGCGCGGCCTTCGGCGATGCCAAGGCGTTTTTTCATCGCCTGTGTGGTTTTGCCGCCAAACAGTACTTCATCACCTTTGCTGCGGATGCGGGCAAAGGACTGGTTGTCGGCGAGACGCTGAAAGATGAGGCCGGAGAGCAGTTTTTCGGAGTCGGAAAGCTTTTTGCGTGCATTGAGACGTTCCAGTTCCTCGATCCGCTGTTCGATGAGTTCCTGCTTCCGCGTCTGAAAGGCGAAGTAGCTTTGCGCAAAGGCGATTTCTTCTTTCGCTGGATCGCCGTTTTGCGCGATTAGATAGCAGGCATAACGCGTGAGCATCACATCGTTGATCTCACGCTGAGCACCCTTGCCAACCTCCACGGTGCGACTGGCGTCGAGGAAATGATCGCTGATGCTGGCAGCAGAGGTTTCACAAGAGAGCTTGGCGCGGTCGATGACCTTCGCGAAGTTCTCCCATTTCGAATAACCGAACTGCTCTTGCAGATCACGGGCAAACCAAAATTCCACCTCGGAATGAGGCTCGGTGTGAACAAGACCTTCAAAGTCGGCATGTAGTTTCGTAATGATCTCCTTTTTCATGACAACGCCGGTTGGTTGGTTTGGGCTGGGATCAATTTCCTGAAGTCAGGAAATTGATCAGCCATGGCATGCGTGCCGGAGGCACGGGAGAGATTAGCCGGTGGTGCAACCACCGGACCCACGCGAGTCCCCAGCGTGGAAAAAGGCAGCGCCCTGGAGGGGCGCGAGAACCATCCGCGAACCGGCGACGTGCCATATGCGGACGCTTCTCGCGCACCTACCGGCGCGCCACCCGAAAGAACCGGGGCCATGCGATACGAACCGGTGGTTTCGCTTCGCGACTGCGTAGCACCACCGGCTAATATCTCGCGTCCTTCCAGGACGCCGTGTTGCGGCGCTCTGGGGTGGGGATGCGGTTGCCTAGATGGCAACGACTGGGCTGTAACTGCGTGCATTGCTGCTCAATTTTTTGACTTTTCTCGCTCACGTTGCAGCGAATTTTCGCGAAGCAGGTCCTCTACGGTAGACCGTGAGCCCGGAGACAATCTGCTCAGTTCATTTTCTAGCTTCGACTCGCGGCCATAGCGTTCCGACTCTCTCCGTTTTTCCGCTCGCTGGTATTCCGCTTTGTCTGTCAGACTTACTTCAATGTGTAATGCCAGCCCCCATATAGCGCCCGCAAACACGATAAACTGAACAGGTTTGTTCGCCGAAGATGCCGAAAGAGGTCTTAGCCAATAGGCCGTCGCAATGAGAGATGGAAAAAAGAGAAGGCCGCATGATAAGAAAAAGGATCCACCATGCATTGGTCCAACGACAAGCTGCAAGATAGTCGTCGCAACAATAGCGATAGCTCCCGTAAAGAGCATCGCGTGTAATTGAGTTACCTGAGGCTTATTTTCCATAAACATTTTCACTTTTTGGCGAGTGACTCTTCATGCGGCACAGCCAAACTCATATTTGGATTTGCTAACCAAAGAGGCCGCAGGGGCATGTCTTGGTATGTCGTAGGCTTGCGTTGATTCGAGGAATTCATGTGTTCCATGACGCTTTGAAAAGTCGTGCCCTCCAAGTTCATGTGATAGTCGCAAAACTCTGAAAGCTGGATTTCAGTGATCCTCCATTCGTCCAACGCCAGCGGTAGAAGCACATTCCGCATGAACTTTTCACAGTTATGTCGAGAACGCTCCTCTCCAAGTGAATCATTCAGAATCGAGAATCCAAGTATCCGAGCTCCATCGGACTCGGTTCCCCACTCAATCGCAGAGTGGGAAACGAGTTGATGCGGACGATAGAGTTTCAGTTGGCCGCTAAGCGTTCCAATACTGACCTCACCGTTTTGCCGGATGAAATGATAAATTTTTGCCATACCAAATCGTTTAGAATTTTAATTACTTATCCTTATCGACCACATCGAAGTCGGCATCGATGACCTTGCCTTTGTCCTGGCTCTTCGTTTCCGAAGGACCGGCGTCGGGGCCTGCGCCACCCATGCCACTCATGCCACTCATATCAGGCATGCCACCGGGGGCTCCAGCGGTTGCGCCTGCGGCAGCAGCGGCTTGGTAGGCGGCGGCGAAGAGTTTTTCGAGTTCTTCGGTCTGGGCCTTCATCTTGTCGGTGTCACCGGATTCAACAGCGGACTTGAGGGAGGTGAGCTTGTCCTTGATCGGGGCGAGCTGGTCGGCGGGGACTTTTTCTTCCCATTCCTTGAGCTGTTTCTCGATCTCGAAGCTGAGGCCTTCCGCCTTGTTCTTCACTTCGACGGCTTCCTTGCGCTTCAAGTCTTCGTCGGCGTGCTCTTCGGCATCGCGCTTGGCTTTTTCGATCTCTTCCTGGCTGAGGCCGGAGCTGCCCTGGATGGAAATCTTCTGCTCTTTGCCGCTGACTTTTTCCTTGGCGCTGACGTGCAGGATGCCGTTGGCGTCGATGTCAAAGGTGACTTCGACCTGAGGCACGCCACGTGGTGCGGGTGGGATGCCGTCGAGCTTGAAGGTGCCGAGCGTCTTGTTGTCGCGGGACATCGGGCGCTCGCCCTGCAGGACGACGATTTCCACGCCGGGCTGGTTGTCGCTGTAGGTGGAGAAGGTCTGGCTGTGCTTCTTCGGGATCGTGGTGTTGCGCGGGATCATCGGGGTGGCAACGCCGCCGGCGGTCTCGATGGAGAGCGTCAGCGGGGTCACGTCGAGCAGGAGCACGTCTTTGACGTCGCCCTTGAGCACGCCGCCCTGGATGGCTGCGCCGATGGCGACGACTTCATCTGGGTTCACGCCCTGATGGGGGTCCTTGCCAGCGAGCTTGCGGGCGGTCTCAACGACCTTTGGCATGCGGGTCATACCACCGACGAGCACGAGTTCGTCGATCTTGCTGGCGTCGAGTTTGGCGGCAGCGAGGCAATCCTTCACTGGCTTGATGGTGCGCTCGAACAGGCTGTCCGTGAGCTGCTCCATCTTGGCGCGGGTGAGGGTCTTCATGATGTGCTTTGGCCCGGAGGCGTCAGCGGTGACGAAGGGGAGATTCAGATCGTAGGTCTGGCTGGAGCTGAGGGCGATCTTGGCCTTTTCAGCCTCTTCTTTGATGCGCTGGAGCGCGTCAGGCTGGCCGCTGAGGTCGATGCCGCTGTCGGTTTTGAATTCGTTGACGATCCAGGTGATGAGGGTGTTGTCCCAGTCATCGCCGCCGAGGTGGGTGTCGCCGTCGGTGGCGAGCACTTCAAAGACGCCGTCGCCGATTTCCAGCACCGAGATGTCGAAGGTACCACCGCCAAGGTCATACACGGCGACTTTTTCGTCCGACTTGCTATCGAGGCCATAAGCGAGTGCGGCTGCGGTCGGCTCATTGATGATGCGGCGCACATTGAGGCCGGCGATTTCGCCCGCTGCCTTGGTGGCATTGCGCTGGCTGTCATTGAAGTAAGCCGGGACCGTGATGACCGCTTCGGTGATCGTTTCGCCGAGTTTGGCTTCCGCATCGGCCTTCAGCTTGGCGAGGATCATCGCGCTGACTTCCTGCGGGCTATAGACTTTCGTTTCGCCGCCGACTTCGACCTGCACGTGGGCATCGCCATTGGCGGCAGCCACGATCTTGTAGGGCATGCGCTTGTCGGCTTCGGTGAGTTCGACGAACTTGCGGCCCATGAGACGCTTCACGGAGAAGACGGTGTTGCGGGGATTGGTGACGGCCTGGCGCTTCGCGGCCTGACCGACGACGCGTTCGCCGCTCTTGGTGAAGGCGACGATGGAAGGGGTGGTGCGGGCGCCTTCGCTGTTTTCGAGCACCGTGGCTTTACCGCCTTCGAGGACGGCCATGCAGGAGTTCGTGGTGCCGAGGTCAATGCCGAGAATTTTGCTCATAGGTTGTTTGGGGGAAAGGGGTCGGTTGGGGGTTGGTTTTTTTGAAACTGTAACCCCTTTTACTTGGCTAGAGCTGTGCCAAGTGGTGATTATGAGATTTAATGTGTTGATTGTGAGTTGCTTGGATTGTCAAAGAGTCAAGGGTCAAAGGGTCAAGAATTGTGCCAAAGTGCCAAATTTGGCACAACTGGGCTGGCACATGGCACAGTTGAGGCAGCATGTGACGCTTGGCATGGAGTCAAGCGCGTGCCATCATGTGCGGCATGTCTCTCCTCAAAATCGCTTTGGGCGTCGGTGTTCTGGCGTTTGTTGCCTGTTATTCCACGCAAGGCTCTTGGCTGGCAGAAAACAAAGGGCGTGCGGACGCACGCAAAGATCTGAAGGCGGGCAAACTGAAAGTGGAAGTCATGGGAGGTCCGCCTGCACCGTGGGAAGGAACCTACGGGCGGCTCTTGAAGGAGCGGTATGGCATCGAGTACAACTGGGTGGCCGATTGCGTCGTGAGCGATCAAGTGATTGGCCACGCCAAAGGCTACAACGAAATCATGGGGGCGGAGATTACCCGGCGGTTTGGGAAGGATGCCTTGGGAAAAACGGCTGAAGAAGCCAGGAAGACGCCAGCTACGACGCCCTGAGCCCTACCTCCGCGCTTGTGAAAAGTTTCACAATCCGATTGCCGCCCCTGCGCAGGGGGCGTAATTCTCAGGGTCCCAAAATCCCCTCTGACTCCCATGGTCGCTCCTGCTGAATCCACCATCACTGCTTACGATTCGAAAGTTGAAGGCAATATCATCTTCACCAAGATGGACGCCGCCATCAACTGGATGCGCAAGAACTCCATGTGGCCGATGCCGATGGGCCTGGCCTGCTGCGCCATCGAGATGATGGCCGCTGCTTGCAGCCGCTATGACCTGAGCCGCTTCGGTGCCGAGGTGATGCGTTTCTCCCCTCGTCAGGCTGACGTGATGATCGTGGCCGGCACGGTGACTTACAAGATGGCCCTCGCGGTGAAACGCGTGTGGGATCAGATGCCGGAGCCTAAGTGGTGCATCGCCATGGGTGCCTGCGCCTCCAGCGGCGGCATGTATCGCAGCTACGCGGTGCTGCAAGGCGTGGACCAGATCATCCCGGTGGACGTTTACATTTCCGGCTGCCCGCCACGCCCTGAGGCGCTGCTTGAAGGCATGATGCGCCTGCAGCGCAAGATCGAAACTGAGCACTCCTTCACCGAGCAGAAGAAGGAACTGATCGCCGAATACACCGCTTAATTTTTTACGACCATGACTGCCGCCCAAATGGTTGACGCCCTGAAGCAGAAATTCGGTGATGCCGTGCTGGAAACGAAGGAGTTTCGTGGGGAGCACACGCTCGTCGTCAAACTCGTCAATGCCAAGCCGCTGCTGGCGTACTGCCGCGATGAAATGAATTTCGACTACCTCGTCGATATTTGCAGCCTCGACTACATGGGCAAGGAGCCGCGTTTTGAGATGGTGTACCATCTCTATGGCTACGGTCATCTGCAGCACCTGCGTGTGCGTGCCGCTGTGGCTGAGGATGTGGACGTCCCCACCGTCAGCGACATCTGGCCCACCGCCAACTGGCATGAGCGCGAGGTGTACGATAGGATGGGCATTAAGTTCAGCGGCCACCCGGACATGCGCCGCATCCTGATGTGGGAAGGCTACCCCTACTTCCCGCTGCGCAAAGACTTCCCGCTCGAAGGCAAGCCAAGCGACATGCCTGATGTCGGCTTCACCCAGACCGCACCGATGGCGGACGGCCCCTTCGTCACCAGCCCCGGTGCCGGAGACACGGTGACGCGCGAGCCCCGCTCCCGCCGGCCCACGGAGTAGCGCGGACTGCCGGACCGTAGGTTGGGTGTGTTTGGCGCGTTACGCTTCCCTATGCTCCATGCCTTTCTTCGCCAAACCGCCCGACTGCGAGGACGTTCGCAGGCTCCAGCGTTTGCGGCACTCACATGGGCGGGCGGGCATGCGCTGCACCGAGTTCCATCATGGACATTCCCGTTCATTCGCGTTTTAATAAAAATCTTCCGCAGCCGCGTTCATCTCTGTGACGATGCTGCAAGATAGAGCCGCACCACCTCACTCGTTCATTTTTCCTTCTCATGATTCGCACCCACCTCACCACCGTACTTGGTCTGGCTCTGGCCACGACCGCTTTCTCCGCTGACTCCACCGACTGGGGCACCTTCCGGGGGCCTGCTGGCAACGGCATCGTCCCTGCCATGGCCAATGCCAAATGGAGCCTCAAGCAGGTCTGGAAATCCCCCACGAACCTCGGCTTCAGCTCCTTTGCGGTCGCAGACGGCAAGGTGTACACCCTCGTCACGGGCGAAAGCGACGGCAACAGCGGTGAGATGCTCGTCTGCCTCGATGAAAAGAATGGCAAAGAACTGTGGAGCAAACCCCTCAGCATCATCCCCAAATACACCGGCGGTGGCGACTCAGGCACGCCGGAGAACAAAGGCGGCGACGGCTCCCGCTCCACCCCGGTCATCAATGGTGGCAAAGTGTACGTGATTGACTCCATGCTGGGCGTCTCCTGCTTCGACGCCGCCACGGGCAAAGTCGTCTGGAACCACGACGTGATGAAGGACAACGACGGCGTGCAGATCAAATGGGAAAACGCCGCCTCTCCTGTCATTGATGGAGACGTCCTCCTCCTCGCTGGCGGTGGTGCCGGCCAGGCGCTCATCGGTTTGGACAAGAACACCGGCAAGGTCGTGTGGAAGGGTGAAGACGACAAGATGACCCATGCCACCCCGGTGCTAGCAGACATCCACGGCGTGCATCAGGCCATCTTCTTCACGCAGACCGGCCTCGTCGCTGTCGATCCCCAAAAAGGCAGCGTCATCTGGCGTGCCCCCTTCCCTTACAAAGTGAGCACCGCCGCCTCCCCGGTGGTGTTTGAAGACATCGTGTACTGCTCCGCAGGCTACGGCGTGGGCGCTGGCGCATTCAAGATCAGAAAGAGCGGCAGCAAGCTCGAAGCCACGCAGATCTGGCGTCGTGAAAACCAGTGCTTCAACCACTGGAGCACCCCGGTCGTGAAAGACGGCTACCTCTACGGCATGTTCAGCTTCAAGGAATACGGCGCGGGCCCCCTGGCCTGCGTGGACATCCGCACGGGCGAAGACAAATGGGCTGAAAAAGGCTTCGGCCCCGGTCAGGTCATCCTCGCCGGAGACAAGATCATCGCCACCAGCGACAAAGGCGAAATCGTCGTCGTCCAGGCCAGCCCGGACAAATACAAGGAAGTGGCGCGCAAAGACGTGCTCGATGGCAAGGTCTGGAGCTACCCGATCCTCGCTAACGGCAAAATCTTCGCCCGCAGCACGACCGAAGGCGTGTGCCTGAATGTGAACTGATCCGGCTCTGCACCCAGTTTAATCATTCGAAGCCCGGAGGTCACCCCTCCGGGCTTCTTTTTGGAGTTTATCTCACTTTCTGGGCTGCGTCCCGGTGTGGGCGGGGCTCGGGCCGTAGGTTGGGTGTGTTTGGCGTCGGGGGTAATCCGATGCTCCACCGCAGGCTTCGCCAAACCGCCCGACGGGGAGGGTGTTCGTACGCCCTGGTGCTTACCGTACGCTCGCAGACGGGCGGGCTGTCGCCACACCCATCCCACAATAAGACGTCGCGCTCGGGCCGTAGGTTGGGTGTGTTTGGCGTCGGGGGTAATCAGATGTTCCACCGCAGGCTTCGCCAAACCGCCCGACTGCGAGGGCGTTCGTACGCCATGGTGCTTGCCGTACGCTCGCAGACGGGCGGGCTGTCGCCGCACCCATCCTACCATAAGACGTCGCGCTCTGGCCGTAGGTTGGGTGTGTTTGGCGTCGGGGGTAATCCGATGCTCCACCGCAGGCTTCGCCAAACCGCCCGACTTCGAGGATGTTCGTACGCCCTGGTGCTTGCCGTACGCTCGCAGACGGGCGGGCTGTCGCCGCACCCATCCCACGGCTTGCAGTTCCGGGCTTCTTTTTGTCTGGAGGCCGTGCAGCCTTGACGCATTGGGGGCTTTAACCGACTCTCACGGTTCTCTACGGCATGAAGTGGCAGCAACGTGTGATCCAAGCCTGGCAAAAGGCGCGTGAACTCCCCTATTTAGGGCGGAGTTCATTTGCCGTGGCCATCACCCTGCTGATCATCTCCATGCTGATGGGCTGGCACCGCACGCATCCGGATGACGCCGTGGGTGCTGCACTGCAGCAGGCGCAGGTGGCGCAGGTGGACGTGCCGCAGGGCATCCAGGTGCTCTCCCAAGTACTGCCCTACCTCAATCTCTGGGTCCGGCTGGGTGTCCCGGTATTGCTGATCGTGATCTGGCGCCGCTGGGGCGATCTGCGCCGCCTCATGTTTCCGGTCAGCGTCGCCGCTGTTTCCATGGCCGTATGGTCCATTGCGACTGATCTGGTCGATTACATCGCGCATTCGCACATGACGGAAATTGGCGAGCCGCCCGCGCCGGCGGCCTTTGCCTTCAAGCTCGTGTTCATCGCGTTGGTGTACCTGTCAGTACCCTTCGCCCTGCACTACTACCGGCGCATCGGCATCCTGGAGCGCTACACGCTGCGCACCTTCCTGCATCCGCTGGTATTCTGCTTCGTGTCCTTCTTCACCCTGTGGATCATCATGGATCTGCTGGATAATCTGAAGGACTTTCAGGAATCCAAAGCCAGTGTGGTGTGGGTGATCACCTTTTATCTGGGGATGATTCCGTTTGTCTTCACGCAGATCCTGCCGGTGGCCCTGCTGCTCGCGGTGCTCTATGCCCTCACTCGCATGTCGAAGGCCAATGAGCTCATCTCCATGCTGGGCACGGGGCAGAGTCTGCTGCGCGTGCTGCGACCGATCTTCGTCTGCAGCGTGTACGCCTGCCTGCTGAACATGGCGGCCAATTATTACTGGGGACCCCGAGCCGAAGGTAATCGCGAGGCCAAAGTTCGCGGCATGAGCGTGCATGCGGCGGATTCCATCATGGCCTTCGCCATCATGTTTCATAATGAGCACACCCACCGGACCTGGTTTGTGGCCACCTTTCCCTTTTCCCTGCGCAGCGGGAACGAGCGCATGCATGGCGTCCAAATTCGTGAGGAAGATGCCGAGGGCCGCCCCTCGCGCACCATCATCGCGCCCACCGCCGGCTGGTCGCCACGCGCTGGCTGGCGCTTTTATGACGGCAAGGAGCTGATCTATCAAAACGGCAACCTTGAATCCATCCGGCCCTTCCCCATCCGCGAGAACGGGCGGAGAGTCCTGGAAGTGAACGACATCGAGGAAACCCCCTGGAGCCTCGTGAGCTATGCGCTGCGTCCGGATTACATGAGCGTACCGGAACTCGTCTCCTACCTGCGCGCCCACCCGAAGGCGGCGGACGAAAAGCTCGCGCCGTTTCGCACGCACTTCTGGCACCGCTTCGCCCTGCCCTGGCAGGCCATGGCGCTGGTGCTCGTCGCCGCGCCGCTCGGTGTGGCCTACTCTCGCCGGGGCTCTGTCGGGGGCATTGCAGGCAGTGTGTTCATCTTCTTCATCTTCATGTTCCTGAACAATCTTTTCCTCAATCTCGGCAAAGGCGGGCATCTGCCGCCATGGTTCACCGTGTGGCTGCCGCACCTGCTGTTTGGCGCGCTCGGCCTCATCCTGTTCCATTACCGCTCGCAGAACAAGGACCTGCCAAGCCTCAAATTCCGCTTTTCCAAGCGCAAGGCTCAGATCGCCCGCCCGCGCAATCGCAGCGCTCCCCTGCCGGATGCCCCTGCTGCTTGAAATTTTGAACCTGAAACTTTAAACACCGTCGATGCAGCAAAACTGGTCCATCCGCAGCCGCGCACACACCTGTGCGGTCACCGGTCGTTCATTTGAGGACGGCGAAAGCTTTCACACCACCATCTTCTTTGATCCCGAGGAAAACGGCTATGTGAGGCGTGATATCTGCGCCGAGGCCTGGTCGCAGGAGGTGGAGAAGCGCAAGCCCGTCGCCGCGTGGAAGACCGTCTACAGCCGAGTCCTCGCCGAGGCGAAGCCCGAGATCACCGCCAAGGAAGGTGCGCAGGCTCTGCTGCAGCGCTTCATTGAAGAAGGAGATCCGCGCACCGAGAACGCACGCTACATCCTCGCGCTCATGCTTGAGCGGAAACGCCAGCTCCACCAGACCGCCGAGAAGGAAATCGATGGTGCCAAGATGCTCTTCTACGAGAACAGGAAGACCGGCGAAATCTTCATCGTGCGCGATCCCGAACTGAAGCTCAGCGAAATCGCCGACATGCAGGACGAAGTCGCCACCCTCCTGGCCTTCGGTGGCCCTGCCGCTGATGCTGCGAAAGCCGTCGGCGTGACCCTCACGGTGGATGGTGTGGTGCCTGCGCCGGATGGGGATGCAGCGCAGGAGACGGACGGCGCCGCCCCTGCACCGCCCGCTGACGAAGCAGAACCTGAAGCGACGGAGGAATCCGAGTCTTATTCAGAAGAACCTGAGATCGAGCCTGAGGCTGATGAAGCTGCCGTTGAGTCCGAGGCCGAACCTGATTCTGAAGTCGAGACAGATGAAGAAACCTTTTCCGACAGCGACGCAAACGGCGACGCCACCGAATCCAGCAACGAGCATCCAGCATCCAGCCACTAGCATCCCCAATCCCATGTCCCTCCAGCAAGACCGCGAAGAACTCCGCCAGATCCTCAAGACCAAGTCCATCAAGACTGGCAAATTCACCCTCGCTTCCGGCAAGGAGAGCGATCTCTACGTGGACTGCCGCGTGACCACGCTGGACGCACGCGGTGCGGTGCTCGTGGGCCGTGTGCTGCATGCGCTGCTGCGTGAAAAAGAAGAGCAGCTCGGCATCAGCATCGGCTCCCTCGGCGGCCTGACCATGGGTGCAGACCCCATCACCCTTGCTGTCTCCATGAGCTCCAGCATTGAGCGAGACACGCCACCTGTGCAGGCCTTCGTCGTGCGCAAGGAAGCCAAAGAGCATGGCCGTGGCAAACGCATCGAAGGCAACTTCATCCCCACCCAGCCCATCGTCGTCGTCGATGACGTCATCACCACCGGCGGCTCCACCCTGAAAGCCATCGAAGCCATCGAAGAAGAAGGCGGCAAAGTCGTCTTCGCCCTCATCCTCGTGGATCGTTCCGAAGGCGGCCGCGAAGCCATCGAAGCCAAAGGCTATCCCGTGGTGGCTGCGTTCACGCGTGCGGATTTGGTGTGATGAGAAGTGATGCAGGCACTCTTGCCTGCAAAACGAGCGTCCCAGCCCATGTTTAAAACATCCCAGGGTGTGCTGCTGTTTGCAGGCCTGCTCCTCTGCACCACGTCCTGCATGCACAGGCGCACGGTTGTTTTTGATCACGACCCCGGCACCGGTCAGGATACCATGACCTACCGTGGCAAGGCCATCTCCGCCGAGGAGCTGTATGAGCTCGGGGAAAAGGCGGATTTCGACAAGATCGATCTGATCCTGAAGAGGGACGGTAAAATGGAGAAGCTGGATTTTAAAAAGTGGCACACCGGCATGAAGCTGCTCCCGGGGGCGATCCAGTCGATGCAGGAAGACGCGATGTGATGGCGCTGGCTTTTCAGCCTTGCGCGACTAGCGCCCTTTCAACTAGCCTCGGTGGGCGCGTTTCTGCGCACCAACACCCAACCCCTCACTGAATCCATGCCAGCCTACATCATCGGACGCGTACAAGTGACCGACTGGTCCCGCTACTCGGAGTACATGAAGCTGACGCCCGGCATCATCGCGCAATACGGCGGCCGCTTCATTGCCCGTGGCGGGGAGTCAGTCACACTCGAAGGACCGGAAGAATCGGATCGGGTGGTCATTCTTGAATTCCCCACGTATGAGGCGGCGCAGCAGTTTTTCCACTCCGAGGAGTACCGACATGCGAAGTCTGTCCGCGAAGGCGCTGCGGTGGCGCAGTTTTTTGCGATTGATGGGGTGCCAGTGGCATGAAGACGGCATGAAGGAGCCAGAAAAATCCGATGAACATGAGCAGCCCGCAAGATCCCAGCGCCTTTCCGCATGACGGCCCGTTCAAGCGGGGCCGTGCTTACCGCGTGCGGCACACCTTTGCGGCGTTGCGGGGCTCGTTCACTGCGGGGGAGGTGCTGATCTTTGACTCCAGCGCGTGGTCGCGCTACGACGGGATCACGGGCTTCTTTTTCACGCAGCCCGGGCGGCAGGGAGGGCGCGTGTGGGACCTCGCGGATGATGCGGACGTGGAAAGCTGGAGGCAGTTGTTTGAGGAAATGCCCGCTGAGGATGGAGCGAAGTGAGGAAGCGTGACGCGTGGGCCTGACGCGCCGGAGCGCGGTACAAAGACCGCCTTGCACGAGGGCCACTACCTGCTTCAACTTCCACCCTTCTGCGGCATACCATGAAATACACCGAGTTCAAAGCAGCCATCCAGCAGCACCTGAAAAGCAAACGCCAGGGCGCGACGTGGGTTGAGCTGCGGGAGACGCTCGCCCTGCCCTACAAGCGGCCCTGCCCGGAATGGACGCGGAGGCTGGAGGAGGAGATCGGCTTGGTGCGGCGGAAAGGCGCTGGACGTGCGCTGGTGTGGGAGCTGGAGCCTTTGGTCTTGATACGAGCTCGTGGTTGAACCCGCCGGGCGCAGGAGACTGCGGCCTCGGGTTCGAAAGAATGGGTGTTTTTGACCCGGAAGGCCGACGCCTCGTTGCTGGCAGCACATACCATGATTCAACGCTTGCTGCGATGAAATACGTGTTTTATCCGAAACTTGATTGACATTTCAAAAACGGACCCAAGTCTGTCTCCATTCCTGAAGCATGGCTGCCGTGAAGAACGCGGCCTGCAGCAGAGATGACAGCGAAGCGGCAGTGAAGAACTCTGACGACGCACCCCGGCCCGACTGTTGAAGCCACCCACGGCTTCAGACCGGCCACGCTCAACCACACGCGGCTACGCGCCCTTCCGGCATATCCATGCCTCTGCGCGCCCGCTTGCTACCAGAACAAACCAGACAATAGCCACACCTAATATACTAAATCAGCAAACCAGAAACTCAGAACCCCAGAACACCCTTATGAACACAGCTCCTGAAAAACCCGCCCGCCGTCCGCTCAGCGATTTCATTCTCACCGGCGCCCAGCTCGCCGAAATGACCCCCGAGGAGGTTCGGCGGATCAGCGGGACGCATCGCCGGCCCGTGTGGCGGCACTCGTATGACCCGTATGCCGGCCCGCCTGTGGCGCAGACGGTGGCGGAGGCGCTGGCCCGTGCGGCCAAAGCCCCGCCCGGCACCATCCCCGAAGTGGAGATGCTCACGCCCGATGAGGTCGAGCAGCGGGAGGAGGAGATCCGCAACCGTCCGGCACCCGCCCCGCGCCCCCGCCAAGCCGCCCGCCGCAAACGCTGAACCCTTCCAACCCCACACCCTTTTCATTTTATGAACCCAACTGATCATTCCCATGAGGCGGAGCCTGCGCCTAAGCTGAGCGGCCTCATCATTCCCTTTATCCCCACGGCGGAGGAGCTGGCTGAGACCGAGAGGATGAAGCGCCAGCGCCCCGCCCCCGAAGATTGGACGCGCCACCTGCGCCCCGTGGATGCTCCCCCGCCCGACTGGTACAAGCCCCAGCCACCCGCGCCGCCTCCAGCGGAGAGCAGGCCGCAGGCTGAAGAGGATGACTGGCCGGAGCCGGATGAGATGCCTGTGGCCGAGACCGCCAGTGGAGAATCTTCCTCATCTTCCCCATCTTCCCCGGGGGGGTATACGCACGCAGAGCCCAGGGGTGGAGAAACAGCGCCAAATTCGCCAAATTCGCCGGGTGGGTGTACGCGCGAGCACCCCATCCCGGAGGATTCCATCCTGGCAGACTACCGTGATTTTGTACGCCAAGTGTCAGAGCTGCCGGACGGCCTCATCGTCGCCCCCATCCTGTCCCTTTGTGGCAAGCTCCTCACGCCCGAAGTCACACTGGACTTTGGCGGCCTCAAGCCGCTCACCCTCTACAACTTCATGACCACACCCGCCGGGCTGCGCAAGGGCACCACCTTCGCCCCGGCGGAAAAGATCGCCCGCCAGCTCCTTGCGAGTGAGGATCTTTTATGCGGCAATGCCAGCGACTCCGCGCTGTTTGACACCTTTGAGCAGCAGCCGCACCGGCTGCAGTTTGAGGATGAGGGAAACACCATCCTGCGCACCTGGGAGACCAGCTCTCACGGGCGCGAAGTGTCAGCCAGATACTTGAAGCTCTACGATGGCACACCCTGGTCTCAGAACTACCTGCGCGAGCGCAAGCTGCACGAAGGCGGCGGCTCAGAGCGCACCATCCCGCAGGCCACACTGAGCCTCTGCATCGGCTCCACCTTTGGGGTGGCACGGCTGGACCAACTGGAGGCCGGCAGCGGCCTGCGGCGGCGCTTTGGCTTCTACCTGGCCACCGAGAGGGCACGCTACATTGACTGGCCTAAAAGCCTGCAAGGGAAGGAGATCGGCCAACTGGCGGACAAGTTTCGTGAGCTGACCCACCTAAAGGGAGTCATTGGTCGGGAGAGCTTCACGCCGGAAGCGTGGGGGCACTGGCGCGGCCTGCAGGCCCGCAACCGCCTGAAGTGCGAGAGCATACCAGGATACACCAGCGGAGAGGAGAGCCTGCTCTCCAGCCTGAATGAATCCCCCGCCCGCTGCCTGAAGCTGGCGGTGATCTTTCAGGCCTGCCGGTGGGCCAAAGGCAGCATCACCGATCCCTACACCATCACCCAGGATGTGCTGGCGCTGGCGGAGCGGCACCAAAACGCCTGCCTGGACGCCCTGGTGGAGCTGGAGTCCACCGGCCGCCGCCTGCAGGTGGAGGACAGCGCGGAGTGGCTGCTGGCGCAGATCAGCGGAGACCACCCCGCGCAGAAAAGCGCCGACTACACGCGCAGCGATCTCACACGACGCTTTGCCGCCCACGCAGGCCGTCATGGGGCACTCACCGTCTCCCGCCTCTATGGCGAGATCCTCCCCCGGCTCATCGAGAAAGGGCAGTGCCGCATCCGCTCCAAGGTGGGCAAATGCATCACCTACACCTTCACCTGGGAGTGATGCCGGCCCCGCACGCAACGCAGGGCGCGGTGCGTGCGCATACCCTCCCGGCGAATTTGGCGGAGTTTCTCCGGGGGGCGGAGTGAAAAGGGCGCGGAGGCAGTGCAAGCGTGCGGCATGCTGGAAGAAGCAGGACTCATAAACAGAAACTATTTGTTTTTAACACAAAAGGCCGTGTTTCCCCTGGCTCCATGATTGTGCTCGCAGAAGCTTCCTTCCTCCTTGATTCTCCCCCCGGGCTGCACGCTCGCACAGCCTGAGTTTTTCCATGCCGACGCTGTACACACCTCCCTTCACGCTGACCTCGAAGATGCTGCACTTCGTGGCGGAGATCAGTGCGGAGATGGGCAGGCAGGGGCTGCGCGCAGAGTCGCCCATGGCTCCCACATTGCGCCGGGGGAACCGGTTGAAGAGCATCCAAGCCTCCCTGGCCATCGAGAACAACAGCCTGAGCCTGGAGCAGGTGACGGCGGTGGTCGCGGGCAGACGGGTGCTGGGGCCGCCGCAGGAAATTCAGGAGGTGCGCAATGCCTTTGCGGCGTATGAGGCCATGGAGGGATGGAAGCCCTGGACGGAGAAGCATTTCCTCGCTGCGCACCGGCTGCTGATGCAGGGCTTGGTGGGCGCTGCAGGCCGTTACCGGCAGGGCGGTGTCGGCATCGCCCAGGGGACGCAGATTGTACACGTGGCTCCGCCTGCGGCGCGGGTGCCTGGCTTGATGAAGGATCTGCTGGGCTGGCTCAAACGGACCGATGCGCACCCTCTCATCTCCAGCTGTGTCTTTCACTACGAGCTGGAATTCATCCACCCCTTTGCGGATGGTAATGGCCGCATGGGGCGGCTCTGGCAGACGCTCATTCTCAGTACCTGGCACCCGCTGCTGGCCTATCTGCCGGTGGAGACGGTGATCCGCGCACGCCAGACCGAGTATTACCAGGTGCTGGCGGCGTCTGACAGGCAGGGGAACTCCACGCTGTTCATCGAATTCATTCTCTCCGCGCTGCTGCAAGCCCTGCGTGAGGGCAGTGCCACCGACCAAGTCAGCGATCAAGTCAGCGATCAAGTCAGGGCGCTGCTTAAATGCCTGGGAACGAAGCCTGCCAGCGCGCTGGAATGCATGCGGAAGCTGGGGCTTTCCCACCGCCCCACGTTCCGCAAGAACTACCTCCAGCCCGCGCTTGATGCCGGTTTGATCGAACGCACGTTGCCGGACAAGCCGAACAGCCGGTTGCAGAAGTACCGGCGCAGGGAGGTGTGAAATGCCTGGTATAGAGGGCAAGGCTTCTTGATCCCCGTTTGGGAGCGTTGGAGCGGGTGCAGCGTGGAGGGATCAGGATGATCCCTCTCCTGCCGGAGGGGCTGCGCTGTGGCGCGCGCTCTACTTCACCTTCACTCGCGCATAGTAGATCGCGGCTTTGCCTTCGTGGCTGGAGTAGTAGGTCACGTGGAGTTCGTCGTCGTGCCAGTACATGCCGGGGTAGCTGCAGTCGCCGCCGCTGGGGAGTTCGAGGATGGGCGTTAAGCTGGTGGGGGTCATGGCGAAGAGGACCATGTGGGCTCCGGGGGTGGCACCGAAACCGCGTGAGCCGGCGATGAGTTTGCCGTCGGGCAGTTCGATGAAGTTGGGGCCGCCGAGGGGGAGGCCGGTGGCGGCGTAGGTCCAGTCGCGATACGGGGCCTTGGCGGTGCCGATCACGCCTTTGCGGTCAGCGCCTTGGCGTGAGATCAAAGCGAGGGCGGTGCCGTCTTTGAGGAAGCGCAAGGTGGTCTCGCCAGGCTGGCCGGGCACCTGCATGATGGAGGAGAGCTGCCAGACGGAGCCGTCGGTGCTGGCGTAGGTTTTAAGCGACCACTCCTTCTCTGGCGCAGGTCCGCCGGAGCTGGGGTGGATGTTGAAGCTGGCACCGTAGAAGCGTTTGTCCGCCGGATTGATGGAGACGCGCCAGAGCCAGTCGCCTTTGGAAAGGAGCTTCTGCATCGGCGTCCAGACCTTGCCGTCCATGGAGGTGGCGTAGCGGGTCTGGCGGCCCATGGTGGGGGACTCGCCGCCGCAGAGCAGGTAGAGGCGCTTTTCATCAGGCGTGATGATGAGCTTGGGATCGCGCAGATCGACGCCGGGCTCACTGATGGTGACGTGGTCCACCCAGGTCTTGCCGGTGGAGGAGATCAACATGTGGATGACGCCTTCGCCCTTGGTGGCGGAGTCCGCCTCGCGGAAGCAGCAGTAGAAGAGGTTCTGAAACCGCGTGATGTCGGTGGGGCCGTTGTGCGGGGCCTGGTCCCAGATTTTCTGCACGGAGATCAGTTCTGCCGTGGGCGCCTGCGCTTGCAGCAGGCTGACGCTGGCAAGGGAGAGAAGGGTGGCGGCAGGAAAGAAAAGCAGGCGTGAGATCATGGTGAAATAAAGGTACGCGGCCAGGCGGGTCTTTTTACTTGGTCATCTCTTCCTGGATGATCTTCACGATCTGCGGCTGCAAAACTTTCATCTTCTCCTGGGTCACCTTCATCAAGTCGGCAGTCACCGTGATCTGCTTGCCAAGAAGCAGCTGGCCGGCGGGCGACTCCATCAGCGCAGACACCTCGTTCGCCTCCTGTTCAGTGAAATTTTTGCCATAGATCTCGACGACCTCAGGCTTGAGCTTTGCCCAGCCCATCTGCTCAAGGATGGTGGTCTTGACCTTATCGATGCCGGTGGCGAACTTCTTCTGCTGCTCCTCAGGCATGGCTTTGATCTGGTCCGAGGTGACGCCCATGCCGGCTTCAAATCCGAGGATGAGGTTGCTCTCGAATTGTTTCTGCACCTGCAGGGCGGTCAGCAGTTTTTCGATGGATGCCTGATGAGAGGCGGTCAATTCAGC
>NZ_JAQSEA010000211.1:0-6259 GCF_029946185.1 Prosthecobacter sp.
CGTCTCCTTCTCCGATCTGGACCGCAACGTGTACAGCGACCACACCCTCACCCTCGCGCGGCACCCTTCCGAAACGGAGGAGCGCATGATGATCCGGCTGCTGGCCTTCATCCTCAATGCCCCGGAGAACAACGACCTCGGCAAGCTCGAATTTGGCAAAGACCTGTGGGAGGCCGACGAGCCCGCGCTGGCGCAGCATGACCTCACCGGCCTGCTCATGCACTGGATCGAGCTCGGCCAGCCCGACGAGAAGAAACTGGTGCGCGTCTGCGGCCGGTCCAAGAAGGTGAGCGTGTACAGCTTTGCCAGCAACGCCGCCGCGTGGTGGGCCGGGCTCGCCGGAAAATTCACCCGCGTGAGCAACCTCACCGTCTGGCAGATCCCCGCCGCCGAAAGCGAGGCCCTGGGCGGACTCGCGCAGCGCTCCATGGACCTCACCGTCACCCTGCAGGAAGGCGTGCTGTTTGTCGGGGAAGGGGACCGCACGGTGGAGATACGGATGGTGAAGCTGTGTGGTGGGGAGTAGATGGGAGGGGGGCAAGAGGGTCAAGACTCGTCAAGCGGTCAAGGCGTGCTGCCGAAGTGAAATCGTCCTCGTTCTCGATCACGGCGCTACGTTTCAAGTTTGAGGTTTCAAGTTTCAAGTTTCAAGTCGCCTCGCTGCTGGAGGCTCGGTTCTCATCGCTTAGAAATCTCCGTGCTTCACGCAGCGCGATCAGATCCCTCCCACGCAGGAATCAGGCACTTGCCTATTCCTTCTAAAGAGATGGCTCCCTCTCCTCCTGCATAATTTCGAGTTGACCGCAGCCTCTTGGCGCATCAGAACGTTAGGACGTTCAGAACGCCAGCCTACTCTTTCCATCCACGATCAATGACCATGAAGCACCTCCTCCCCCTTTTATTCTTCGTTCTCGGACTGCAAGCCCAGGCGCAATTCGCAACTGCGACTGCCCCCGCCATCAAAGGCAAGTTCTTTGTCTCCGTGGATGATGAGGCTGTCATTCTTCTCAATGGTGCCCAGGTTCACCAGGCAAATCTGAACGAGTCAGAGTCACCCGAATTCGAACTCAAGGCAGGCGACCGCATCCTGGTGAAACTCAAGAACACACTCGGCAAGGGGCGCTTCATGCTGCTGTTCATGTCCACAGATCGAGCGCAAATGGTCAGCTTTACGGCAGGCTCGTTCAAGCTACTGCCGGACTCCACCGTCAGCGATTTCACTCCTGCCGATTTTGCCGGATTCAAGAAGCAGGCGAAAGCAGTGCAAGGTGAATTCGCCGAGCCCTACATGCTGCCGTTCAAGAGCAGTTCGAAATGGGTCTGGGGAGATGTGGATGTCTCCAGCATCGGCTGCATCGTGACACCTCAGATGTTCAAGGCCAATACCCGCAAATAGTTCAGGTCAGGCTGCCGTCAGCCACTGGGTTCCAGATCTCATCGAGGCCGCGCTCGGCAGCCGGAGAAAAGAGGGCATGCAGGAATGGTTCTTGAAAAGGCGGGAGTCGATGAAATCATCCACTCACTGACGAAGCCGAAAAGTGTCACGGAGCGCGGGACTTTAGTCCGCAGCAGGTCGTCCGCGTGGGACGTGTGATGGCTCGCACTGAATGCCGCAAACACGGTGATGTTGGGTGTCGCGAAGGCAGCGTGCCAAAGCGGGGCAGGTGTGTGCTACGGAGTGCAGCGGAATAAATTCCGCGCTCCTTGGAGCGCTGCGCGCAAGCAGTGAGTTTCACGATCTACACCCTTAATCAAGTGCCATTCATCTCAGGCATCCTCTAACTCCTACTCGAACTTGTCCTCGATCCTAGAGTATCGAATCCTGGTGACGCGGACGGTGGATCAGTGAGGCAGTGATGGTGCCGCTGTCGATTGTGCATATGAACTCTCGGATTAAACTGAAGTATGAAACTTGTAATTGCTGCTGCATTGATTGTCTTCGGCGTCATGGTGCCTCGTTGCGTCGGTAGTCACGATGCAACGTGGTTTCACTGGTTCATTCGTCGCTTGCTCCCGGCTCTTTTTTTCGGTGCTGCAATTGGATTATTGGTGTCTTCGATCCGTCAATGAACAACGGGACTACTTGTCCAGGGGGGCGAATCCGGATACCCCACGAATGCCATTGACTCCCCTCCCGCATCCCCGCTAAAACAGCGCATGAACTCACGTGCCCTCGTCTGCATCAGCATCGCCACCGCTGCCCTGCTGTCGAGCTGCGCCCCCATCCGCACCGAGACGGTCTCCGTGCATCACGCGCGCTCGCTGCTCAACAACACCGTCGATTTCGGCTGGGACGGCGGCGTGGTGCGCCCCAATCTGCTGCGCAGCATGGGCGTGGAATTGATGATCCACCGCGCCACGCGTGGCGGCACCCAGAGCGATGTGGACTACGCCCGCCGCGAGCGCGCCGCGCGCGTGGCCGGGCTGAAGTGGGGCGCGTATCATTATGTGAACCGCGCAGGAAATCTGCAGCCGCAGCTTGATCGCTTCATCCGCGAGGTGGCCGGCACTGCGCGGCGCAATGGCACCACGGCTCATCCCCTGCTCATGGTGCTGGACAATGAAGGGCGGGACCGCGTCTCGTGGTCGCAGCTCGCCTGGGCCGCGCAGCATGTGCGGGCGCACACCGGCGTCTGGCCGCTGCTCTACTGCAGCGTGCCACTTCCTGGTATGCCCACCTTTGCCCAGCAGGAGCGCGAGCTGGAGGCGCTGACCTCTGCCCAGCGCGCCGTGCTGAAAGCCTGCGGCCTGTGGATTCCCCGCTACGGCGAGCAGACCTCCACGCACATGACCTTCAGCGTGCCCCGCGTGTTTGGCACCTGGACGTTCTGGCAGTACTGCGGCGACATCAGCGGCCATCCGAAGACGGCCCTGTTCGGCCCCGAGTTTTCCGGCAACGTGGGCGGTGCCTACACCCGCAGCGGCGGCCGTGCCTCGCTACGCCATTTCTGTGACCGCAGCTTCTTCAACGGCTCGCATGCCGCGTTTGAGAAATACTACCGCTCACACTCCTCCGCAGTGGTCGCATGGCGGTGAGACTGCTTCAGGAGAGGGACCATCCTGGTCCCTCAGCGCTCCGCTGGGGATGGCGTCCTTAAAAAACCAAAGCTGCAGGGAGGTTTTCGGCGCGCTCACAGACAGGCGGCCATGGCTACACCCATACCACGATCTGGCATGCCACCCGGCTTTCGCCTTCAGAATCGCGCGGGACTGTTTGACGCGAATCAGCCCAACTAAAACAGAGCCGAGGCGAAAACCCACCCGGCGGGAATTTACCACATCACGCGGAAGCCTACGAGCACGGTGTGGCTGTCGTAGTTTTGGCGGAACAACTCGGCCTGATAGGCGAGGTAAACGGCGTAGCGGCTCCAGCCGACATTGAGGCCCGCCGAGACGAGGGCGCTGTCACGTCCGATCTTGGGACCCGTGGAGGTGAAGGGGTTGCCGGCACCGTTGGCAAACTGGGAGGTCATGGCGAGTTCGTTGTCGAGAAACTCGTGCTGCCAGTGCAGGCCGAGAGATGGGGTGATCCGCGTTTCCCCACAGAGGGTGGTGTAGGCGGCACGCATGCCGATGCGGGAACGCAGCGAGTTCTGCTCCTGTGAGCCGAAGCGCAGGGGCGCCAGCGAGCCGGTTTCTTCAAAGCTGTCGATGCTCACAGCGGTGTAGCGCAGGGAGGCCATGGGGGTGAAGGTCCATTGATTCACGTCGATGTTGTAGCCCGTGCCGACATACAGGTCGTAGCTCGTGCTGCGGGTGCTGCCCTGGGCTGTGCCACCCAGAGCACTGCGCCGGGTGTCGTAGTTGTTGAAGCTGCCACCGACCAAAAATTCGGTGTAAAAGGCACCCTGCAGATACATGGCATACACTGCGGCGCGCATGCCGTCTGCGGTGAGTGAGCCGCCGTCCGTGAGATCGCTGTTGGACCGCGCATAGCCCAGGGTCGCACCCAGGACCCAGTTCTCATTGAAGCGCACATCCACGCCGACGGTGCTGCCGACCGATTGCACATCGAAGCCGTTCGCATTGCCCGTGTTGCCGAGGCTGGCATACTGGCCGGTCGCATTGGCAAAGAACCCATAGCGGTAAGTGTCGCGAGAAATGACCGAGGGTACCGGACCGACTGCATAGACATCTTTCGCGCTCGTGGTTTGCTCATGGTTCACGTAGGAATGGCTCCAGCCCGCACTGCGGATGGAGGCCAGACGCTGCTGTACGCTGAAGATTTCAGTGTCGAGCTGGGCAAAGGAGATGCTGTAAATGGCGGTCAGCTCTTCCGGGGCGATCTTGTTGAGCTGATTGGGCACATCATTGATGTTCAGACCGTTGAGAAAGCCCAGCACCGCTGCCTGGCGGACATCTCCCAAGGAGGCGTCCAGCGCGGCAGCCACGGCCGTCTGATTCGGCGTGAGCGGGATGAGGCTCAGCGCGTTGACAAACGTGTTCTGCACCGCATTCACGAAGACTCCAGTCGGGGTGTACACCAAGGCGAGCCTCACCAGCGATCCCGGGCCCTCGAAGGGATTGACCACCGTGGTGAACGGACTTGTAACGCTGCCAGCGTTGATGATGTTATAGCTGTCTCCTAGAGTCGGGCTAAATCCGCCGGGGGTGCTGATCACCAAGGTGCCGCCGAGGTTCGCCGCACCGGAGATGAGCAATTGATCAAAGCTGGCCGGGGATACAAGCTGGGTGACGAGCAGGCCTGTGGCGTCCTGGGTGTAAAAGCCATCGATGGTGAGCGCACCCACGGCAGCGCCAGGAGTCACGGTGCCAAAGTTGGTCACATCTCCGGTGATGGTGCCAGCGCCATTGAGATTGCCACCCAGCAGGACATTGACGGTAGGGGAGACGAGGGAGCCGGCCACCGAGACCGTGCTGCCGGAGGCCACCGTGGTGGTGAGGGCGGTGAAGCTGCCGCCAGGGGCGATGCTCAGTGTGCCTGCATTGATGCTGGCAGGGCCGGTGACCGTGGTCGCCCCGCTGATGCCCAGAACGCCTGTGCCAGCTTTGATCAGGCTGCCGTTGCTGGTGACTGTGCCGCTGAGAAGGGCTCCGCCGGCGTTGTTCACCGTCACAATAGGAGCAGCCCCCGTAAATGCCAGACCGCTGGAGATCGTGAGCAGCCCCGCGCCGCTGTTGACTGTGAGGCCCGGATCTCCGGCAATCGTCAGCGTGTTGGCTCCGGCGATGGTGACCGGCGTCGGGTCATTGATCGTGAGTGTATTGATCGTGAAATCCGCGCCGAGTGTCGTGCTCTGGTTGGTCGCGCCGGTGGCAGAAAAGGTGAGGTTATCTGTCGCGGAGGGGATGACCACCGCTGCAGTGCCGGTCACATCGGTGGCCCAGTTTCCCACATCCGTCCAAAGCCCATCCGTTGCGCCCAGCCAATGCGTCGGCGCGCCCGCCAGCAGCGGCACGATGGCGATGGCGTTGTTGTCCATGGTCACCGCACCATTCAGGGCCAGCGCGCGTCCGTCCAAGCTCGCGCCCGTCTCAAGAGTGATGGAAGTCGCCGCCAGGATCGTCCCGGAGAACGCGGAATTGACCCCGAGAGTGGCCGAACTGCCGACCTGCCAGAAGATGTTCCCCGCCTGGGCCCCATTGATCAGTACAATCATGCTGTTGGTCGCGGTGACGAGGGTGGAGCCCGTCTGGAAAATCCACACGGCATTGGAGTTTCCCCCCCCATCCAAGGTCAGGGTGCCGGTGATCCCAAAGGAGCTGGGGTCGTTGTGCACCCCGGGCGTCAGGATCAGTCCGCCGAGGTCGGTGATCGGTGCATAGATGATCGTGGGCAGACGGCCCGCCGCATCATTGAAAGCCGTCTGCAGGTCTCCCTTCGCCGCCTGGGTGATGGCATCTCCTCCGTGATTGGTCCCCGTCAGGGTCACCGAGCCAAACCCCGTGATGGTCGGCGTCGGAAAGGTGCCCACGTCTCCGAGGATCGTGGTCGTCCCCGTGTTGGTGATGCCGGAACCCGCGAGCACTGCAAAGTCAATGGCCTGCCCCAACACGATCGGAGCTTCAGCGCCAGAGGCATGGAATCCAGCAAAGGCCGCCGTGGAGATGAAGCACCAAGTGGCGCGTCTTAAAAGCGCGGATAGGGACATTGAAGCGAATATTTTATTCATAGAATTATATATTAAATTTATAAGGTAAAAGTGTCAATGGGTAGTTCACCCCATAGTAACGTTTTTTTTTAGGTTCAATAAGAAGGAGTGTCTAAGCGTTGTATTAGATAATCCTTGCGGATCTC
>NZ_JAQSEA010000211.1:6359-25548 GCF_029946185.1 Prosthecobacter sp.
AGGTTCAATAAGAAGGAGTGTCTAAGCGTTGTATTAGATAATCCTTGCGGATCTCTTCGCTGCTCTTAGTCAATGCCTTTTCGGGTCACTGGGTGGAGGAAAAAGGCACGGCCCTTGCCCCGTCCCGCATGGGACATCGGCACCCTCGCCACCCAGGCTTGAAGCAGCGGCGGCCTTTTCGCCAGGGCATCTATGCCCCCACAGCACTCTTCAATGCATGCCCCCCCCCGCATTTCCCCCGAAGAGAATGCTTGCCAAATACGCGCCGCAGCGTCGTATCTGGCGCTTCCCATTTATGATGACCCGCCTTGCCCTGATTCTCGTTGCTTCGATTGGTTTTGCGCATGCCTCTCAGCCAGCCTCCCTGGCCGATCTGCCGGACGCACACCCAGATGCAGAGCTGAAGGCTTTCGTGGTGCCGGAGGGGTTTGAGGTGAATCTCTTCGCGGCGGAGCCCATGATCCAGAAGCCGGTGCAGATGAACTGGGATGCCCAGGGCCGTCTGTGGGTCGTCACCAGCACCACCTACCCGCACATCAAGCCCGGCGAAGAGGCGAAGGATCAGGTCGTCGTGCTGGAAGACACGAATGGCGACGGCAAAGCCGACAAATCCACCACCTTCGCCGAAGGCCTGCACATCCCCACCGCCTTGGCTCCGGGAGACGGCGGCCTGTATGTGGCGAACTCCACCGAGGTGCTCTTTTTAAAGGACACCAATGGTGATCTCAAAGAAGACGAGCGCACCGTGATGCTCAGCGGCTTCGGCACGGAAGACACCCATCACCTCCTGCACACCTTCCGCTGGGGCCCGGAGGGCATGCTCTACTTCAATCAGTCCATCTACATCCACACCCACATGGAGACCCCCCACGGCGTGCGGCGGCTCATGGGTGGCGGCATCTGGGAGTTCCGGCCGGAGACGCGCCGGGCGGAAATCATCAGCAAGGGCCTCATCAATCCCTGGGGCTTTGAGTTTGACCGCTGGGGCCAGAGCTTCGCCTGCGACGGCGCAGGCGGGGAGGGGATCAATTTCATCTTCCCCGGCTCCGTCTTCGCCACCTCCCCAGGGGCCAAGCGCATCGTCCACGGCCTCAGCCCCGGCCAGCCGAAGCAGAGCGGCCTTGAAATCATCGAAGACCCCCATTTCCCGGCGGACTGGCAGGGCACCTTTGTGCTGAACGACTTCCGTGGCAACCGCGTGAACCGCTTCCAGCTCACCCCCAGCGGCAGCAGCTACATCGCCAAGCAGCTCCCCGACCTCCTCGCCTCCACGCACCGAGCCTTCCGCCCGATCGACGTCAAGATGGGCCCTGATGGTGCCATCTACATCGCCGACTGGTACAATCCCATCATCCAGCACGGCGAAGTGGATTTCCGCGACGAACGCCGCGACCACTCGCATGGCCGCATCTGGCGCATCACCGCCAAGGGCAAGCCCCTCAGCCCTCGGCCTCAGATTGCCGGTGCCACCACCGCCGACCTGCTGGAAATGCTCAAGAGCGACCGCAACTACGTGCGTCGTTTTGCCAAACGCGAGCTGCGGGATCAAGGCTCCGCCAAGGTGATCCTCCCCCTGGATGCGTGGGCCGCCAAGCTCGACACCACCCAGGAAGCCGACTCCCACGCCCTGCTGGAGGCCGCCTGGGCACGCGAAGGCGTGAATTCCTTCTCCCCCACGATCTGGCGCAGGCTCTGGGAAAATGGCGACTACCGCATCCGCGCTGCCGCGCTGCGCATCCTGACCCATCGCTGGAAGGTTTACCCCGAGGTGATGAAAGTGCTGGAGCAGGCCGTGGCGGACGAAAACGCCCAGGTGCGCCTGTGGGCGCTCGCCGTGCTGGCAGACATGCGCAAGCCCGGCGCGGTCGGCCTCGCCCTCAAGGTGCTGGACAAGCCGATGGACGATTCCCTCGATTTCCTGCTGGAGCAGACCTGCCGTGAGCAGGCAGACATCTGGATGCCTGCCGTGGTGGCTGGCAAGCTCAAGCTCGACCAACGGCCCAAGCACCTCGTCTATGCCATGAAAAGCACCGGGCGCAGCGATGCCCTGCCCCCCCTGTTTGCAGCCCTGAAGAGCGGCAAGCTCAGCGCAGAAGACGCCGCCGCCGTACTCGACATGGCCGGCAGCACCGCCGACGCAGCGCAGGCGCAGACGATGGTCCAAATGGTCAACGACGCCGCCATGGCCCCCTATTATATAGGCCTGCAGGATGCCTTGGTGAAGGCCGCCACCGACCGCAAAGTCGTCCCTGAAGGTGCGAAAGAGACTGTGGTGGCCTGGTTTGCCCGGCCCGAGCCCCATGTGGTTCACCGCACGGCCATCCTCGCCGGATTGTGGAAGGTGGAACCTGCCCGCGACAAGCTGGTGGCCCTGCTCACCGACGCCAAAACCCTCCCCGCGATCCGCGACGGCGCGGTGCGTGGCCTGACCGCCCTCGGCGGCGCAAAATCACGCGATCTGTTCGACAAGCTCTTCACCGAATCCCAGGACGCAGGCCTGCGTGGCCTCATGATCGACGGCCTGACCAGCGTCGGGCCGCAGCTCGCCGCCAAGCGCGCCGTGGAGTTCCTGGCCAAGGCGGAGGTGGACGCCGCCAAGCCGGTTTTGAGCGTGTTTTTGAAGAACAAGCAGCTTCCCGCCGTGCTGGCCAAGGAGCTGGAAGGGCATACCATTCTTGACTCCGTAGCCGTGGAAGGCATCCGCATGGTCACCTCCCGTGGCATTCAGGGCCCCTTGGCCGAAGCCCTCAAGAAAGCCGGTGGCGTGAAGCAGATGGACCGCCCCCTCACCCCTGCCGAAATGAGTGCCATGGTGGCCAAGGTGCAGGCCCAGGGCGACCCCGCCCGGGGCGAAGCCGTGTACCGCCGTCAGCAAATGCTCTGCACCACCTGCCACGCCATCGGCGAATCCGGCGGCGTGCTGGGGCCCAATCTCGTCAGCATCGGTGCCAGTGCCCCGGTCGATTACCTCATCGAAAGCCTCTTGGAGCCCAGCAAGAAAATCAAAGAAGGCTACCACATGGTCATCATCAGCAAAAAGGACGGCAGCGTCATCTCAGGCGGCTTGATCAATGACGGTGCGGAAGAGTTGACGATTCGTGACCCCGCCAATCAAATTGTAAAAGTGGCCAAATCCGGCATCGCCAGCCGCCAGATGAGTCCCGTGAGCATGATGCCCCCCGGTCTCACCGCCAGCCTGCGCGAGGACGAATTCGTCGATCTCGTGCGCTTCCTCTCCGAACTCGGCCGGGAAGGGGCCTACAAAACCCAGCCCAACCGCTATGTCCGCACTTGGAAAGCCATGGGCAAGATGGAGCAGAAGGACGTGGACCACGTCCGCCACGTGGGCAGCTTTGCCCTGAACGACGAAAAACACCCCTATCCGTGGCAGTTGGCGATCAGCCAGGTGAATGGCGACCTGCCGCTGGCAGATCTGCCTGCTGCGCAGAAAATGTACCCTTGGTTCCCGAAAATCGTGCAGTTTGGGCTGAAGCTGGATGCTGGTGGCAAAGTAAAACTGGGCTTTAGCACCGTGAAGGGCATCGTCGTAGCCTTGGATGGCGCCGAGTTGATGGAGCTAAACCCCGTGCTGGAGCTCGATCTGGGCGCCGGCACTCACCGAATCAGCGTTCTGGTGACCCGTGAAGCGGGAGACCTGACGGCATTCCGTGTAGAAATCTTAGATGGTGCCGTGGTGGTTGTGCCCTGAGGATTCTCAAAGCTGAATTTCGTAAAGTCGATGTATTTGCATTGACGGGATCGATTCGTTTTGAGTATTCTGAACGCTAGCCCTGAAAGCTATGTCAGACCCCGGCATATCCACAGGCCTCAACCAGTCCTTTGCATCCCCATGAGAAATAGCCCCAGTGACCTACGCAAAAACGAAATGCTCGTTTGGTCGAACAACTGTGGCTTTTTAGGGTTCACTGTGGCTGACCGATACAGTGTCTAAACGCCGCCGCTTCTCCGACTTGTATCCCTCGATTTACTTTTTTTTAGAATCTCCCGCTCTCGCTCAAATTTCCTTCAGATGAAAATACTCCGACACAACCGCATCCTTCTCGGCTGGTTCATGACCGTGCTGATGTTCGCTCTGCAAGTGGCCACCCCCTTGCAATCTGCGAACATTTACTGGACGAAAGATGGAAAGATCTCCGGCCAGTCAGGTGAGGGGTTCTGGAACACAAGCGATGCCTTCTGGCTCGCTACTCCGCCCACAGGTTCTGCTGGCACGCTGCTGACTTGGGACAACAATGCCTTTAACACGGCGGTTTTCCGGAGCGCCGTCAATGTGACACTGAACGCCCCCATCGTTTTGGGCGGCTTGCGGTTTGAAGCAGATGGCACAAGCATCTCCACGACTTCCGCAGCCAATTCGCTGACGTTTGGCGGCGGCGCCCCCACCATCACGATCCAAGGTAATTCCACTAATATCAACGACACCACGGTCCTCCTCAATGCCCCGCTGGCCGGAACCCAAGGTTTGTCCCTTCAGTTCGTTGACACCGCAGGTACAGCGGGAGCTAGCGGTGGCACTCTTGAGTTGGGTACCTCAAGTGCCAGTTATGCCAGCCCCTTGACCGGCGGCATTACGGTTGGAAACAAGATGAACCTCCGGGTTGTCGCGAATTCCAACGAGCTGAACAATGGGAGAAATCCGCTGGGAACCAACCAGGTCACTCTGCAGACAGGTTCGAAGCTGGACATTCGCGGCTTCAACGCCACGTCAACAGGTCTCTCTGCGCGTGTGTTCAACACCAACGGCACCGGAGACAGCGGCCTCGTGGACTTCACCCAGGTGGCAGCCAGCCTCGCCACGGACTTTTTCGTGACGGGGACCACCTTCAGCACCGCGACGGCTCCCCTCGGGGTTCAGTGGGTGGGCAAGGTGGACATCGGCAAGGCCGGTGCCTACACCTTCTTTGCCAGCGCGGACGACGGCGCCAAGCTTTATATCGATGGAGTGCTCATCTTGAACAATGATGGTGGCAAAGGTGCCACCGACCTTTCCAGCTCCGCGATCTTTCTGTCTTCCGGCTCACATGACATCCGCATTGACTATGTGAACGGTTCCGGCGGCGGCAGCCTCAACCTCGGCTATGCCGGCCCTGATACCAATGATGGCAGCGGCCAAATTCGCAAAGTCATCCCCGCCAGCAAGCTTTTTCAGGCAGACGTCAATACTCTGGGCGGTTCCAGCACCGCCCTGCAGTTTGGCAATGCGGTGCGCCTCACCGGGAATGCCGAGATATCGCTCTCCAACATCAGCAACACCTCGGCTCAGATGGGGCGTCTCCTGATCGACAATGGCGTCACCCTTACCGTGGCTTCTTATGACCTCCTTGGGGAGACCGCCACGATCGGCAACGGCGGCGGCTTTGGCAAGACGCTGCGCTTCGGGGGCACCACTGCAGCCCCGACCGTCTTTGGCACTTTGGACTCAGTCACTTCAGGGATCGTGACGATCGCCTCGGACATGAACGTGGCTTTTGACGGCGTGGTTTCGGATCAGGGCCGGGCCATGACCATTCAAAAGACCGGCGCAGGCTGGATCTACTTCAATCAAACGGACAGCGCCAACACCCTTGGCTCCGCCACCAGCATTCAACTCATCGGCACGAAAGTGACCCAGACTGCCACGTACGACGCGGCCAGTTTTGGAAATGACAGCACTCTCGGGGGCGATGCCAGCACGCTGACTGTGTCATCAGGCAACACCTCGGGCTTGTCCGTGGGCATGACGGTTGAGGGTGCTGGAATCCCTGCCGGCACGGTGATCATCAAAATCCTCAACGGCACCCAGTTCAAAGTCTCAGGAGATGCCAGGGCGGTGGCCGCCGCCACCTCGCTGACTTTCTCCAAGACCCCCACGCTGGTGCTGACCGGCAGTTCTGCCGCAGGCTCCTTTGATCCCATTGGATCCGCGAAGATCGTGCTCGCAGGCGGCAATTTGGTGCTGGCTTCCAAAGGCGGTGCCATTGCCGGTGCCGGGCCGACGTTTAACAACGCCGTCGATGTCAACCAAGACGCGGTCATCCAGAACGTGGCGAATGCCGTGGCGCTGACCTTGAGCGGTGCGGTGACCATTGCCAGCGGCAAGACCCTGGTGCTGGATGCGATTGCAGGTGGCCGGCCCGCCACGGACCCGGGTGCCAATCTGGTCATGTCCGGCAGCATCACCGGAGACAACACCACTTCTTTGGTCATCCGCTCCACCCAGAAAAACGCCGGAACGACGGTCTCTGCCATCACTGCTCTGGCCAATGGAGTCGTGCAGCAGATCGGCTTTGCCTCAGCAAGCGGAACGGTGACCCTGACGGGTAATAACTCGGGCTTCGCCGGGCAGCTGATTTTCGAAGCTGGCGCAAACCTGCGCGTGCTGGGAGTCAACGCTCTCAACAACAAGACTTTCACCATGGCGGGCGGCACGCTGCAACTGCTTGACGACGGTGATGGCACCGGCGGACTCCAAAATCTGGCGTTCAATCACAACATCAACGTCGCCGGCAATGTCACTTTGACTGTTGGGCCTGCCTCCACCGCCGTTTCGCCCTTTTTCAATCCAGCGGCTAACAAGCGCGCGCAGATTTCCACTCTGAATGTCGGCAATAATGTCGTCACCGTGGCCAACAACAATGGCTATGGTCTGCAAGTCACCGGTGTCACCACACTGTCGGGCGCACCCACCTTTACGGTCAACAACGCCACCACTTCGAACAATCTGGTCAACGGCCTTGACCTCGCCGGTCAGGTGACCGGGCTGGGGAGCATTCTCAAAGCCGGTTCCGGTACCCTGCAGCTCAGCAATGCCTCCAACAACTTTGGCGGCACGGTCACCTTCAATGCCTTTGGCAACAGCGGGAGTACGATTCTGACCGTTGAGAGCGCTTCGAGGGTGGTCGTCGGAGAGTTGCTAACGAGCAGCACCGGCATCAGCACCGCCAACGGCGGCACGCGCATCAATTCCATTTCCGTGCAGAATTTCGCCTCCAGTGTGGCCAGCGGTCAAACCGTCCTCACTCTGACATCAAGCGTGGCCTCCACTTTTGCCGTGGGCATGTTGGTGAGCGGCGAGGGCATTGCCTCAGGTACCAAGGTTGCCAGCATCAATGACAACGTCACCAATACAACCAGCGGAGACACATTTACCACTCCCAACATCGTCACGCTCACGACTGGCAGTAACACCGAGTTCCGCGTGGGCATGGCTGTGGCAGGCACTGGCATTCCTGCCGGCACCGTTGTGGCAGAAATCCTTCCCGGCAATCAACTGCGGCTGAGTCAGAACATTACTGTCGCCAATCCGACACTTGTCAGGCGCCAGGTCACCCTGACCAACGCGGTCACCACGGCGGACACCACCTTGGTGCTGACCCAGTTGAATCTGAACCAGGCGCTCACTGCGGCGATCACGGGCGCAACGTTGGTCAATGGCACTTCGGTGATCAATGTCACAGCCGGCGTTCTGGCCTTCACCAGCGATGGAGCGCTGGGAGATTCCTTGAATCAAGTTCTCGTCAACACCAATTCGGCCACGGCTGGACTGCGCGTGGACGGCACTTTCAGTTCCAACGGCCGCACCTACATCATGAACCAGGCCAGCAACGCCATTGATGTGACGGCTGGCAACACATTCACGGTGAACAACACCTTCAACTTTACGAGCAACAGCAACAACCTGCAGAAGAACGACGCCGGCACACTGGTGCTGGCCACGGCAATGATGCAGGGGATCCCATCACCCGCCTCCAAATGGAACGGCATTCTCACCATCGGTCAGGGCGTCGTGCGGGTCACCCACAACGATGCTCTCGGCTCTGCCGGTAGTTTCAGTCTCGGCTCCAATTCGGGCTCCTCCTACACCTTGGTCGCCAATGTGGCTGCAGCGCTTGAGTTGGCGGGTGGAGTGACGATTGGCGAGACCTTGGTTTTCAACCCTGGCAACAACAACACTTCAAACGGTATCAACGGGAACGGGGCCCTGCGCAGTATCAGCGGCAACAACACCTACAGTGGTGCCATCACCTTTTCCAGCCCCACCACGGGGGATAACAACAACCGGGCGGCCACCATTGGAGTGGACGCCGGATCGACGCTTCACATCACCGGCGTCATGACGGGGCGTGTGGGCACTGGCGGCAGCGGGCGCGGCTCCTGGTTTGGTCTGGTGGGCGCGGGCAATGGTTTCATCGACACAGCGATGACCTATGACGGCAACCTCTCCTTCGGCGTCTACTCCTTGGACAAGGCCGGTACGGGCACCTGGACCCTGACCGCCGCGAACGTATTCAATGGACAGAACGTCTATGTGAATCAGGGCACGCTGGTGCTGAACGGCGCAGGCACTCTGGGCGTGCCCGGAACCAATGGCGGCGTCGGCACGGTCATCGTGACGCCCGAGGGCACTCTCAATCTGGACAGCACCGGCACCAATGTCAGCAACCGGCTCAGCGGCCGGGCTTTGAGTCTTTATGGCGGTGACATCAACCTCATGGGCAATGCGGGTGCCGCCACCTCGGAAACCGTGGGCGCGCTCACGGTGAATGCCGGACAGACCCTCATCACGCTCACAGGTCAGCAGGCCAGTTTTGTCACCGGTTCGGTCACCCGCGCCACCAACAACGGCGGCATCACCGGCACGATGCTTGTGCGCGGACTCAGTACGGGGTCCATGCAATCTGCCACCGGGGGTTTTGCCTTCACCGGCCAGCAAGGCGTGGCAGGCACCCTCAACAAGGGCATCATTCCCTGGGTGATCGTTGACTCGAGCGCCACGGGCTCGGGCACCTCTTTTGCCACCGCTGACTCGGTCACCGGCCTGTTGCGTGCTCTGGACACCAGCACCGAAATGTCTTCGACTCTGACGAACAATCTGGGCGGCGTCGCCACTCCGCTGAATATCCTCCTTTCCACCAATCAGACTATCTCCGGCGGCGTGACCACCACCGCCCTGATCAACAGCCTGACGGTGAACTCGCTCACCTTGCAGAATGGCGGCGCTGTCACCCTCACTGCCGGGCAGATCCTCACCCTGGACAGCGGCGGCGTGCTCGTGCTCGCAGGCGCGACCAATGCCAGCATCGGCGGCGTTGGCAGCAACATCGGCCGCTTGGGCACCACCGGCAATTCCCAGTTCGTGTACTTTACCTTGAGCGATCTGTCGATCAATGCCGCCATGTTCGGCGTCTCGGCGGGGCTCGCAAAGGCCGGCTCGGCACAGCTCATTCTCAAGACCCAGCAGTTCTACACCGGTGGTACGGCCATCAATGAAGGTGTTCTCAAACTGGACGGCGGAACCAACACCATCTTTTACAACAGTGACTTCGTCCTGCAGGGCGGCTCGCTGGATCTCAACGGCAACGCGCAGGTGCTGAACCTTCTACGCACCAACACCACCACCGCTCAGAACGCCAACTTGGTTCCGGACATCGGTGGCACGATCATCAACACCTCTGCAAATCAGGCCACTCTGGGGCTGGTCAATGCAGGCGGCAGTTTCTCAGGATCGATCACCGGCAATGTGGCCTTGGTGCGCTCCAGCAGTGCAAACGCCTACACGGACTGGAACATCTACAGTGCCAACACCTACACAGGTGCCACGCTTCTCAATGGTGGCCGCCTCCAGCTCCTCGGCACCGCCACCCTCAGCAACACCTCCTCCATCACCCTCAGCCAGTCCACCCTGCTGCTGAGCAACAACAACGCCACCAGCATTCTCGACGCGCTGGTGGATGATCGCATCAACGACGCCGCCCCGATCACCATGCGTGGGGGCATGATCCAGTATCGGGCACGCTTTGGCAGCGAAGGCACCGAGGCATTTGGTGCGCTTACCTTGGCCGAAGGGGCCAGCGTCATCGATGTCGCCGCTCCTGGGACCGCTATTAACAGCTCCACCGCCACCTTTACCAGTCTCACCCAGCAGGCCGGATCTCACGGCACCCTCAGAATTTTCAACGCCTCCGGCATCTTCGGCAACAGTACGGCCCGCGTGTTCTTTGACAACATCAACGGTGTCAGCACCGCGACAGTGGGCGCTGGCCTCACCAACAATCTCATTGGCGGCTGGGCCGTGGTGGAGCGTGAGTTCGCCAGCTACAGCCCTGGCACGGGCGTGGGTGCCTTGAATTCGGCGGGCTACGCAGGCTATTCCACCAACGACATCAACTCGGGCCTCGCCACGGACAACATTCGCCTGGCCTATGCAGCGGTGACTTCCACCGGAGTCGCTGGCAAAAACCAGCTTACCGTCGCCACCACCTCCGGCCTGAACGTCGGCGATGCCGTCCTGGGCGCTGGCATTCCCGTGGGTGCAGTGGTGGCTTCCATCATTGATGGCACGAAATTCACCATCGACCAGAACCTGGGCACCGCCAATCCCACGCTGACCCTGCCGCAGACCGTGACCCTCACGGGCAACCGCACCATCAACAGCCTCGCCATGGTGGTGTCCGGCGACAGCACGCTGGATCTCGGCGGCTTCAACCTGAACCTTGCCAGCGGCGGCTTGATCGCCTCCCAGGGCTTCGACTTGATCAACGTCACGGTCAATGTCGTGACCAGCTCAAAGACGAGCAACACCGTCCTGCTGGCCACCATGCCCAACACCCTCACCATCGGCTCGACGATTCTGGGCAGCACCGTGACAGCCATCAACGGCCTGACCATCACCCTCGCAGACAATGCCAGCTCCGACATTATTGCTCCTACTGCCGTTAACTTCGTCAGCGCCCTGAACATGCCGATCGAGATCAAGAACGGCAACCTCACTGCAGGCAGTGGCGCGGCAGACCTCTACCTCCATGCGCTGGGCTATGTGAATGGCAACGGCAACGTGTATGGCCGCAACGTGCTTGTGGGGGCCAACATCGTGGACAACGGCACCGGCCCCGTGACTCTGGTCATCGCTGGCACGGAAGGCCGTGGCGTGACGGCCGGCGTCAGCGGCTACCGGACCAACCAAGTGGTGCTCTCCGGCAACAACACCTACACCGGCGGCACCTTCGTGAATTCTGGCTTCGTCGTGGCCAGCTCTAACACGGGCCGGGCCTTCGGCACGGGTGACGTCACCATCACCGGCGGTGGCAGCACCAACGGCAGCACCTTCCAGGAGCGCACCACCACCGTGATGCTCGGGGCCGCAGACCAGATCAACGCCACCGCCACGCTGAACATGCTGGGCGGCAGTGTCTTTGAGCTCAACAACTTCAACCAGACGCTCGGCGGTCTGGTGTTTAACAACACCGGCGGCAACAGCCCGAGCGTGTTTCTGGGCAACGGCGTCCTGACCCTGAATGGCAATGTCACCGCCACTTCAAGCAATCTGGGGGCCGTCTCCACCATCGCCAGCGGTAGCATTGTGGTTACCGGCACCATCGGCTCCAACCTGGTGACCCTGGTCTCCGGCAACATGTCCAGCCTGGCCGTTGGCTCCCCGATGGTCGGAGGCAATTTCGCCGGGGGAACCGTCGTCACCGGCATCTCCGGAACCAAGATCACGCTATCTACCAATGCCATCAACGGCACCGCAGGCGCTGGTTTCAGCAATTTCGTCAGCTATCCCGCCACTGGCACTGTCGCACTCAGCGCAGGCAGCCACATCTTTGACATCGCCCCCGTGGAGGCCAACGGCGTGAATCTCGCCCCGCTGCTTGCCACTTTGAACATTTCCAGCGCGATGACCGGTGCCGCCAGCATCGTCAAGACAGGCGGTGGCCTCCTGCAGCTCAGCGCTGCCAACACCTTCTCCGGCGGCGTCAGCCTGCAGAATGGCGGCCTCCTTTTCAGCACCGGCAGCGTCTTTAATGCAGGAACGCCTGGAGAGGTGAGCGCCGGGCCGATCGGTTCAGGAACCCTCACCCTCTCCGGTAGCAACAATCTCACCCTCCTCACCAGCACCAGCCTGACCGTTGGCAATGCGGTGACCTTTGATGCGGCTTTCTCCGGTGAATTCAGGTTCGACAGCACCGTGTCCACCGGCACCAACCTGACCCTCAGCGGTCTGGTGACCCTCCCCGGCGCGGTGACCATCAACGTCATCAATCCCGGCATGACCGCCGCCCTCGGCCAGATCACCCGCGTGGGATCGAATGGCAACATCGTCATCAACAAGACCGGCCTCGGCACCCTTTCCCTCGGGTCTGTGACCGCAGGCAACACCATCACTTTGAACATGAACGGCGGCAATCTTTCGCTGCTCAATGACGGCGACGGCACCGGCTCCAGCCAGGTGATCGCCAGCGGCATCACCGTTGTCTCCACTCAGGCCATGAACCTCACCGTGGGCCGTGTCGGCACGGTTTACGCCCCGCTGTTCACCACGGCGGCGAACAAAACGATCCAGATTGCAGGCTCCACCGGCACCACTTTCACCAACGGCGTGCTGACGGTGACCAACAATGTCGGTTACGGACTGGAAATCACCAGTGCCGTCACGCTTGGCTCCAATCAGGTCATCAATGTCAGTGCTGCTTCTGTATCCACGCAGATACAGGGGCTCACGCTCTCCGGCATCGTCTCAGGCCCATCTGGAATCACGAAAATTGGCGCAGGCACACTGGTGCTTGGCAATGCCTCCAACAGCTTCACCGGCACGATCGACATCCAAGGCGGCATCGTTGCTGTCTCCTCCAATACGGCGCTGGGCAACATCGCCAATAACATCCTGCTCAATGTCAACGCCGCCACCGGCGCCGGACTGCGCGCCACCGGCACCTTCGCCACCAGCCGCCTCATCACCCTGAATCAAGCCAGCAACGCCATCGAAGTCACGACGGGCAACACGCTCACCCTGAACACCACCTTTGGCCTGACAGCGGTTTCCAACGCCCTGCAGAAAAATGACAACGGCACGCTGGAGCTGAACGCCAGCAACGGCAGTTGGACCGGGGTGCTCACCATCGCCGCAGGCGCGGTCAAAGTCTCCAATGCAAGCGCGCTCGGCACGGTGGCTGGCGGCACGGTTGTCACCGGCTCCGGTGCAGCGCTGCAGCTCAACAACGTCAGCATCGGCGCCGAGCCCCTGAGCCTGAATGGCTCCGGCATCAACAATGGCGGTGCTCTCCAGTCCCTCGCGGGCGCTAACACCGCAGGCGGTGCCATCACGCTCGTCGGGGTCACCACCATTGGCGCGGACAGCGGCACCACCCTCACTCTCACCGGCGGAATCTCCGGGGCGCAGGCCCTGACCTTCGCTGGCGCGGGCAACATCACCAGCACCACCACCGGCATCGGTGCCCTGGCCTCCATCACCAAGATGGGCAGCGGGATGTTCACTCTCGGGGTGACCAGCGGCTCCTTCGGGGGCGTCCTCGTCATCAATGAAGGCACCTTCCGCATCAATTCCGGCGTCACCATCGGCGGCACGGGCACCATTGTGGTCCAAGGCCCTTCCGGTGTGCTGGATCTGCAGGGCGGGCTTGCCCACATGAGCGGCGCACGTGCGCTTACCCTCTCCGGCGGCACGGTCAATATCTCCGGCGCCACGGGCTCAGCCCAGGTGCTCGGCACCCTGACCACCAACCGCAGCATGACCAACGTCATCAACTTCGGCGCCGCCACGGGCACCAACACGCTGACCTTCAGCAATCTGGTGATCAATGGTGACTCCAGCCTCAATTTCACCGGCACGCTGAACTCCACCACCAACCGGATCGCCTTCAGCACCACACCCGGCATGACCAACAGCATCATCCAGCGTGCTTTGGTCAACGGCACTGACTTCGCCACTTACAACGGCAGCGGCGGAGCCGGAAACATTCAGGCGTTTTCCGCCTACAATACTTCCAACAATATCGACAGCCTGGCCGCAACAACGAACGCCAACCTCAACCTCTCCGCCACGCCGATCTTTTTAGGAACGGTCAACCGCACAGCCAACGCCATCAAGCTCTCCGGGTCGAACATCATCCTCGGAAACGGCATCACCACCCAGGGCGCCACTCTGTCTCTGACAGCAGGGGCCATTTTGAATACGGGGGCCAACAACGTTCTCAGCAGCAACATCCGCATTCAGTTCAACGCGCAGGCCTACGTCGCCGTCGCAGCGGGAACCACCCTGACGAGCAACAGCCTGCTCAATGGAGGTTTGGGCTTCGTCAAAGACCTCGGCGGCACGCTCATCCTCAACGCGCCCAACAACTTGGCGGGCATCGCCAACATCAGCGGTCAGACACTCACCGGCAATTTTATCATCAACGCTGGCACCGTGGTGCTCGGTGGAGGCAACAACACACTGACCCCCAACCAGTTCCTCATCGTGGCAACGGGAGCTACGCTGGACCTCAACGGCACCTCCCAGTTTGCCTTTGGCACACGCGGAGACAGCGCGGCTCTTCAGGGCAATGCCGGCACCTTCACCAACAGCAGCCTCAGCAAAGCGGCCCTCATCTTCGGCGCTGACAACGGCGGCTTCAACTTTGGCGGCGTGATCACGCAGGAGGCGGGGGCAGGTGCCATGAGCTTCCTCAAGAGCAGCCCGCAGCAGTACAATTTCCTGAATGAGAACACCTACAGCGGTGCCACCGTCTTTGCTGGCGGCGTCAATGTGCTGACAGACGGCGGCATGCTGACAAACACCTCCTCGATCGGCGTCAACTACGCCTACTTCCGCCTGGACGACAATGTCAACTTTGCCCAGGCCAACCGCGTGAGACTCGGCGCGGACATCACCCTGAAGGGCGGCTCCCTGGTTTATCAGGGGCGCACCCAGACCGAGAGTTCCCAGTCCGTCGGCAATGTCATCCTGGCCGAAGGCTACAACATGATCCAGTCCGCCAACGGCGGCACCGGCATCAATTCAGCCACGTTCAACATCAGCTCTCTCTCTCGCACTGCGGGATCGACGGCCACCATTCGCTTCCCTGACAACGGCATCGGCGCCATTGGCAACACTGGGCGCATCTTGATCACCACCCTCAACGGTGTCCTCACCAGCACGAATACCGGGGGCGCGAACATCAACAGCGGCGGCCTCGTCAACGGACTCATCGGACCATGGGCCGTGGTGGACCGCGAATTCGCCAGCTACATCACCGACTACGGCGTGGGACGCCTCAATCAGACCGGGTTCGCCGGTTATTCCATCAACACCCTCAACGGCACACCGATCGCTGCGGACAACATCCGCGTAGCCGCCAGTGTCGGCCCTCTCCTCTCTGACACCACCATCAGCACCCTCGCCATCAATCCCAGCGGTGCGCTGGCTTCCATCGACCTCGGCGGCAAGAAGCTGACTCTCCAAGGCGGAGGCCTCCTGATGGCGCTGTCCGGCCCGAATCGCAGCATTGTCATTGGCAATGGCACGATCACCGCCGGAACGCTGAACACCGACAGCGACCTCTATGTGCATGTGCTCCCCTACGGCCAGCTCGGCTCCTCCACGGTGATCAACGCGGACATCCAGAACAACGGCACTGGCAAAGTCCGCCTCATCATGTCGGGCAGTGACGGCCAGGCCAACCTCACGCTCAACGGCACCAACACCTACACCGGCGGTACCGTGATCAACGGCGGTGTGCTGATCCTCGGCGCCACCGGCAGCCTCGCAGGCGGCGGCATCACCGTCAGCGGCGGCTACCAATCGGGCAGCGGCATCTTCGTCCAGACAGCGGGCGGCTTGATCGACTCCAGCAATCTTCTCACGGTCGACGGCAACGGCATCGCGGTGCTGACTGGGACGCAGACTCTGAAGGGGTTGGTCTTCAATGGTACCGGTGGCGGCACCGCCGCCCCCTCCGTCATCTCCAGTGATGGCGTGCTCACTATCGGCACCTCCGGCGTCGTTTCCAATCCGTTCAATCCCGCTGCCGCTCCGCTGCTCACCGGGCGAATTGACTTTGGCCTGACGGCCAATTCCGTCACGGTCAACACCTATGATTTCGACGGTTTCACCAATTTTGCCCCGACCACTCCCGGTTTGGTTCTCGGTGGTCTGGTGGGTTCAGGCGGTGGCATCACCAAATACGGTGCCGGCGTGCTGCAGGTCAACCAGTCCGCCTTTACCGGAACGCTCACCGTGGCGAGCGGCAACATCCAGTCCGGTGCCTACAACAGCGGTTCGCGGTTCGCCACGCTGGATTTGGGCGCTGGCACCTCCCTCAATCTCAACGGTCAGGCCACCGTCTGGGGCGGCTTGTCCGGCAGTGGTTCGATCTTCAACAGCGTGGCCAACGCCCCCACCCTCACGGTGGGCTACAACAACAGCGACACGACCTTCTCCGGGCAGATCAACCGGTTCAACGAAGCCGTGCCTAATTCAGTCTTTCTCGCGAAGGTCGGTACCGGCAACCTGACCATCACCGGCACTCAGAATGCCATCAGCGGCTCCGCCGGAGCGTTCACGATCGCCGCAGGCACCGTCACCTACAGCGGGGCTGGCACAGCGATGATGCCTACCACGACCGTCTGGGAGGGCGGCACGCTGGTGCTGGACAACAGCATCACCAACCTCAACAACCGCCTCGCCTCCACCCTCACCGGGACCCCCACCTCCACGCTCAACGTCAGCGGCGGCACACTCAACATCATCGGCAACGCCAGCGCCGCCACCATCGAAAACCTGACCACCCTCACGGTGGCCAATGGCGGCGGTGCCATCAACCTCCTTCCCAGCGCCACTCAGGGCATCCTCGTCAACGTGACGAACCTGTCCGGCCTCAGCACCGGTGGCAGCCTCGTTCTGCGCAGCAACTTCAATAACGTCGGCGTCACCGGTTCCGCCGCCGGATTTGGCAATATTTTCGTTACCAACTATCCAAACATCGGCGGGCAGGCCACCACCGGCAACGGCAACGGCACAGCCCTCATGGTCACCCGCCCTGACGTCATCGGCCAGACCTCGGGCAAGGTCACGGTCACCAGCAGTGCCACCGATTCAAGCACGGTCACTGTCTCCAGCGTCCCTTCCTACCTGGGCGTGGGATCTACGCTCCTAGGGCAGACGGTGGTGAGCATCAGCGGTCTCACCATCACGCTTTCCGGAGATGCCGACCAGGCTATCGGCGCCGCCACCGACGTCAGCTATGAAGGCTCGTTCTCGTTCGTCACCCGCGACAGCGTTTCGGGCTACCTCCGCCCCCTCGCCGAAAATGAGATGACCACGACGCTCGGGAACCTCTCCCAGAACAATTTCTCCCTCAACTACAACGCCACCATCAGCTCCGACCGCTCGAACGTCGGCAGCCTGCGCTTGATGAGCGGCGGCGGGATCGGGCTTGCCTCCTCCGCCGGCTACACGGTGGACGCCTTTGGCATCAATTCCCGCTGGGGTGGCAATCTGGCCCAGGGCGGCGTGCTCACGGAATTCGTGCGGACCGGCGGCATCATTGCCTTGGAAGGCAACACCGGCATCACCACCTCGGGCCTCGGTTCCTACACCGGCTGGATGAACTTCTTTGTCATGGGTGACAACACCACCCTCAATATCAGCAGCATCCTGTGGAATATCTCGGGCGGCATTGTCAAGGCAGGTTCCGGCACGCTCAACCTCAGCACTCGCGGTTACAACTACGGCACCACCATTGTGAACGAGGGCACGCTCATCCTCAGCGGCGCGGACAACTCCGTCGGCATTGTCAGGCCTGATCTTACCACCGGCACCATTACGGCCGCTTTCACCCATCTGTACATGAACGGCGGGAAGCTCGACCTCAACGGCGGCAGCGCGATGGTCGGCAATCTGGGCACCGCCAACTACCTCCCCGTCGGTGGCGAGATCACCAACAGCGCCAGCAACGAAGTCATGCTGACTACGACCACCGGAAGCCTCACCTTCGGCGGCACGCTCACGGGCAAACTGGGCCTCACCAAGACGGGCAACAGCAACCTTGCCCTCAGCAATGCCAACTCCTACACCGGAGCCACCGTGGTGCGTGGCAACACGCTTACCCTGCAGGACAGCGGCACGCTGTCGGGGACTTCTTCCGTGACGGTGAATTATTCTCAGCTGCAATGGGACAACCGCGGCCTCAACCCGCTGGACGCCTCCAACCCAGTGCGCATTGCCGCCAATGTCCCCCTCGTCCTCCGCGGCGGCACGCTGACCATTCAGGGCGGCGGCTCTGCGGACACCACCGTGGCGTTTGACAATGTGAGCATCCTGGGCGGCGGCAGCATCATCAATGTGTTCCCGGCTGTAAACGCCGGCAGCACGGTGCAGCTCACCATCGGCAACTTGATCCGCAACGATGCCGATCATGGCGTCATCAACTTCGTTTCCAACGTCGGCATGGGCGGCACCGGCAACAACAACAACGCCAGCGTGCTCCTCTCCACCATCAACGGCGTGGGCTTCTCGCAGTCCCAGCTCACCAACAAACTCATCGGCGGCTGGGCCGTGGTCAACGGCAACAGCTTTGCCACTTATCTGGACGGCGTCGGCGTGGGCGAACTCGGCTCCACCGTCGGGGGGAATATTTTCGCCGGTGGCAATGCCTTCCTTGCTTATGACGGCTTCGACATCAGTGCCGCCACCACCCAGGCCACTCACAACATCAACGACAGCTCCAACCGCACATTGACGCTCTCCAAGACGGTCAACTCCCTGAGAAGCGGCGGCGGCACCATCACCCTCGGCAATGCCACCACAGCCGTCACCTTGGATCTCGCCATGGGTCTGCTCACCAATACCGGCGGCATGGCCATCGTTTCCGGCAATGCGGGCTCGGCGCTGACCTCCAGCGGGTCTGATCTCTTTGTCTTTACCAATCAGGGCACCACTTCGCTCAACACCAAGATCACCGGCAACATCGGTCTGGTGAAGAGCGGCGGCGGCACTCTCTGGCTCGGCCCAGGCGCCGGTGTCTCCAACAACTACACGGGCACCACCTACGTCAACCAGGGCACTCTCGTCCTCAATGGCTCGGCGAGCACCCTCGTCATTCCGGGAGATCTGGTCATCAACAACTCCACGGTGACGATGGCCAATGGCAATATGTTCAATGCCACCACCGGCCAGATCGCCGCCACCAGCAATGTCACGCTCAACGGTGGCTCCACGCTGAACTTCTTCAATTACGGGGTGGCCACCACCACCACGCTGAACAGCCTGACTTTCAGCAATGACGGTGGCGTCGCGCATCCTGCCGTGAGATTCAACGCCCCCGGAGCTCTTCACACTCTGGTGCTCGCGGCGACGAATGCCATCACCGTGGTCAATGACAACACGGGAACCACACCCCTGATTGCCGCC
>NZ_JAQSEA010000212.1 GCF_029946185.1 Prosthecobacter sp.
CGTCTTCACCAGCGCGCTCCAAAAACGACGTTTTGTCTGCGTACGCACGCCCTTTTCGAGCACTAAAAAAACCTCGTTTTGGGTGCCTGATCGCCCGTTTTTAGCCGATTGATCCAAAATGATGAAGTTTTTGCGTACCCAATGCGCTTTGTCGCCTTTCCGAACCGGTTTGAGGCATGATTGGACCCGATGGAGGTGCGTTTTCGCATCCGATGCGGACCCAAATGGGCCTGTCCTCTTGCCTCTTCTCTCGTCTGAGCCTCAAACCCGCCTCTTCTCAGCCTGATATTGCCCTCAACTATATAGATGCGTGTGCCGCAGCCATGCCCTCCGCCCCTTTGTCTCCTCTCTTATAGAGCGCTTGGCAATATGCTCCACTTTGAGCCGTTTTGCGCCCCACGGGCCTCTCCAGTGTATGAGAGGGGCAAAAAAAGGCTGTCATTGCTGCGACTCTTGCTATTTCGTTGGCGGCTACCCCATTCCAATGAACACACCACTCACCTTCACCACTGGCTCCGGCGCTCCCGGCAAATTTTACTCTCTACCTGCCCTCGAAAAAGCCGGTGTTGGCAATGTCTCACGTCTGCCCGTGTCCATCCGCATTGTTTTGGAGTCCCTGCTGCGCAATCTGGATGGCAAGAAGGTCACCGAGGCGGATGTCAAAAACCTCGCAAACTGGAACGCGAAGAGCCCGGGTGAATATGAGATCCCCTTCACCGTCGCCCGTATCGTCCTGCAGGACTTCACCGGCGTGCCTCTCCTTGTCGATCTGGCCGCCATGCGCTCGAAGGTGAAGGAACTTGGCAGGAATCCGAAAATGGTCGAGCCCCTCGTGCCCGTCGATCTCGTCGTCGATCACAGTGTACAGGTGGACTTCGCTGGCACGCAGGCCGCGTTGAATCAGAACCTCGAACTCGAATTTGAACGCAATAAGGAGCGCTATCAGTTCCTTAAATGGGGTGAGCAAGCCTTCGACACTTTCAAAGTCGTACCTCCCGGCATCGGCATCGTGCATCAGGTGAACCTCGAATACCTCGCCAAGGGCGTGCTCGAAAAAGACGGCGTCTATTATCCCGATTCCCTCGTCGGCACCGATTCGCACACCACCATGATCAACGGCCTCGGCGTCGTTGGCTGGGGCGTAGGCGGTATTGAAGCTGAAGCTGGCATGCTCGGCCAGCCGGTCACCTTCCTTGTCCCAGAAGTCGTCGGTGTGTATCTCAAAGGCGCGCTTAAAGAAGGCGTGACCGCCACCGATCTCGTGCTCGAAGTCACGCAGAAGCTGCGCAAGCTCGGCGTCGTCGGCAAATTCGTCGAATTCTACGGCCCAGGCGCTGTCAGCCTGCCTGTCACAGACCGTGCGACCATCGCCAACATGGCTCCTGAGTATGGCGCCACGATGGGCTTCTTCGGCGTGGATGAAGAAACCATCGCCTACCTGCGTGGCACCGGCCGCACGGAGGAACTCTGCACCACCGTCACCAATTACTACAAGGCTCAAGGCATGTGGGGAATCCCCACGGAGAAAGGCAGCATCGAATTCACCACCGAGATGGAGATGGACCTCAGCACCGTCGTCCCCTGCGTTTCCGGCCCAAAACGCCCGCAGGACCGCATCGAAGTGCCTGCTTTGAAGTCGAAATTCAACGAACTTCTCGCTGCGGATGTGAAAGCGGGTGGCTTTGGCAAAACTTCGATCTCGCAGGTCGTCGAGCACCTCGGCGCCTCCAAAGCGGACGGCATTGATGTCACGGGAGCAGCAGCAGGTGTGGATGTGATTTCTGAAAAGACCACCTTCGAAGTCACCGTCGATTCCAAAGACGGCATCAAAGACACCATCACCGACGGCAGCGTGCTCATCGCCGCCATCACCAGCTGCACAAACACCAGCAATCCGAGCGTCATGCTCGCCGCTGGTCTCCTCGCCAAAAAAGCGAACGCCTTGGGCCTCACCGTGCGGCCTTCGGTCAAAACCAGCCTCGGGCCAGGATCACGCGTCGTAACCGATTATCTCACCAAGACCGGCCTCCAGCCTGAACTCGACAAGCTCGGCTTCCAGACCGTCGGCTACGGCTGCACCACCTGCATCGGCAATTCCGGCCCCCTCGATGCTGGCATCGAAGACGTCGTCAAAGGCCAGGACATCGTGGCTGCCAGCGTGCTCTCCGGCAATCGCAACTTCGAAGCTCGCGTGCATCAGAGCATCAAGGCAAACTTCCTCATGAGCCCTCCGCTCGTGGTCGCCTACGCCATCGCTGGCACGGTCGATATCGATCTGAGCAAAGACGAGCTCGTCGCTGGCAGCGGCGTGTATCTGAAGGACATCTGGCCCACGCTCAAAGAAGTGCGCGATGCCATGGCGTCTGCGCTTTCCCCGGATGTTTTCCGCAAGCTCTACACCGATTTCGCTTCGCAGAATCCGAAGTGGAACGAGATCCAGGGCGGCATCGGCGAAGTCTTCGAATGGGACGGCAAGTCCACCTACATCCAGCATCCTCCCTTCTTCGCTGATTTCAGCATGACCCCCGGAGATATCACCGAGATCAAAGGCGCACGCCCCCTCGGCATCTTCGGCGACAGCGTCACCACGGACCACATCAGCCCTGCGGGTGCGATCAAGAAGGCCAGCCCTGCCGGCCGTTTCCTCCTTGAGCACGGCGTCACTCAGGCCGATTTCAACAGCTTCGGCAGCCGCCGTGGCAATGATCTCGTCATGACCCGTGGCACTTTCGCCAACGTCCGCATCAAGAACCTCATGCTCGGTGGCAAGGAAGGTGGCGACACCCTCCTCCAGCCTGCTGGCACGGAGATGAGCATCTATGACGCTGCAGAGGCCTACAAAGCCGCTGGCACGCCAAGCATCATCCTCGGTGGTGAAGACTACGGCATGGGCTCCAGCCGCGACTGGGCCGCCAAGGGAACACGTCTGCTCGGTGTCAAAGCCGTCATCACCAAGTCCTTCGAGCGTATTCACCGCAGCAACCTCGTCGGCATGGGCGTTCTCCCCTGCAACTTCAAGGACAAGGCCGACTACGACAAGGTCAAGGACCTCAGCGATGCCACCTTTGACCTCCTGGGCCTCAGCAACGACTTCAAGCCCATGAGCGAAGCCACCCTCCGCGTCCACCAGGCCGACGGCAGCAGCTTCGACGTCCCCGTCATCGTCCGCATCGACACCCCGGTCGAAATCGACTACTACCGCGCCGGCGGCATCCTGCCGTATGTGCTCGCGCAGATCCTGCGAGCGAACGCGTAAGCCGTAGAACGAGTTTCCAAACTCGTTCCTCTGCTCACGTCCGCTTTCCGAGTTTGTGACATTGCCCACCCCTCTAAAATGTCTCTAATTGGTCTCCAGTTAGAGACATTTTTTATGGTGCCCGCTCCTGACCCTCTGCCACCCAAGCCGCTCGGCTTTGGCGTGATCTGCTTTATCACCTCGACATTGGCCGCGATGGCGGTGGTGTCTGCGACCAATGGATTTCGCCACTACGGCTACTCGTTGTTCATCGGTGTTCCGTTCAGCATGGGCATCCTGCTGGCCCTCCTTTATCGTCGCGGACGTGTTTGGAAATGGGCGGATGCCTTGAGCCTCATCGTCTATGTTCTTGTGTTGGCGGCCCTTTGGCTGGTCTTCTGCAAGATCGAAGGCTTTGTCTGTATCTTGATGGCCGCAGCGCTGGTCGCAACGGTCACTCTATTGGGCGTTTTGATCTATTGGGCCCTGGACACCTTGTTTCGAAGTCTTGCGCATCGGAACAAGCTCCACTGCATCGCCATCCTCTGCCTGCCACTGGCGATGAACTGGGAAGCCTCGCATCGGCCTACACCACCGATGGTTGAGCAGACCACGACAATCGAGGTCAATGCGCCGCCTGAAGTCGTGTGGCGCTTCATTCCGTCGTTCCCGCCTATTGAACAGCCTCCGTCGGGCTGGCTGGCGAGCGGCTTGGCCTATCCCATCGCTTCCGAGATCGACGGCAGCGGTATCGGTGCCAAACGACGCTGCATTGTCTCCACCGGCACGATGCCGGAGGTCGTAACCGCCTGGGAACCCGGCAAACGGCTTGAATTTGAAGTGCAGCACACACCACCCTCCATGGTGGAAACGAATCCGTTTGGTGAGGTGCACGCGCCGCACCTCGAAGGTTACTTCGAGGCCCGCTACGGCCGTTTCGTGCTCGTTCCGCTTCCGGACGGCCGCACACGGATCGAGGGCACCAGTTGGTTCATTCATGATCTCTGGCCGCAATGGTATTGGGAGCCCGTCACCCGCCACACCGTCTCCCAAATCCACCTGCGCGTGCTCACGCACATCAAGGCCCTCGCCGAAAAAGACACCATTTCCGCCCGGTAATCCCTTCGTCATTCCTCATTCAGATTTCGTCATTATGAACGCCACCACCGTCTTCCCCATGATTCCCGCAGCGGGTAAATCGCTGTGGTTTTTTGCCATCATCAGCCTCATCCTCGTCAGTGTCCTGTTGCTGATGGCTTGGCTGGCGTGGTCCATGCAGCATGTGCGTTTCACGGTCTCAAACGAAGGCTTGCGACTCCAAGGCGATCTCTACGGCCGATTGATCCCGCTCAAGTCGCTTAAACTCGACGAAGCGGTCGTCACCAACCTCAACACCGACAAGGATCATCGGCCGAAATGGCGCACGATGGGCACAGCTCTGCCGGGTTACGCCTCCGGATGGTTCAAACTCCGCAATGGCGAGAAAGCGCTGCTGTTTGTCACGGACAACACCCGAGTGGCACGTATTCCGACGACGGAGGGTTACACCGTCATGCTCAGTGTGAGCGATCCCGCTGCGCTGATTGACGCTTTGCAGCAGCAGCACGCACCTTGACGGCCCCCTCGCCACTAGGCCACCTGGCTGTCCACCTTTTTGGCGTTCTCTTTCATGATGCCCAGAAACGTATCCCTCAGCGCCGAAGAGAAGTTCTCGTCGTGCGAGAACTGCTCGGGCCTCCTTCAAGAACACAGCGCCGCAGGCGCACATTGAACTGTCAGACCTCTACCCGCCGTTCACCACCATCCCACGCAGCGCAGTCGATGACATCATCGGCTGCAGCAGCGCCAGACCGGCGCGCAACTGGGCGGGCGTGGTTTGAGCGGGGTTGTTGACGATGAGTACATCCGTCGCGAGCGGTGCCAGCGGGGCGACATTGGCAAAGCTCTTCAGCAGCGGTGAGGCATCAAGAATGATCCAGTCCACTTCCGTTTTCGCACGCTCGATCCAGCTGCGGTAGCCGTCGAGCAGTTCATTCGTGGCGTGTGCAGGCAGGTCGCAACCGGGCAGCAGGAAGAGATTGCTGTGACCGTAGCGCAGCGTTTCCAGGTCATGCGCATACGCACCATATCCCTGCATGGCACGGGGGAACCACTGGTGCAGCGTGGGCGAAGACGGATTGCACTCCATCATGAACACACGGCGGCCCAGGTGGCAGAAGGCGGCTGCCAGCGCGGCGGACACCAGCGTTTTGCCTTCTCCCGTGCCTGCACTGGTGATGAGAATCACCCCTGCTGTGCTGCTGCGGTTCATGGCCTGTATTTCGAGCGCGCTGGTGAGCTGATGCAGAGCACTGGAAGCACCGACGGGTTCCGGCTTCAGCAGTTCTGACAGCATGGCCTCCGGAGTGGAGCCCCTCACATACGGCAGACGGGCCAGAATGGTCGTTTCACCATTGGCTGGCTTGATCACCGGCAGAGGGCGTGATTGCGGCTGCATCTGCGGCATTGACTGCATCGGCGGCTGACGATTCATCATCACCGGCGGCGGGCGTTCCGGTAAGGACAAGGACGGCGCTGCAGGTGCGGCGATGGTGAAGGGAGAAACAGCCGGGGCTGGCTGGGCAGGATAAGCGTAGCCATACGCCGGTTGCTGTGTCGGAGTCCTCTCCACAGGCTTTTCGGCCTTGGGCCTGAAAAGCTTCCGCACATGATCGTCAAAGATGCCCCAGCTCACCGGCAGTCCAAGAAAAGTAAGGCCAAACAGCATGACGGCGGCCACCGCAGCGATGGGCTTGCTCGGTTTCACGGGCTTTTCCGGCACCATCGCCATATCCGCCACACGTAGCAGCCCACTGTCACGGAACTGCCCGGTGAGTGCTGCCTGACTGCGGCGCATCTCGATTTTTTCATACAGATCTCGGTCCATGCGCACCTGGTCGCGCAACAGGCTCTGCTGCACGGTTTTGCCGTTGATGTCCAGCGCCACACCCCGCGCATCACCCAGCTGACGACGGTAGTCGGCGATCTGCCGCTCCTGAGACTCCACCTCGGCCTGAATCATCCCCACAACTGAGCTGACCGCACGGTCCAGCGCAGCCCGCTGCGCTTCGATTTCATTCGCCAGAGCAATCATGCGCGGGTGTTTGCGTCCGCAGGTGGCTTCCAGCGGCGCACGTTCGGCGATCTTTGCATCAAGCTGCTTCCGGATGAAGTTCACATCCGCGTTGTCTGCGAAGATCCGGAGTTCTGTGAGATCACGTCCGGACTTTTGTGCAGCGGCAAGATCATTGAGATCGCTTTTGGCCCGGGTGAGCTTTAAATCGGCCTCCGTGATTGCCGCGTTGAGCTGGCGCACTTTCTCACTGGAGACGTCCTTGGACTCCGAATCCTCCATGAGCCCCTCTTGCTTGCGATACTCCGCGAGTTTCTGCTCCGATTCACGCAGATGCTTCAACAGCTCCTCCGATTTTGCTTCGAGGAAGGTGGAGGTGTCGGCGCTGAGCTTGCCTTCCTGTTCCGCCACATAGTGGGTGTACTCCTCGACAAAACGATTGGCCAGTTCAGCGGCGAGTTTCGGATCCTTGTCTCGAATTTGCACCCGCAGCAAATGCGACTCCTTGACCGGCTCCACCCTCACATTGGCAATCATCAGGTCGATAAACCGTTCGCGGGGGTCGCCGAGCTTGCCCGGTTTGTAGAGACCCAGCAGCTTCATCAGCTCATCCTTGCGTCCCAGTGAGTGCGCCTCACGATCCAGCAACGCGTCGCGCTCCTGCGCCGGAAACTGCTCGTAAAAATGACCCAGGAAGCGCCCGGACAGCAGCTCCGAACGGTGGTTGTTGATCAGCTGGACCGCGCTCAGTTCCGTGACTCCACGCGTGGACATGGCGTCAAAGTTGAACGGATTAGCATCTTGAATGCGCAGCAGCAGCTGCGACTCCGCCTCGTAGATCTTCACCCCCATGCCGAGGTAGTAAAACGTGAGCGCCGCGAGCATGAGGCCCAGCACCGCCCCCCGCAGCCAGCGCTTGCGAATGTAGCCGATGACATCGGTCAGACTGATGAGCGACTGCACCTCAAAATCCTGCGGATTAATCGGCGGTAGGAAGGCGCGCGGATCAAACACCGGCGACATGCCCGGATGCGCCGGCATCGTCATGGACGGAGCCACGGGCACCAGACCACGCGCTGGCGCGAGGGCAAGCATCGCCCCAAAGCCGTCCTGGGGGGCGGCGTTCGTGGGCTGAATGCTGTAGGAAATGGCCATATGAATGAATTAATTAAGCGGCTGGGCGGAGACTGGGTTCAGCTTCCTCCCGCAGTTCGTCGGAAGCAGTCACCTTAGCAGATGTCTGCCCTGACAGCCAGCGGCGCAGCGTGCGCAGAGCACGGAAGGCAGTAGCGCGCCAGCTTGCCCGATTGAAAGCTTCGAGATCGAGCAGCCAGCGTACACCGTCACACCACTGGCGTTTGTATTCGTAGTCGCTGGGCAGCATGTCCATCACCCGCAGGCCGCGCTGAATGCAACAGTCAACGGTCCAGCGAATGACCAGCTTTCCAGGAGAAAGCTTCGCCAGGGACCGCTCCCAGCCTGACTGAAAGTGAAAAAACTGCTCTCGCTCCACGAAGCCGTACAGTGCGGCGACCATTTTGCCGTCGGCTTCGAGCATGGGCATCCATGCACGCTGCTGCGGCAGCCAGCGCGCCGCCAGTCGCTGGTGAAAACGCCAGGAGGCTTCCGTGGTGAAGCTGCTGACTCCCTCCGCCCACTGCATGGCATGCAACACTCGGAACTCCTTCATCGTTTCGGCTATGTTCGTGCGCTCACCGCCTTGCGTGGCGATGCCTGCATGCTCTGCCGCAAACGCCTTCCAACTGCGGCGCATCGAATTACGCCATTTGGATCCGTGACGCACCTCGTAGTCTTCCCACGCCGCAGGCAGGTTGATAAACCGGCAAATGTTGCGGTTCAGCACTCCGGCATGGCTGAACGCCTCTTCCAGTGCCGCGAGGACATGGGGCCTGTTGGGAGACTCTTCGGGCAGATGATTGAGCCGGACATTGTCGCATTCACGCTGCAGCAGCTTGAACACACGGCAGAGCTGAGGCGTCAGTTCATCCTCCTGACCCGCGGGCACGATGAGATCCAGCCGCTCGCCATGCGCCTCCCCAAATCCAGCCAGAAAGGTCAGGGTCACGAGATGCTTGCGCACAGGATCCGCCTCAGAGGCGAGCATGAGCGGCGCGATGGCCTGCGGCACGCCTTCGGCATCTCGCAGCACGGCAATGACCAGTCGCGCCTCGTTGCGGCACTCTTCCCACCACAGACTCGCCCAGTCCCAGCGCATGAATGGCGAACGCGTCGCCATTTGCTCCACCAATGCGTCCCAGAACGGTTGCAGCGCATGGAATCCATCCACTTCGCGCACGATGTCGAGCGAGAGAACCCCTCGCGGAGACGCCGAGACGGCATTCGTCTCATCACTTCGCGGTGCGGTGCTAAGCAGGGCTGTGCTCACCGTGCGCCCCCTCCCTGCGATGCGGCGGCTTGTTTGCGATGCTGCGCGGATTCAATCAGCGCACCCAGCAGCTTGCGGGCTTCCTGCAACGCGTCGGAATTGTCATCCCAGTCACCAAAGCCACGCGCAAATTTGGCGGTGATACGCCGTGCCTCATCTTCGAGTCCCAGTTGACGCGCGAGCATCAAATAATCGTAGTCCTCCACCGTCTCACGCAGCCATTTCAGACGCATGGACGCCACCGGAGCATCGCGGCCCTGACGTTTCTCCGTGGCAGGATAAATATAGGAGCCATCGCCATTGTAAGTCGCGCCATCGGGCGTTTTAAAGGTGGCCGCATCCTCCCAGACATCGACGCCTTCAGCGGCAAAGATCGTGTCCCAATAATCAAAGCCGGTGATGCCATGCTTCGGAAACAGCCAGCCGACGATGCGATGCGCCATGGGCGGATAATCCAGCGCCCATACGGGCGGATAGCTGCTGGCGAGTTGCTTGGGCCTGCCATGCTGCTGTTCCCAGGCAACGGGCATCTGCACCAGGGCCGCATAGGCCCAGACTTCATCGCCGGCCTGCCGACGCAGGGCGATGTCGTGCTTGCCACCGGCCCACTCCATGTCCTTCCATACCTCACTGAAATGCGGCACCCAGATGTCCACCGCACCGTTCAGCGAACCCCACGCCGCCTTGTCCGGTGTCGGCTGCTCGGTGACATGCAGCGGCACACGCACGCCATGCTTTTTTTCCACCTCGTTGAAGAACTCACCCCACCTGCGCACGGTGGCATAGGCCGCCGCGTCGTTCGGCTCATCCAGATCTCCCATGATGACGTAGCCGCGTGACTCGCAGTGGATTTTGGCCAGCAGCTTCATCCATTGCGCCACATAGCTCATCGCCGCAGCGCGGTCCTCGCCCAGCGGATCTTTGAACGGCCACTGTGGCCAGATCGGCAGACCGATGCTGTTGCAATGGCGGTGCAGCAGATGCTTTCTCAGCGCCCGCTCGACCTTGGCCTCATCCAGTTTACCAGTGCCGGCGTCGGGATAGCTGCCGTAAATTTGATCCACGCTGAGCCGATGCTCGGCGAGCAGGTCGTAATACGCGTTGAGCAAACCCGCGTGCGCCAGTGACGGCGCATTGTCATGGTACTCAAGCCCATGCACCTGAGCGACGTGACGCACCGTGGTCATGATCGAGGTGCGCAGCTTCGGCACCACGGGGAGATCAAAATCCCACACGTTGAGCGCGTAGCTGGCGATGGCTTTCGTGCCATCAGCAAACTGGAACCTCACTTCGCCGCTATAGGCTCCCGGTGCAGCCGTGTAGGGCACAAAGACATCCACCCAATACGGCTGATTCACCACCTCCGTGCCGCTGAGTTCCTGTGCAGGCATGTCGAGCGGCACCAGCGCATCTGCATAATCGCCCGGTGGCAGCGGTGCCATCGGCGTGGACTTGGAGACGCGTACGTAGTGCTCACGCAACACCTTCGGGGCTGGCAGCAGGGCGTCCGAATCATTCTTGCCGATCCCGGTGGCCAGCACCTGGATGGTTTTAAGCTGTTCCGGCGTGGCGGTGACGACGATCTGCAGCGGCTCCCATTCACCACGCGCTGCGTGCAGGGTATGCGTGGCTGCTGTCGGCGCTGCACCACCTCGGGCAATGCGCGTCATGCCATCGCAAAACGCCACCTTCACCGGCTGCGCAGCCGCATGGGTGGTCAGTACTAGGAGCAGCAGAAGCGCTTTCATGCCTTCACCTCCAGCAGTTCGGCGTAGGTTTCCGCATACTGCCATGCCGCATGGGCGATGGTAAACTTCTCCAGCACCCGCTCGCGCGACTGCCGGGCGATTTCTTCACGCGCTGTAGCACCGAATTGCAGCGCCTTCTCCCACGCAGCAGCCAGTGCCGCCGGATCGCGCATGGGCACGACTTGACCGATACCCTCAAGCAGACGGCCGCAATCACCCACATCCGTGGTGACACACGGCACACCGCAGGACATCGCCTCAATCAGGGTCATCGGGCAGGCTTCGGTACGTGAGGAAAGTGAGAACACACTCAGCGCTGGATACAAACGCCAGGGATCGGCACGGAACGAGTCAAACCTCACCTGCTGACGCTGCGGCAGTTGCGCCAGAAGCTCACGTTCCACGTCACCCAATTCGATCTCGACCCCGCCGCAAAAGACGAAGTGTGCCTCAGGCACCCGGGCCTGCAGCAAAGCCGCTGCGCGTAGAAAGGTCGCCAGATCCTTCATCTCATGAAAACGCCCGATGTAACCAATCACCGGAGCAGTGGGCGGCAGTTTCATTTCAGCTCGCGTGTCGAGTCCGACATCCGTGTCAGGCACAAACCTCTCGACGTTGATGCCATTGGGAATCCAGCGCATTTTGGCACGAGGGTAGCCGATGGCGGCGTGGTCTTCAATGGCGGTTGCCGAACAGGAAATGATGCGCTTCGGAATGAAGCGCGAGCTGTAGGCCAGCGCACGGCGGAAGAGCGCCATCTTGCTGTCGCTGTCGCCGGGATTGCGATGGATTTCGCGGCAGTGAATGCTCCAGACGATATTGGGCACTCCCGCTACCTGCGCAGCCCAGCCGCCCACAAGATCAGCGTGATGCGTCCACGTCTGGACGATGTCGGGGCGCTCCGCACGCAGCACGGCATGCAGTCTCGCGAGCGTGCGCGTATTGAGGTAGGTGGTGCTTTCGAGATCGTGTACATCCACCCCTGCCTCGTGCAACCGTTTCAGCTGATCCGTCCACGGCTTGGCATTGATGGCTACGACGACGGTACGGAATTTCGCCGGATCGAGCGATTCTGCCAGGTTCATCAGCATCGCCTCCGCCCCACCACCCCCGATGCTGTAAGCAAAGTGCAGCACCACCGGGCGTTGATCACGCGCAGGAGCCGGCATGGGGCGTGCCTCCACGAAGGCACGCAGCGGCTGCTGGATGGGCAGCGGCAGCGTGGTACTCGTGGCAAGCCTGATCGTCTTCATATCATCGACATCGCTTTCCGGCAGCTCTGCCGCCAGTCTTTGAGTGTTTCAAACGCACCCGACACCGTGGCTTTGGCCTCCCACACGGACTCAGGGGACCCATAGCGTGGCAGTTGGTGCATGGAGACGGTGTCATGGACGCGGCCGCTGACCGTCGTGCATGCGGCTTTGAACCCCGCTTCACGCACAAGCATGAGTGTTTCGCGGGTATAATCATCCGCCCCGCCGTTTGGATACGCGAATGCAAAGGGCAGTTCACCGATCTCAGCATGAATGCGATCGCGGCAGGTGGCGATTTCCGCACGCATCGCCTGGACATCGCATCGTGCCAGAATGGGGTGCGTGTGCGTGTGGCCGCCGATGTCCACATGGCCGCTGAGGGACATTTCACACGCCATCTCCCAGGTCATCGGCCGCATGGCTTTGGGTAGGTCGTTAAAGTCGGGCTCACTCACCTCCAGCGCCTCCTCTAGACGGTTCATCTCGCTCAGCAAATCGGTGTCCGGCAGCTCCTTGAGTTCAGGCAGCAGCTTCATCAGCGACTGCTGACGCAGTTCATACGTCCCGAGATAAAGGCGCAGTTTTTTCCCATTGATCTTCCAGTCCAGCAGATCCTTCTGCGTTCGACCGAGCGCGAGATCAGCCCGCTGAAACCAAAACATCTCCTCCTCATCAAGAAAACCAGTGGTGACAAAGATGGTGGCGTGCAGGCCGAACTCCCGCAAAATGGGGTAGGCCAGTTCGTAATTGGACGCATACCCGTCATCGAAAGTGATGACGACGGAGTTGTCAGGCAGCCCGGATCCCTGGCTCCGTGCTTCGACGAGATCTGCCAGCGAAATCACGTGGTACTCCTTGGCCAGCATGGAGCAAATATTCCGGAAGGCATCCACCCGCAGGTGCAGGGACCAGTCGAGAACGCCTCGATCCGCAGTATCTTTGCTCAGTCCGTGAAACGTTAAAATCGTGGCCTCGGCGGAACGCCGCGTACGCGAAAACGACGCCAGTCCACTTCCAATAAGGGCGGCGGCTTTGATAGAGCGCGAGTAAAAAGCGAGCGGCATAATCAAAGTGTAAGTGAAAGCTTATTCTCCCAGTTGCGAGCAGATAGTGGGATCGGTGGTTATGAAAATTATATATTTATGCGAGCCATTCACACTTTAACGGGGTGATTTATTAACTTCAATGAAATTATCATAAATACTGTATCATTCTTACGCTTTCCTTACTTTTGACTTCTGCCGCCTAAAAACAGCAAGGCCGGAGGGGCGACCTCCGGCCTTGACGAGTGTGACATGGGTCTGGTTCAGCCTCAGAGCGGCCTGATCCAGATGTTCCGAATGCGTACTGGCGGGTCGTTTTTATGGTCCTGAATGCGGATCGGTGCCTTTTCGGGGAACTCGCCGCTGTAGTCCGTGATGTTCTTGTGCTTCGTCGGTCCCATGATCTTCGTGTGGTTTTGCACACAGATGCCATTCACAAAGGTCGTGATGTAGGCCGGCTCCACCACCTTGCCACCTTCCAGCTTGGGTGCGGTGAAGACGATGTCATACACCTGCCATTGGCCCGCAGGGCGCACGGCATTCACCAGCGGCGGCGTCTGCCCGTAAACCCCGCCCGTCATGCCGTCGGCATACGTTGGGTTGTTATCGGTGTCCAGCATCTGGGACTCGTAGCGGTCCATGAAAAACACCCCGGCATTGCCCTTTTTCTGCGAATTGCCCTTCGTATTGGGCTCGCTCATCCATTCCAGATGAACCTGGCAGCTGCCAAACTCCTCCTTCGTCCAGCAGTCACCACCGGAGATCATCATCACTCCGCTGTCGATGGTCCAGGGACAAGGAATGATCTTCCCCGTCTCCTTGCCCTTCGCGTCCTTTTCCTTCGCCTGCAGCGCGTCAGAGTTGCTGCCGCCGAAAATCACGATGGCATCTGCGGGCGGCTCTCCCACCTTTTCCCCAGGGGCCACCACCTCCGGACGTGGCCGGTCGATGTCATGCACCTTCCATTTCGTGCCAGGAATGACCGGCGTGTCCGAGTAACCAATGGGCGAAGGTTTGTCAGCCGCAGAAGCGGCAGGTTTGGAGTCGGCAGCCAGGGCTGGAAAACTCACGAGAGCAAGGAGGAGGGCTGTAGCAGTGTGTTTCATGCGGGATGCAGCAAACGAGAAGCCGCAGGCGATGTTTCAGCTCAAGATGTGAAGTATTGGAAATACAGGTTGCCAATCCCCTGAGACAGCCGACTCTACTCCCTCATCAAATCGCGGGATGGAGCAGCCCGGTAGCTCGTCAGGCTCATAACCTGAAGGTCGTAGGTTCAAATCCTACTCCCGCAACCAATTTTAAAGCCCTGTAGACCTCCGGTTTACAGGGCTTTTTAGTGAGTCTCTGTCCTTGGGATAGACGCCGGGACTGGCCCGGTTAATCCGAGGACGACGCTTCCTCACTCTTCACTCCTTCCCGTGATCCGCCTGTTCCATCCCATTGTTCTCCTGACCGTCCTCGCCCTGACTTCCTGCGCGGGTTCGAAAGTAGCCTCGTCCAAAGGGGCGACTGCTTCAGCGGCAGCAACCCCAGCTCCTGGTGCCCTAACACCGGCTACGCCAGCCGCCACGTCTCCCGTCGTGGGCGAAACGCCACCCAATCCCGATGCCGGGCGGGACGCTTATTGGAATCTCGCCATGAAACGCTACGTCCCGCCCGTAGCGGGAGTCCAGCCCGCAGCTATCGAGCTCGCGGAGCCAGGCACTGCGGTGACGCCCACGCCCACGGTTTCGACAACCCAGTCTGTCTCGCCCCCCATGGGAGCTGTGCCAACGCACGAGCTGAATCCAGCGGACATTCCCTTTGCTACTTGGGCTCCCGGAAAGCGCGGCGTAGTGAAGAGTCCGTACGATCCCGACGGCCGCCTTATCGATGTGCGCGATTTCAGCACAGGTCAGCTGTCGCAATGCCCATACAGCGGGAAAATTTTCCGCGTTCCACCTTTGAAATGAAGGATGGGCAGCAAGAGGTCAACCTTTCCACAGGTTTTGCGGCCTCTTCGGTCACTCCCTCAGCGCCGGCACCAGAAGCGCGAAGTCATCATCCAGCGCCCGCTCATCAATCACCTCGGAGCCAAAGCGTTGATGCAGGTGGCCCGTGAGGGAATGATAAAAGGTTTCACGTGCCTGAGCAGTGGAGAAGGTGTGATCCGCTTGGTGGATGAAGTGGCACTGCAGCCCGCCCTGCTTCATCATCTGCGTGGCCTTGCGCCGCGCCTGGTACATCAGCAGGAAATACCCCGGATCGTTGTCGGAAACAAACATGGCCAGCGTCCGCCCAGCAGCGGCGACACGGCTCAAATCTCCCGGCAAATCTTTGTGCGCAGGATGCCCGCAGCCGCTCTGCAATTCAGGCTTCGTACCCGCTTCCGCTGACCTGCCAAACCTCTGGAAACGCGGCGTCAGATGACCCATGAAACGTTTCACCGAGCCGGCAAATCCCGTGCGCGTCCTGCCTGTGAGCAGCATCTTCCAGCGTCTCCATTTGAAGATGGCATTCCAATACTCACGCCAGGCCACGAGCTGGTCGATGCTCGTGTTATTGATCGTCATTCCCTCCTTCCAGAAAAAGACAAGCGGATTGATAAGGATGCTCTCAATGATGGCAGGATGGGGCAGCTGCGCCGCAGCCTGAAAGGCCACGTACGCTCCGGAGCAGAGGCCTAGCAGCACGATGCGGCGGCTGGGCTGCTGCGCATGCAGGTAATCGCACACCAGTTCCACGTCGCGGAAGGCGGTCGCCGCGTAGGTGTCGTTTTCTTTGTCGGGATCAGCGACCACGCTGTCGCCGATGCCGTTGATGTCCAGCCGCAGGCAGGGATAACCGAGCGCCGCAAGCTGCCGCGCCAGTGCAACATGGATTCGCCCCGGACCAATCCGGTAAGCCGCCCCGGCATTGACCATGACGATCCACGGCAGCGTCGTCGAAGGCTCCACCGGTTCCGTCATGATGCCAAACAAATCGGGCGTGCTGCTGATCTGATGAATGCTTTCGCGCACCGCGTTAGCGCCACAGGTCAGCATCGACGTTGCACCCGGAGCAGGCGCACTGCCCCTGGCTGTGACCGCAGGCTGTGCTTTGGCCGTCATCCAGTCCACAATGCCCCGCAGAGCCTCATGTGGCACCTCCGTCTCATGCGGTTCGGCCATCATTCCCTCGTAGCCGGGCAGCGCCATCAGCTCTGTCACCACGCCCTGCTTCAACAAATGCTCCTCCAACGACAAGTCACCCGCCGCATTCGCATGGGAGGCGATCAGCACCTGCTGGCACTGCACCGATCGCGACAGCAGATCCATTTTCGCAAGTTCCCCGGCAGTCTCATGCGCATAGACAAAGCCCATGGCTTCGATGCCCGCTGAATCACTGCCTGCAACCAGCTGCGCCGTCTGGCTCAAGGCGGTGAGTTCGCGAACGTAGCGCCGGCCTTTCACTATGGGCGACCACAGCACCAGACTCTCCACCTCATGCTGCTCCGCGTAGAGCGCCGCGAGCGTCGCCCCCAGGCGCAGGCCCACAAGGCTGACCTTCCGACAGCCCGCCTCGCTGCGCAGCCATTCCACCGCATCGCTCACATTCACCTGCCAGGTGGCCAGACGCTGCAAATCGTCTTCCGCACCGTCCGAGTCGCCGGTGCCATGATAGTCGAGTCGAACGACCGTAAACCCCTGCCTCGCCAATCTGTCCGCGAGATGTCGCAGCGCGCGATGCGAATGAACCTGCTCGTGCCCGATTGGCGGACAGATCAACACTCCATGCTCAGCCACAGCGCCTGCGGGTCGGTGCAGCCACGCAAACAACGCCCGTCCTCCGCTCTCAAAGTAAAACGCGCGCCGCTCCGCCCCATCAACACACGAAGCGCCTTCAGGCGCGTGCGATGGCAGCTCAGGTATCATGATGGGTTTCGTGGGATGCACGGCTAGGCTCCACCGAAATTTCGCCCGACACGTTCAAGGCCTCAACATAAGCTTCAAACGCTCCGCTCCCACCTGCGCGCGGCGCAAAGAAGACCGCTTTGACCCGGTCCGGAGCAAGATGAAAGTAGTTGTCGTCAGGCAGGAACCCCTTGGCCGACAATCTCACACTCTGCAGAAACCGGTCGCTCTTGAGCGTGAGCTGATAGCCCCCTTCACCCAGGGCTTCCGCCTTGGCCCCCAGCATCTCCACTGCCAATGGCAGTCCCACCGGATCACGTGCACGGTTCAGATGAAACGACTCACTGATGACCTCACGCTCCGCGCTGAACCAAGTCGCGATCACCACCTGATGCGACTGCGGACCGAATCGATACGCATAGTTCACATCAAAAAACGACCCCAGAATTTCATCAACACTGCGCATCTCCAGCGAGCGCCCGGCCACCTTCAACGCAATCTCATGGCGAGCAACGACCACATTCGGCTCACGCAGCAACTGCACCTCAACAAAGCCCTCCACCGCCTCGGTCATTTCGTTGCTGAGATGCAGATGCAAGCCATCGAGACCTTCATCAGTGATGCACAGTTGCCGCGTCTGCCACGCGCGCTTGAGCTGATAGTAAGCCGCTTTCGGAGTGCCCGTGCTGTCCACGATGCCCCAGCCCGCTGCCGGCCATAGATCCTTGTAAAACCACACCAGCGCACCGGCGTTGCGACTGTGACCGCTGCGCCATTCCGCAAACGTTCGCGCCATCATCTCGCCCGATGCCACGCGGCTCAGCTCCAGATAACGCGGCATGTCGAACGAGCGCAACGCCACCGGATCAACATTGAAAAGCTCCCGCAAGTAGTGATCTCGCACATCCTCAAAATCCCATCCCGCACCCGTGTCACGCGGTACGCGCTGCTTCCAGCGCGGGTGGTGCATCACCGGCATCAGTCCACCCATGATCTCGTCAATCGTCTCCGTCTCCGGGATGTTTGCAAAGCCCAGACACTCGCTGGTGAATTTCACATCCGCCTGCCGCAACTCACACAGGGAGCGCTGATACGCACCGATGCCGTAGTAATGCGTCACCCCCGTCCGCGTGTGAAAAGGCAGCACACCACCGCTCGGGGAAGACGGCACATACACCGTGCCAGGATGGTGCTTGCGACACAACGCTGGAAGCCTCTCTCCAAACCAGCCGTTACGCCAAAGCTCACGCGCCATGCCCAGCATCGCCGCCTGCTGTTCGATCTCACTGTTGCCACAGTAAACCGCCACACATGGATGCTGCGCCAATCGGTCCAGTTGCTGCGTCGCTTCAATCGTGATGTTTTCAGCAAAAGCCGCGTCCTCTACCGGATAGTCCATGTTGGCAAACATGAAGTCCTGCCAGACGAGGATGCCCAGTTCATCGCAGAGGCGGTAGAACGCATCACTCTCATAGGTCATCGTGCCGCCAATGCGCAGCATGTTCATACCCGCATCACGCGCCAGCGTAAGATCATGGCGCAGCGAATCCACCCCTCCTCCTAGCGTAAAAATATCGTTCGTCGTCCAGCACGCACCACGGCAGTAAACACGCTCTCCGTTCACATGAATCGCAAACCCAGGATCGTTGCAGACCTCGATGCGACGGAAGCCCGTTGGCTCCAGCGGAAACTCATGCGCTTCGGCACTCGTCTCAATGATCACCTTGCCAGGGTACAACGTCGGCGCGCCATGCGTGTGCGGCCACCACAGTTCAGCACGCTGGATGCACAGCTCACCGCGCAGAATACCCTCCTCACACTCAAGGTCCGAGGAATGCCCGCCGATGTGCAGCCGCGCCGAAACGATCTTCAACGACGTCGCCACCCGCGCACCGAAACTGACAACACCTTCGTCTCCCGCGAGCACCGCCGTCTTTTGGATGTCCGTCAGCACCACCGGACCACGCTCCAGTCTCACCCCACGCCACGGCCCCACCGCAGGCACCGGCGGCGACCAGCCGGGAATGCGTCCCAGCAGGCTCGTGCGCTGCCAGCGCAGTTGCTGATTGTTCACGAGATTAGTTTTCCAGCGCGGACGCGAACGTTTCTTCTTCAGGTCCGCCGTCAGCGAACGAAAGCGGATCACCAGCTCATTCTCATCCTTCAAAGCCTGCGTAACATCCACGCGATAACTGCGAAACATGTTATCTGAGCTTAAAATAAGTTCGCCGTTGAGCCACACATCCGCAAGCGATGCCAGCCCGTCAAAGCACAAGACGCAGGCCTCATCAACGGTTCGCGCTGCCGCAGCAAAGCTGGTGCGATACCACCAATCCTGCGCATCGACATCGGGCGGATTTTGATGATTCCACTGACCGCGCGCACGCAACGCCGAAGCCACAGTCCCCGGCACCTCGGCGGCAAACCAGTCTCCCTGCACCACCCCCGGTTCAGTACTGGCTCCGGGAGCCTGCGCACAGCATGTCCACGGCTCAAAGTGAACGGGGTCCGTCATGGTTTTTTACGCGGTAAATAGGTCCTTCAGTTGCTGCATCGCCAGGGCCCAGTGCTCCGCCATTTGATCGACAGGCGTGAAATCAATCGCCCTCTTCCGTGCCATCGCACGGGCTAACTGAAACTGCAACGTCTTCGCACCCGTGGACAGCCGGAACACCGACTCGCTAGCGCCATCCAGCCCGCCCACGCCTTGGCTTTGCAGCCATTTCAAGTAGGTCCCAGCAAGCTCATAGCAGGAGCCAAACTGCCGCAGCGTGGCAAACGAATACTGATGAAACGTGGCAATCGGTTCATTGCTGAGCCACTGCATGTCGGCCTCAAAGCGGACGCGGAACTTCACGAACGGATTCACTTCAGGCAGGCGCCGCAACTGACGCCGCAGCAAACCCAACGACGCATTCAGCAACGCCTCGCCTTGCAGCGGAGACGCGCCTGCATTCTTCACAATCTCGCAGTAAGGCGGCAGAATCGCAGGATGCTTTTCGCCGCGCAAATGAAACACATGCGCAAAATCATCCCCCGTCAGATGGTAGTAGCCTTGTGCGTGGAAGTAGCCCAGCCGCTGCTGCTCCATATCGAGCTCGGCGATGGCGACCGTCGTTTTGACATGCTCAAGCTGATAGGCACTTCCAGCCGTGTCTGGCAGATAAAACGAGTCCAGCTCAATGAGCAGCGGCCGCCCAAGCGCCAGTTGTTCCTCGATGTGCGCCGTCAGCGGCCGGTAGATGGCGAGCTCCTGAACATCGAGCGCATAAAGCTCATACAAATCCTCCAGTTGGTACTTAAAAAAAGTCCACTGATCGCCTTCGAAATCGATGCCCAGCGTGAAGGGCAGCCCCGCTATCGGCTCAAGCCCCCGGGCGTGCAGCACTTCGATCCACACATCCACGTAGCAGTTCGTCTCCGCCCACTCGCGCTCCTGCGTGTGCAGACGATGGCGCACGTAGGTTTGCGGATCAAGCGCTGGAAACGGACAGCTCATAGTCCCAGGGCGTTCTTCACCTCATAGGGCCAGCGGTCTGGATCAAATCCATGCTGCTTGAACATAGCCAGTGCGACGCGTTCCATCCCAAAACCGATGCAGGCCGAATGCGCCGACTCCCCGTTCGGCAGCTTGATGTCGAAGGCTTTGCCAAAGTAATCCATGTGGCAGTTGGTGGATGCGATGGCCGTCGGCTTCTCATCTGAGGCCACAGCAAAAGTAAACTCATGCTTCAGGTCCTGATCCTTCTGCGATGCCGCCATCACCCGCCCGCCTCGTCCAAAGAAAGGGTCGTTGGCGATCACAATTTCCACTCCGAGTCCGACCTCGGCCAAAATATCCCGGCCCAGTTCAATCCATTGTTTGCGATGCTCCAGCGCCTGCTCGGCTGTGCCGATGCGGACAAACTCGCGCTGGCGAAAAATCTGCAGGCGGCACGGATCGATCGAAGGCTCATGCCGGAACACTTGCGAGAACAAATCCACCGTCTTGCCCTCGCTTGTTAGCGTGCCAGTCGCTGTCGGATACAGAGGATAGCAGCACGCGGGCGACAGCATCAGCGCGCTCGGTGCCAGATCCTGCGTCCATTCTTCACCATTCTCGCGCTTCGTCAGCATCCCCACATGTTCACGTTCACGCCCCATGAAGCTGTGTACGGAGCCCATCAGGTCCGGAAAGTTTTCGAGGTGGCTGGTCTTCAAATAATGCTCCCGGCTCAGCACCCCCGGCAACCGCAGGATGTCCGCCTGAAAGTGCGCTGCACGGCGTGTGATCAAACGGTCAAAGCTTTGCAGCACGCCTTCAAACACCCCGTTGTAGCCATACACGCCGCGCACGCCGAGCGGCACGAACAATCCGGCTTCCGTCACCTGGTCAAGAAACGCCTGATAGGCCTCGGTAAGAGGGAGGGTTGTGGTAGAAGTACACGTCATAGATCAGCCTTCCTTGTGCACCAGCAGCATGGTGGCGTTCAATTTCAAAATACGGTCATTATTGACCATCAGCGCTGCGCCATACGCATCACGCAGATGGCGTGCAATGCTGAATTTGGAATCATTGCGATAGCCCGAGATGCCGCAGATCAGCATCGCCCGGCCCACAATGTCCACGAGCTGCTGCGAGGAGGACAGCTTCAGATTGTTCGTGCGGATGGAGAAGCCAAACTCTTCAAACACCTCCGGGCATTCGCGGCTGCGCAGTTCGTCATACTCACGGGCCAGAGCCGCCACATTGTGCCGCATCACCTGCAGCACCTGATCGGCCTCACCCAGGCGAATCGCCGAAATGGGTGTCTCGCCGGGTGTCTTGCGCGCTTCGGCACGCACAAAGGCACGCGCTTGGTTCACCGCATCCATCGCGATGCCCGACCACAGCGCGCCCCACACGATGTGCGAGTACGGATGCATCGTCTGCCCAAGAATCTCATTGAACGGCTGCGGAATGATCTGCGCCGCGCTGCCTGTGGCGGTCAGCTCAAAGCCCGAACTGCAGGTGCCGCGGAAGCCCATCGTGTCCCAGGTCGAAAGCGGCACAGCCGTGTATTCTCCTTTGCGCACCATCACCTGCACCTGCTCATTCGCCGGCGCATTCGGCGCACTGCGGCAGGTCACCAAAATCTCGTCTGCATACTCGCCATAGGAAATGACGGGTGCCTTCTTGTTCAGTTTGAACTCGTCTCCCGTGACCTCCACCGCACAGATGCTGGAGCGCAGGTCTCCGCCCGTGCCGATCTCCGTCGTCGCAGAGGCCATGAGTCGCTGTTCTTCCACCAGCCGTCGCAGGTAGTCGCAGAAGAATTCGGACTGCTGGGCATGGTGCACCACGCACGCCACCTGAATCTTATGCATCGCATAAATCATGGCCGACGAGCCGCAGTACTGGCCCAGTGTTTCGCAGATCTTCGCGATCTGCACCATATTCAAACCCATGCCGCCATACTCTTCAGGCACATACGCGCTCAGCAGGCGCGCCTCGCGCATGGCATTGATCGACTCCGTCGGGAAGCGCGCTTTTTTGTCCACATCCGCCGCATGAACTCGCAGCACCGATTTGCCCAGCACATGCACCCCCTTCAAAAGTTCGTCAAAATCGACTTCGGTGCTGCAAAAAGTGCTCACAGGATGGGAGGGGGGTAGGTCGGGCAATCTTATTCAGCGGAGCACATCAAAGCGAAGGCTAGGCCGCGAGTTTCGTGATCGCCTCGGCGATGGATTCAATGCTCTTAAAGGTGCGGCGGCCAATCAGATTGTCGGGGAACTCAACATTGAATTTGTCTTCCAGCGCCAGCATCACCGCCACCGTCGCCAGAGACGTCAGGCCAGCATTGTAAAGGTCATCAGCCTCCGTGAGATTTTCCACGGGAAACCGGCCATGCTGGGCAAGGACTTCACGGATGTCAGGCACAAGAGTCTTGCGTTCGTTCTCGCTCATAATGATAAATAGAATAAGTATGTGTAATTATAATAAACATACCAAATGTTTATTGGTCCAGCGAATTTTACACCGCCGTGAGGCTTTTGCTCTGCGGCCTTGCACGATCTTTGTGCAGAAGTTCTCAGCGTGCTCTCCGGCACGATCACTTCTTGCACTTTCACCCTGCCTCCCACTGCGGCTTAGCGACCGGTCAATATATGCACCCGGTGGCTGATGAGCAGCGCGATGGCAATGCAGAAGATGGCGGTCAGGGCCATCCAGTCATCGTCGCTCAGTTGCTCAAAGGGCTTGAGGCAGAGCCGGACGACCAAAAGAAGGAGCAAGGCCATGACAGGAAAGGGGGGGCAGTTTCTATACCATCGCGGCAACCCTTCGGTTTGCGTGTGCTTTTTTACCGTTTTTTTATTAACCAGCTCTCCCACCTCGGTTAATGATCCGCCGCGCAGGGAAGAAACCCCGGCTCACTTTGACTGTCCACGCCGGCGGATTGGCGTTGCAACGCGTACCTTATTTAAAGCCACGATGCGTTTTGATCTCATCTGCGAGGTGGGAAAACTCACCCTTCTCGCAATGGCGGACGAACCCTTCGGTAAAGCGTTTCAATTCGTCCCACACGCTGCGGATGTGGTCCGCCTCTTCCAAACTGATGCGGCTGTCCGATGCAGCCTTGCTGACAGCGGTCAGTAGATCGGCAAACTGCTGCACGATTTCCTGCGTCGCTGGCATCAGTTCCATGCCGCGCGGACCACCGCTGGTGGGATTCTGCACGAAGACCCCGTTCGCCTTGTGGCAGAGCCACTGGATGAGCTGCGAGTCCTGCGTGATTTCAAACAGCTGGCGCACGCGGTCCAGTGGATTGGAGGTGCCGCTGCCCTGCTGCTCATCGGGCTGGGACCACTTGTAGGCCAGCGAGAGGGAGACGCCCATTTGCGCCGCCACCTCTTTGAAGCTGGTTTGCTCGACGGCCTTGCTGATCACTTCATGGGAGTCCATACCTGACTTGTTTCAGAAAGTAATCCATTTGGCAAGCAGCATCCTTGCCGTTCTGCCATGGTAAATGTCACGTGGCCACACTCTTTGCGCTTGTAGAAGAAAATTCCACACGCCTAATCTGCCCGCCTCATGAAAATCTCATCCCTCCTCCTCGCGGCGGTCGCTTTTGTGCTGGCCTCCTGCATTGAAATCAAATCCACCGTGATCGTCAGCAAAGACGGTACAGCCACCATCGAGGAGAGTGTTCTCCTGGGTGCCCAGCTCGCCGCCATGATGCAGGGTGGGCAGGGCGATCAGCTTAAGGGCCTCGTCATGGACAAGGAGAAGGCCGAGGAACGCGCGAAGAAACTCGGCGAGGGCGTCACGGTCAAATCCCACGAAGAAGTGAAGACTCCCGATGGCAAAAGCGGTGTGAAAGTGGTCTTCGCCGTCGCTGATGTGACCAAGCTGAAATACGCGCCCTTCGAACCAGAGCAGCAAGGCAAGCCCTCCACCACGCAGCCGATGACCTTCGCGCTGAGCGGCTCCACCCTCACCATCACCAATCCTGACGCGGATAAAAAGAAAGGCGGCGACGCTGACAAGCCGAAGAAGAACGCACAAGAAATCGCCATGATGAAATCGCAGATGGCGATGATGAAGCCCATGTTCGCCGGCATGCATGTGGCGGTTGAAGTCAAAGGGGCCAATGGCATCTCCAGTTCCGACGCCGCTAATCTCAACGATGGCACGATCAGCTACATGGACATCCAGTTCGACAAGATCATGGACAACGCGGACGTCTTCACCGGCTTCATGGAATCCGCAGATACCGGGCTGAGCCCGGCTGAAGTGGCGGAAAAATTCAAAAACGTCGATGGCCTCAAAATCGAAGGCAAAAAAGTGGTCACGGCAGAGTTGAAGTAAGCCACCCCACGGATCGACAGATTCAATCCAGCGAAGCCGGGGCATCACGCCCCGGCTTTTTCGTGAGTTCATGTCAACATCGCCATGAGTTTTCGTTTGCCGCCCCGCTCTGACACCGGACATTCGCCGCCCATGATCCCCCAGATTCTCGATTTCGTCCTGCACATCGACAAACACCTGCAAACCTTCGCGCAGGATCATGGTGCGCTGATTTACGGCCTTCTCTTCGCCATTGTCTTCTGCGAGACCGGCCTCGTGGTCATGCCCTTTCTACCGGGCGATTCCCTGCTGTTTGCCGTGGGCGCCCTCTCCGCCCAGGGGCTCATCCGCATTGAGATCATCATCCCCCTGCTCATGGGCGCCGCCATCATTGGTGACAACCTGAACTACTGGATCGGCCGCAAAGCAGGCGGCTGGATCGTCAACCAGCGCTGGTTCAAGCGCGACTACCTCGCCAAGACCGAGGCCTTCTTCGTCAAGCATGGCGGCAAGGCCATCATCCTCGCACGCTTCGTCCCCATCGTACGCACCTTCGCCCCCTTCACCGCCGGCTTTGGTCGCATGGACTACCGCCGCTTCCTGATGTAC
>NZ_JAQSEA010000213.1 GCF_029946185.1 Prosthecobacter sp.
CGCTGTGGTGCAGAAGGCCGTTGGCCTTCGAGACGAGGAATATCAGTCCGGGATATAAGCATGATCTCCATGACATCGCGCAGTGAGCAAAGCCCACTTTTGGGTAAAGGTCAGCGCGGAGCCACCGCTGCCCGGATGGCTGCACCACATTAACTATCGGAGATTTATCGCGGAGTAATCCACATTTTTCCTGGCATCTTATCTATCTCCAACGCAGCCCCTGCCCTTCTTTGAAGGCTCAAGGTTCGTTGCTTTTTTCGGGCAGGCTTTTGATTATTCGGTCGAAGTCGGACTCGAACAGGCGGTCTTGCACGATGCGGTATTTTTCAAATTCACTTTCAGCGTGGGCTTGGGCGATTTCGGCAGTTACTCTGCCGGCATCCTGCAAAATTTCCCGGTCGGTCGCGGCGATGAAGCGGTTGAGGCGGGTTTCCCAGTCCTGCATGGTCATGGGAATCTGCCGCAGCGCCATGTCTTCGGCCACATCAAGGTAGGCGGAGACGAGGCGTTGCAGTTGCGCCATTTCGTTTTCCGTGAGGTAGTTTTTCGCGACGCTGACATCGAACTTCTGAATCTTACCCTCGGACGCGTCTTTCCAGGTGGTCAGGCCCATGTGGGTTTTGGCCGCATCCGCACGGGAGACGATGACCTCTGCGGCGGTCTGTCCGTGAATGGCCCAGTGTAAGTTATCCCGCTGCGCGGGCTCTGCATCCAGGCTTCGCCGCAGGAATGCGCTATCGCGCCGAGCAGTGTTCTGCACGGTGGCAAAGAAGCGATTGGTGGCTGCGGCGGTGACATCGTAGTCGATGGCGGTGGCGTAGATGTCGGTGATTTTCTGGTAGAACTTGCGCTCGCTGAGGCGGATTTCGCGGATGCGCTGGAGCTGCTCCTCGAAGTATTTTTTGCCGAGGATGGTGCCGTCGTTTTTCAGACGCTCGTCATCCATGGCAAAGCCCTTGATGGTGAAGGATTCGATGATGCCGGAAGCCCATTTGCGGAACTGGACGGCACGTTCGGAGTTCACCTTGTAGCCGACAGCGATGATGGCGGCGAGGTTGTAGTGCTGGGTGTCGTAGGTTTTGCCGTCAGCGGCAGTTATCCGAAAATATTGGATAACTGAATCTGCTTCCAGTTCGTGGTCAGAAAACACCTTTTTCAGGTGGTAGTTGATCGTCCTCACGTCCACATCGTAGAGCAGTCCCATCATTTTCTGGGTGAGCCAGACATTCTCATCGGCATAAACGGCCTCCACGCCGCCCTGGCCGCTGGCAGCCACGAAGGTGAGGTATTCTGCGGCGGAGGAGCGAACCAGCGAGGGGACAATGCTCTTTTTGGAACGACCGCCGGGAGATGGTTTGTTTTTGCTCATGGATTTTTGCACCCTACCCCTTATACGACCCGGACAGCCTTGATCTCAAGGGGCACGATGATCACGCGCCGAAACGGTAGAACTGAAATCATGACTGTATATTGTCAATCAGTGCCATGGCACAAGTGATCTGCATTTTGCCTGGCATCTTTTCGTTAACCGAGTGCGATTCAGAATCGCACTCGGTTAAGAACCGGTATCATTCATAGCCGCTGGTCCGTCGGGCTAAGTCTTAGTGAGTGCCATCGTGAGTGCGAAGCGTCTTTGAGTGCGTGCGGCAAGCTTGGGCGCGACGGCGCTTTCGCAGACCGGAGGGCAGGCTATGTCCGAAGGGTACACTTCACCCCGCGAAAGCGGTGTCGCCGATGCAGGCTTGCGCCGTGCATCTCTGTCACCGCATTGATTGATTCGCTGCGCTCACCCTGTGGGCTCCTTTCAGTCGTCTGTCTCACTTCGTTCGGCTCGCGTTGCTCACCCTACGGGCAGCCTCCGGCTGTCTATTTGCCTTCGGCGGTCTTCGACCCGCTGCGCTCCGGTTCCACGACGCTGTCGCGCGGCTCGGATGCCCAAGACCGCCAAAACACACGATCACAACCCTTAACCGAGTGCCATTCATGCCGGGCATGAATGGCACTCGGTTAAGCATAGTGATCGTTGATTTTGAATGTGTGGAGACGCGCGCCAATCAGCGTATCGGGAGGGCGGGGGAACGCTGCTGGTGAGCGCGGTGTGAGAAGAGGGCGGTGGGTTTGCTTTCCGGATTGCTGGCGGCAAAACCCAGGGGAGCACTCGCTAAAGCTCGGCACCGCCTGGGCTGTAGGACGCAGCCCATTCAGGGCTGGTGTGTGGCGGGGCAGAGTGGTGAAAGATGCGGGCGGGATGTGACGAAAGCGGATGGAAAAAGCACGAAGCACCGCTTTAACCGAGTGCCATTCATGTCGGGCATATTGTAGAGCCAAATAACGCAAAATATTGGTTTGCAATGCTCTGCCCGATCTCTGTGCTTTCACTCAAGGCGCGTAGAAGTTGAGAAATACCAATCCCCATGACTGACGCCAACCTTGGTTCCATTGGGTTCAAGACTCCGGCTGCTCTTCTACCTCAACCAACGTGATCCGGATATCTCTCAAACCCGCGCCTCCTTCAGCCCGAACAATGCTGAACCATGAGGTTGAAAATGAAATGTTTGTGCATCATGTCTCTACAAAATGCCTGGCATCTTTTTCACTCATCAGGAAATCAAGGAGATACATCGGAAGTTCCCGTGACAACAGACCCTGT
>NZ_JAQSEA010000214.1 GCF_029946185.1 Prosthecobacter sp.
CCTGCGGGGCTGCGTGATCGTGTTTGATGCCGGCTCCGCACGCATTTCGTCGCAGGAACAGACGCGGCTTGCCATCCTGTCTTCCACCTTGCTCGCCGCCGGACCGAGACTGGGGCTTGTCATCGGCGCTCACCCTGATCCCGCCGGACCCGAGAAAGTCGAAAAAAACATCGGCATAGCCCGTGCTGAGGCCGTGATGTCCTTCCTCGTTGAGCAGGGCGTGCCCGCTGCTGACATCCGTGCGGTGGTGTTTGATCCCGTACCTGCCGATTCGTCTGCGCCTCTGGCCCGCCCGCGCAGCGTCGAACTCCTCATTAAATAGTCATCCATGAAATTCGACTTTGAATCCCTTTCTGCCGAGCCGCTGTTTTACATGCTCATGCACAGCGGTGCTTTTGTCTGCGTGCTGGGGGCCATCTTCTTCGTCGTCGGCCTGCTGTTTGGCTATGCGACCTGGGGGCGCTTCAAGCGTCAGACACGCAAGCTGCTGGGCGAGGCATCCTCAATGAAGGACGAAATCGCCAGCTTGAAGCGCAAGGTCGGCGAGCACTCCATCCTCTCCGGTCCTGCCGTCGTGATGGCCACCGAAACCATTTACATGCCCCAAAAAGAGGACACGGCCGCCGCTGAGGCCGATCCCGCCTTCACGGAAGAAACCCTCACCACGCCCCCCGAACCCACCACGCCGCCACTGGAAGCCCCCGCACCGGAGGATGCCCCGACGCCGGAAACATTGCCCACCGTACCGACAGAGCCTCCACATGCTTCTCCTCTCGCCGCCATCATTTCTGCACCGCAAGACATAGAAGCATCGGTGTCTGGCGTGGATGCGCATGAGGCTCTCCTCCCCCCATTGACCGAGCTCTTGCTGCCTGCCTTGCCTGAACTGGAATTTCAGCCTGAACTCAAGGTTGAACCCAAGTTCGATACAGAAATCGATCCCAAGCTCGGCTTCATTTACAAAAAGCAGCCTGAAAAGACGGACGACCTCACCGCGCTCAAAGGCGTCGCACCGACGCTCGAAAAGCGTCTCCACGAATTCGGCGTTTACACCTACGCCCAGATCGCTGCCTGGGATGATGACCACGTCAAGGAGTTCTCCACCCGTCTCGCCTTCAAAGACCGCATTCAGCGCGAGCAATGGGTGGAGCAAGCGCGGGAGTTTGCGATCAAACAGACTCTCAACTAAGCCCGCTCCGAATCCGCAGGCGAATCGCATTCCCCGCGCAACCGCCGCTGCATCGCTGGGTTGGATGCGGGCATGATCACGCGTCTTTCTTTGCTGGTGCTGCTGTCCGCCACTCTCACCGCCAGCGCTGCCGACTGGGCACGTTTTCGCGGCCCCAATGGCAGCGGCATCGCGGCGGATGACAAGCCTGTGCCGGTGGAATGGAGTGCCACGAAAAATCTCAAGTGGCAGACGGCCTTGCCCGGCCCGGGTTCTTCGAGTCCCATCGTGGTGGGGGACCGTGTCTTCGTCACCTGCTGGAGCGGCTATGCGACTGAGGGTCAGCAGGGCACGGGTGACATCACAGCGCTGATGCGCCACCTCATCTGCGTGGACCGCACCACGGGCAAAATCCTCTGGGATCGTGCCGTGCCTGCCAAGCAGCCGGAGGAACGCTATGGAGGCATGTTTGCCCAAAACGGCTACGCCAGCCATACGCCGGTCTCGGATGGGATGAGCGTCTTCGCCTTCTTCGGCAAGTCCGGGATTCATGCTTTTGATCTGGATGGCAAAGCGCTGTGGCAGGCGGATGTGGGCGACTGGGATGACCGCCGCGGCTGGGGCACGGCCTCCAGCCCGATCCTGCATGGCGATGTCTTGATTGTGCCCGCTCTGGTGGAGAGTCAGGCGCTGTTGGGCTTTGATAAGACCACGGGCAAACAATTGTGGAAGGCACCTTCGGAAGGATTCGCCGGCACGTGGGGAACTCCCATCGTCGTCGAAGTCGATGGCCGTGCCGATCTTGCCATCGCTGTGCCGAGCGAGGTCTGGGGCTTCAATCCTGACACTGGCAAACTGCGCTGGTATGCGACCGGTCTGCAAAGCGACTCCGTGTGCAACAGTGTGGTGACGGATGGCAAGGCCATCTTTGCGATGAGCGAGCGCGGCGGTGGCTCCGTCGCCATCAAAGCGGGTGGCAAGGGGGATGTCAGTGCCACGAATACGCTGTGGACGGGCGCGAACGGCTCGCGCATTGCCACGCCGATTTTCTGGGAAGACCGGTTGTATTGGGTCAGTGGTTCCATCGCCACCTGTCGCGATGCGAAAACGGGTGCAGAGGTTTACAACGAACGCATCGAGTCCAGCGCGGGCGGTGGCGACACCACCAATCAAGGCGGCGGCGGTGGACGTCGCGGTGGTGGCATGAGCGGAGGCGACTACGCTTCGCCTGTGGCTGCCAACGGTCATCTCTATCATGTGAGCCGGCGCGGCGAAATCCTCGTGATCAAGCTCGGCCCCAAGTTTGAACTGATCTCGCGGAATCGGATTGAAGGGGATACTTCGGATCACAGTGCGACGCCAGCGATCAGCAACGGGCAGTTGTTCCTCCGCTCCGCAAAGACGCTGTATTGCATTGGGGAGTGATGGGGCTGCATGTGCGGTTTCCTACTTGCTGAAGAGTGCCGTTTTCGATAAAACGGGTGCATGAATTCGCCTTCTTCGAAAAGCTGTGGAGCATTGGAGCGCCGCCCATGATCTTGCGCTTGCTGCTGGGACTCTTCCTGGCCTACCCATTACCCGCCCAAGACCTCAGCTCACTCCTGGCTCCAGACCTCGCCGATGGCTTCGATTTTCCTGTGGGCGGCGCGGATGGCACAGCGGGATACAGGGATCAGGCCGCCAAACGCCGACATAGGAGCTGGAGCGTGAATGAGACGGTGATTGATGTGCTTGGACTTGAGGCTCATGAAACATGGAAGGGCAGTGGTGACGGTAACACGGCTGTGAACCAACCGGTCCATGCGCTGGCGGCGGGAACCGTGGAGGATGTGAAAAACGGCGAGGTCTGGGTGGAGCATCGCTTTATCGACAACGGTCAACTTCAACGCATCCTGATTGGCTACGGAGGCATCCATGCCTGCGATCTCAAACCGGGGGACAAGGTGAAGCGGCGGCAGCGCATTGCTCAGATCGCGCCCGATTTGAATGATGCGCATGCGCAGCTCAACCTCACGCTGCGACATCTGCTTTACGCGGAGGCGGCTACGTGGCAGAGGAGTGTTTCAGCTTTCATTCGCAGCCATCGGCATCTGCTGGTGCCTGCGAAAGAGGAGCGCCTGCTCATTGCGGTGAAGCATGCCTATCAGCTGCATGTGTGCGAAAAAGGACAGGTGAAGCTCACGCTGCCCATGGCTCTGGGGCAGGATGGCAGGCAGCGGAAGATGACTGATGGCGACAATCGAACCCCGGTGGGTGACTACCGCATCACGCAGAAAGCGAAAGGGCCGTTCGATGGAGACTACGGAGCCTATCTGGGCGCTGCATGGCTGCGGCTGAACTACCCGAACGCTTACGATGCGCGGACTGCCTTGAGCGAAAAGCGCATCAACAAGCGAGAGTATGATCGCATTGCTGCGGCAGCCCTGAAAGGTTCATTAGCTCCGACTGATACCGCACTTGGCGGCGGCATTGGTATCCATGGCTGGATCAGCGATTGGCCCGACGGCCACCACCATCTCACCTGGGGGTGCTTGAGTCTGCGGCAGGTTGATTTGCTGCAGGTGCATGATTGGGTGAGCAAGGGGACGCGGGTTTTGATTGTGCCGTGAATCGGAAATGCGCGGTGCATTGAGCGTTCCTCGACGTCGCTTATCTCAGCGGATTCCAAACCTTCTGAAACCCGAACACCTCAAAGTCCTTCACATTGACCGTGGCGAATTCAGTGACGCCGAAGGCGCGCAGGCAGAGGGCTGTGCGGGTGTCGTAGATGCGGCGGCGGGCGATGCCGGGTGTGGCGGCTTGCTGCCAGAGATCGGCATGAACTTCGCGGCTGGTGGGAGGGAATCCGAGGATTTTCCAGCGAGGATGATGGCGATAGCTTTGGATGATGCGCACCGCATCAGGAGCAGAGAGTGGCTTCTTCAGCACGGCTGGATTGCGAAGGAGGAGGTAGAACTCGGTGAGAACAAACTCACTCAAGGCCACGCTCTCGCTGGCAGACATGGAGGTGATGAATGCGAGCGCACGTCCATGCTCGGGGGCTGCCTCGCTGTAGGCGTACAGCAGGAGATTGGTGTCAATTGAGAGCATGGAGCGATATTGAGGGATCAGGCCAGTCGGGGATCGGCGTCGGCAAAGGCGGCGTCGCGGAGCTGGGATGCACTCATGCCTTTCCAGCCGACTTTGCCGGAGGTGGGCGGTGTCCAGGTGGTTGTCTCAGCAGTGGGCGGCTCGGGATAGACCTGCAGCAGCAGTTCGGCCCCGCGGCGGAAGGTTTCCGCCAGCGACCACTCACGTTGTTTGGCGAAACTGCGTAGTTCACGAAACAGCTCCTCTGGAACCTGGATCTGAGTTTTATTCATGCTGAAATTATCCAGCTCCATCAATTTAATGTCAAGGTGGCTTCCTACCGCCATTCATGCTTCGGGTATCTTCCCCGTAGCTGCGTTTTCACGGCGGGATAGCCTTCGCGCCAGAAGCGGCCGATGTCGCCGGTGGTTTGGATGGGGCGCTGGGCGGGGGAGAGGAGGTGGACGGTGACGCTGATGCGGCCGGCGGCGACTTTTGGGTTTTCGATGACGTCGTACATGTGCTGCAGGACGGCGCTGACACTCGGCGGCTGCTTTTCGTCATAGACGATGCGGGCGGTCTTGCCGTTTTTCAGGGGGTAGCGTTCGGGGGCGTATTTTTCGAGCATGTCGCGCTGCGCATGGCTGAGCCACTGGTGCAGGGCGGGGAAGATGTCTTTGTCCTTGAGCTGGCGGTAGGCGATGCAGCCGGTGCAGACTTGCTCGATGATGAGGTGGCGGTCTTCTTCGCCGATGGGGGAGATTTCGAGGTCGGGCATCCACTTGGAAAGGCAGTTCACGCGGGTGATCCATTGCTCGACTTTGTCGTTCCAATTCGTGAGCTGGAGACGGCCAGCGATGACTTCGGCGGCGAGCAGGCTGGCGGCGGTGGATTCATCGGGTTCGCCGCGTTCGCGACTGCTGAGCACGAGGCTGCGGAAGCGGACTTCTTCGAGGTTCATGACGCGGCGGTTCACGGTGTCGTAGGCGGCGCGGGAGGCTGTGGTGAAGTCGGCGGGGAAGAGTTCGCGCAGCCAGTCTTCTTCGATACGGGTGCAGTTGTTGAGCTGCACGGTGAGCGCCTTGCCCTGCACCTCGACGATCTCGGAGGCGACGATCAGGCGTGGCGGGCGGATATGCGCGTCTTTGCCAAGGTGCCCGCTGTAACCTCCGGCGAGGCGGTAGATGCGGCTGCCTGTGCTGGTCTCGACGCCGAGGTGATCGCTGAAGGCGGCGAGCAGCATTTTCGCGAGAGCGATGGGATCGGCGACTTCGTCGTTGATGGGCAGGCCGGAGCGTTTGGCGAGCTGGAGGAACTGGTCGGCGCTGCGTGCGGCCTCGCGTGAGGCATTGGCGTGGATGCCGTAGCGGGCGCAGTCGTCAGGGTTGAAGTTCGTGGCTTCGGCGCGCGCAAAGGCGCGCAGGATGGCCTGGAATTCGGTGACGTCGTCGTGCTCCCAGAGGTCTTCGTTTTTATGAGAGGCGTTGTTTTTACCGACGAGCAGGATGTCGCGCCCTTGGGCGGCGGCGGCGCAGAGGGTGGCCTCGCGCAGGCAGCCATACTGCGCGGCGGCGAGCAGCATGCGGGCAAAACGCGGGTGCAGGGGGAAGCGGCTCATCTGTTTCCCCAGCGTGGTGATGCGGCCCTCGTGATCGATGGCACCGAGATCGTGCAGCAGGTTCTCTGCGCGCGACATGGCGGCGGGCGTGGGGGCTTCAAACCAGGCGAAGGGCTCAGGTGAGAGGACGCGTAGTGCGAGGAGGGCTTCGCTGAGATCGAGGCGCTGCACTTCGGGGAGTTCGCTTTCAGGACGCAACAAGTGATCGCGCTGCGTCCATAGACGCACGGCGATGCCGGGGCCTAGGCGGCCTGCGCGTCCGGCACGCTGCTCCGCCGAGGCACGGCTGATCTTCTGCACGGTGAGGGTGTTGATGCCACGGCGCGGATCATACGAGGCGGTGCGGGCCTGGCCGCCGTCCACCACGGCGCGCACGCCTTCGATGGTGAGGGAGGTTTCGGCGACGTTCGTACTGACGATGATCTTGGGCTGCTCGCCGGGCGTGACGGCGGCGTCTTGATCTTGCGGTGTGAGTTCGCCATGCAGAGGGACGACGCGGCGGCCCCGCGCAAAGCTGCGGCCCTGGATCGCGGCGATGGTCTTGCGGATTTCATGGCCGCCGGGCATGAAGACGAGCATGTCTCCGGAGAAGCCGGGTGAGAGGGCGAGGTCTTCGCAGGCGCGTGCAGCCTGATCCCAGATGGGTTCGGGGTAGCCGGTCTTGAGCTGGAGTGGAGCCTGATAGCGCACCTCCACAGGGAAGGTGCGGCCTTCGGATTCGAGCAGTTTGGACGGCTGCATGAACTCGACCAGCGGCCCCGAGACCAGCGTGGCGGACATGACGATGATTTTTAAATCTGGCCGACGTGTGCGCTGAAGCTGACGGGCGAAGGCGAGCACGAGATCGCCATCGAGATGACGCTCATGGAATTCATCGATGCAGATGCAGCCGACGCGATCGAGTGCGGAATCTTCGAGCATCATGCGCAGCATCACGCCTTCTGTGACATAGCTGAGGCGGGTCTCCTTGCTGGTGATGTTTTCAAAGCGCACCTGATAGCCCACCTCGCCGCCGAGGCGTGCATTGCGCTCGCGTGCGACGCGCTGGGCCAGCATGCGCGCGGCGATGCGGCGTGGCTGCAGGACGATGCAGCGTTTGCCCTCGGCCAGAAAGCCGGAGTCGAGCACGAACTGCGGCACCTGCGTGGATTTGCCGGAGCCGGTGGGTGCTTTGATCAGCAGATTGGGCAGCGCCGGATCGAGCAGAGCGGCGGTGAAGGTCTTGCGGAGTTCGAAGATGGGGAGCATGAAGGAATGACGAATGAAGAATGCAGAATGACGAATTCAGCATCGCGGTCGAGTCATTCATCACTTTTCACTTCTTCGCCTTCTCAGCGGCTAGGAACGCCTGCCGCTCGCCCACCAGCACTGCACCCCACGAGCGAAGTTTTTCAAAGCCGAGCAGGAACACCCCGACCGCTCCGATAGCGGCGACGAACCCGCCGAAGCCCAGCGCGACGCGCTCTGTGTAGCACGTCCAGATAAACTGGCCGACACACAGCACGGCCACAAAGAGCAGCGTGGGCTTGCGGCCAATGAGATCCACCGTGAAGGCACCCAGCGGCGCACCCAGCGCTACGATGGGCGCGGCGGCGAGCCAGTTTTCAAACACACCCGGCTGCATGCCTGTGGTGCAGTTCTTCACGACGATGCCCAGCACCGAGGTAAAGGCCATGATGAGCACGGAGGTCGGGATGGCGATTTTCAAATCCGCACGGCAGAGCAGCACCAGCAGCGCATAAAGCACCATGTCGATGCCCACGCCGGTGACAGCGGCGACAGTGGCGCCGGCAAACACGCCCATGGCCAAACCCACACGGAAGTCCCAGCGCTCGTCGAATTCGGTCATGCCATTGTGCGAGGCGATCTCGCCGATGCGGTACAAATGCAGCACGCCAAAGCTGGCCCAGACGACTGCAAAGACGAGCTTGATCCACAGCCCTGGAATGTACGGGGCGATCCAAAAAATCCCGGCAGGCAGTCCGATCAACGTGCCCACCATCGCGCCCTTCAGCATGGACCACGCGAGCGGCTGGCGGCGGCAGAGGATGAAGATGCTCGCGCTCGTCATGCCGATGGACTGCACCGCAAAGCTGAAGTCACGCCCCAGGGCGGGGGACAAACCAAACAGCAGCACCAGGATGGGGAAGCCCACGGTGCCGCCGCCCATCGGCGTAGCGCCGGCCACATAACTACCAATCGCCATCGATAGAGCGATGGGCCAGTGCGCCGTCACGACTTCCCAGCGGTCATGGCCAAACACCAGCCACGACCACACGCAGTAAAAGCCGAAGAGCCAGAGGAACCAGATCCAGAGATGTTGTTTGCGGGGAGTTTGGATGGACATGTGTCGCCTCATACGTTCTGACGCTCAGTAACGAAAATAGTCTCTTGCTATCGCTTCGATGCCGGTTCGGTATAAAGGCTGCCGATCATGGAACTGTGAGATCGGCCAGGCCCTGCCATTTGTTTTTCACACCTTGGGCACGAGTTTCTTCAAGTCTTCCGGCAGCCAGGCGCGCAGCATCGGTCCGGTGGTGGCGGTGGTGACGAGGCACATGATGATGAACATGGTGAAGAGCTTGTCATTGAGCAGGCCGAGCTCCTTGCCAACGCTGATGGCGATGAGGCCCATGAGGGCGCGGGTGTTTAGCAAAGCGCCGATGGACAAACCCTCGCGCCAGCTTGCTCCGGCCCAGCGCGCGCCGAGTGTGCAGCCGCCTAGTTTGCCGATGATGGCAACGGCGGAGACGAGGAAGCAACCGATCCAGGCGGTGGCATTGTCAAAGCTGCCGATCTTGGTGTTGAGACCCGTGTTGGTGAAAAAGATGGGGACTAGGGCAACGATCACGAAATCAGCAAAGCGATCGCGCCAAGCTTTCACCAGGGCAGGCTCTGAGTGCAGCGCCACTCCGAAGGCAAATGCACCAAAGATGGCGAAGATGCCGAGCCTGCTGGTGATCAACGCAGAGACGAACAGCGTGCAAAAGAGCAGGGCCAGAAACCCCGGAGTGAAGGTGTCCGTCTGGTATTTGGCGCACTGCTTGCGCCAGGCCCGGATGATGAACGGGCCGACGACTTTCATCAGCACGTAAAAATAGAGAACGATCAGCGCGGTCTGGCCGAGGAAGGGCACCCACGAGAAGTTGTCTCCCTGTTTGATGAGGGCCGTGGAAATGCCGAGGAAGATCCAGCCCACGGCATCATCAATGGCGGCGGCGCTGATGGCTGTAGCTCCGAGTGCGGTGCGCTCCAGCTTCATCTCCAACAGGATGCGGCCCATGATCGGCAGTGCAGAAATGGACAGCGCGATGCAGACAAAGAGCTGGAAGCCAAACAGGGGCAGTTCCGGGGCGAAGGTGCGGTGCAGCCATGGCGCGATGAGCAGCCCACCGGCCAGCGGCGCGAGGATGCCCATAATCGAGGAGCTGATGACAACTTTGGATTTTTTGCGCAGGTGCGAAAAATCGAACTCCATGCCGACCTGAAACAGCATCAGCAGCAGGCCGATTTTTGCCAGCAGTGCGAGCGGACCTTTGACCTCTTCGGGGAAAATGAAGGAGACGAAATCGGGGGCGAACAGGCCGATGAAGGATGGCCCCAGCAGCAGCCCGGCGGCGATTTCCCCCAAGGCTGGCGGCTGGCCGATGCGGCGGCACAGTCGGCCCATCAGCCAGGCGGCGGCGATGATAACGATCCAACTAACCAGGACCAGCTTGAGGGTGTCTTCGATTTTGGCGGGATTCATGCGGGCGGATTTATGCTCCATAAGAACGGTAACGAAAATAGGCTTTCGCTATCGCTTTGATGCCGGTTCGGTATAGTTGGCACCGATCATGGAACTGCGACATTTGCGATATTTTCAAGCCGTTGCCGAGGAGCTGAGCTTCTCGCGTGCGGCGCGGCGGCTGCGCATTGCGCAGCCGGCGCTGAGCCGGGCGGTGCAGGAAATGGAGCGGGAGCTGGACACGCAGCTCATCGAGCGCGAGCGCCGCTCGCCCCGGCTGACGCCTGCGGGTGCGGTGCTGCTGCATGAGACGGGTTTGATCCTTGATAGACTTGAGGAATCACTGCGCCGCGTGCGCCGGACGGCGAAGGGGGAGGAAGGCGAACTGCGACTGGGCTACATTGGCCCGCCGACGCGTACGTTTCTGGCTCGGCTGCTGAAGGAATACGGCAAGCGCTTCCCGCGTGTGACGGTAATTCTAGAAGAGCGCACGCCGGAGCGTGTGTGGGAGATGGTGTCGAAGGGGCGGCTGTCGGTCGGTCTGACGCGGCCCGTGCTCGCGCATGAAGTGCTTGGTTTGCAGACGCTGCTGCTACGCGAGGAGAAGTTTTGCGCGGCGGTGCCGAAGGATCATGCGTGGGCGAAGCTGCCTTCGCTGTCTTGGAGGAAACTCGCGGGCGCGCCGCTGATCATTCTGGCACGGCGCGAGGGCGCGGGTTCGCATGATGCGATCCATGCAGCGTGTGAGGCGGCAGGAGTCGTGCCGCGCGTGAAGCACACGCCGAGTCTGATTGGCACCATCATGCAATACGTGGAGTCAGGTGCGGGCATCGGCATCGTGCCCGAGAGCACTGCCAGCAAGAATTTGGTGCTCATCCCGCTGAAGCCGCAGCAGACCATCCCTCTGGTGATGGTGTGGGCGAAGGAAGGGGATGATCCGGCAGTGGTGGCGTTTCGGGATCTGGTGAAGGAGTGGCTGCGCGAAGGGAAGCTTTGGGAGGTATAAGCGGCGCGCTCTCAGCGGTCGGATTCAAACTGTTCGCGAGTACGCGGAGGATGGAATCTGTCTGTCCGGTAATCGTGAGTGATTCTTTTGGACGGCGGAGGACCGGGGTTTAGAATCATCTCATGGAGATTGGTATCGACAGCTTTGTGGCAAATCCGAAGGACCCGAAAACCGGTATCGCTCCAAGCGGGGAGGAGCGCATCCGGCATCTGCTGGAAGAGATCGAGTGCGCGGATCGCTCCGGTATCGACATCTTCGGCATTGGTGAGCATCACCGGCATGACTTTGCGGACTCCGCCCCGGCGGTCATCCTCGCGGCGGCAGCGGCGCGGACGAAGCGTATCCGCCTGACGAGCGCAGTGACCGTGCTCAGTGCTCACGATCCAGTGCGGGTGTTCCAGGACTTTGCCACGCTGGATTTGATTTCGCAGGGCCGCACGGAAATGATCGTGGGGCGGGGTTCGTTCATCGAGGCCTATCCGCTGTTCGGCCTGCAGTTGAATGACTATGAGTCGCTTTTCATCGATAAGCTGGATCTGCTGCTGAAGATCCGCAGCGAAGTGGAAGTGAACTGGTCAGGCCGCCACCGCGCGCCCTTGACCGGGCAGGGCATCTATCCGCGGCCCTTGCAAGATCCGCTGCCGATCTGGCTGGGCGTGGGCGGCACGCCGGAGTCATTCGTCCGCGCGGGCACGCTGGGCCTGCCGCTGATGGTGGCGATCATCGGCGGCCAGCCATTCCATTTTCGACCGCTGGTGGAGATGTATCGGAAAGCCTGGCGCAAGGCGGGCCACCCGGAGGAAGGGATGCGCGTCGGCGTCCACGCTCTCGGCTATGTGGCGGAGAGCGATGAACAGGCTGGCGAGGATTTCTTCCCCGGTTACGCACGGGCATTCACGGAGATCGGCAAGGAGCGTGGATGGCCGCCCACCACTCGGAGCCAGTTTGAGGCGGGTCGCGGTCCAAAAGGTGCCCTGCTGGTGGGCAGTGCCAAGACCGTCGCAGCACGGGTGCTGACCTTCAGCGAGGAACTGGGAGGCATCGACCGCATGACCTTTCAGATGAGCGTCGCTTCGCTGCCACACGACCAGCTGATGCGTTCCATCGAGATCCTCGGCAAGGAGGTTGCCCCTGCGGTGAAGGCTGCCATGGCGCGTTGATTCTTTGTTCGGCCATTCCGCGAATCCGGGCTTGCCCCTGCGCCCCCGTGGTGCTCCTTTCGCGCCCCCCTTTTGCCGGTGGCAATCCAGTCATTCGGCATTCCTCAACCACCCCATCGTCCTACCTACCATGTCCACCGACGCCAAGAACTCTATCGCGCAAATGGAGAAGATCGTTTCTCTCTGCAAGCGCCGCGGCTTCATCTTTCAAAGCAGCGAGATCTACGGCGGCTGCGGCGGTGTGTGGGACTACGGCCCGCTGGGTGCGGAGCTGAAGCGCAATCTGCGCAGCGCTTGGTGGAACACCATGACGCGCGAGCGTGAAGACGTGCTGGGCCTGGACGCCAGCATTCTTATGAATCCGGCCATCTGGAAGGCCAGCGGCCATGTGGACACCTTCGCCGACCTCATGCGTGAGTGCTCGCTGACGAACAAGCGCGTGCGTGCGGACCATGTGGAGCCGCAGGAAGGTGTGGTCATGAATTACAGCGGTGCGAAGTCGCCGACGGGCTGGAAGCTGGCCCGCCCAATCTCGGTGCTGATGAAAAAAGGCGAGCACATCGAAAGCCTGCGCAAGCGCGTGCGCACGCTCATCGCCTCGAATGCGGGCGAAGCCGCAGGCAAAGTGGAGGAGATCGAACTGCTCGACGAAACCAAGGGCGACACCTTGGAAAAGACCGTTGATTTCCACCCGGAGACCGGTGGTGCTCTCGGCGAGGCGCGTCCGTTTAATCTCATGCTGAAGACTTACCTCGGCCCAACGGCGACCGAGGCGGACGTGACCTACTTGCGCCCGGAAACGGCGCAGGCGATCTTTGCGCAGTTCAAGAACGTGTTCGACTCCAGCCGCGTGAAGGTGCCCTTCGGCATCTGCCAGATCGGCAAGGCCTTCCGCAATGAGGTGACGCCGAAGAACTTCACCTTCCGCAGCCGCGAGTTTGAGCAAATGGAGCTCGAGTTTTTCATCAAGCCTGACGAAGTCGTGGAGATCATCTGCGGCGAGGTCGCCCCTTGGAGCGAGGGCGCGGATCTGAGCGAGCCGAAGCCCAACTGGGGCTGGCAGTTGTGGCACCGCTACTGGGTCGATCAACGCACCAAGTTCTACCAGGGCATCGGCCTCGGCGACGTGCTGGAGTATTACTGGCAGACCTCCGATGATCTCGCCCACTATGCCCGCGCCTGCGTGGACATCCTGTGCGAGTTCCCCTTCGGCACCGAAGAGCTGGAAGGCATCGCCGCTCGTGGTGATTTCGATTTGTCCGCGCATCAAAACGCCAGCACCAAGTCCCAAGAAATCTTCGACGAAGAACTCAAGACCGCCGCCGCGAAACTCACGGACGAGCAGAAGGAAGCGCTGATTCAGAAGCGCCTCGCTGTGGAAGCTGCGAAGACCAAGGGAGCGCCGATGACCGAGGCCGCTGTGCGTGCGTGGTTCGAGCGCCTCTTCAAAGGCAGCTATGTGCCGCACGTCATCGAGCCCTCGGCAGGTCTGGACCGCATGGCGCTTGCTGTGCTGGCCAAGGCTTTCTCTGAGACTGAAAAAGTCGATGAGAAGGGCAAGAAGGAAGTCATCACCGTGCTCCGCCTGCATCCGCGTGTGGCCCCGATCAAGGTCGGCGTATTCCCGCTGCTGAAGAACAAGCCTGAACTCGTGGCCAAGGCACGCGAGGTCTATGCGCTGCTCAAGAAGCACATGAACTGCTTCTATGATGAGACTGCTTCCATTGGTCGCCGTTATGCCCGCCAAGACGAAGTCGGCACGCCCTTCGGTGTGACCATCGACTTCGAAACCTGCGGCGAAAAAGGCCCCGAACTCCTCGATACCGTTACCCTCCGCCACCGCGATAGCGGCGAGCAGGAGCGCGTGAAGATCAGTGAGTTGCTGGGCAAACTGCTGCCGCTGGTGTCGTAATCAGGAACTGATGTGACCGTCATGTTCGAATGGGCATGACGGCACAGCTTGCATCAGCGTGAAGTGGTCCGCACACTCCGTGTGCGGTGATGTAAAGATACCGGATTACGCTGGCACCAGCGTCGTGGGAAGGTTCATTGATGTGAACCCGAAATGGGCAATGATCGCCATGCCTGTGGCAACTGACGAACTATTGAAAGCCGAGGTTCACCCAGACCGACTGCGATGAAACTTCCATAGGGCCATATTCGCTTATCTGAGCTGTATCCGCTGCATCCCGGCCATAGCCGATGATGACTCGGTTGCCTTTGGGGTTTTCCTGGGTGGCGTCAAAGGTGTACCAGCGCCCTCCAACGAAGGCCTCAAACCAAGCGTGCAGATCCATCGGGTCGAGTTGGTAAAGATAGCCAAAGACCATGCGGGCAGGAATATTCAAAGCCCGGCACAGAGTGATGCCCAGATGGGCAAAGTCGCGGCAAACTCCGGCGCGGCTTTTTTCCGTCTCAACGGCTGATGTCGAGCCAGTGCTCACGCCATATTTGTATTCGATGTTCTTGCTGATCCATTGCCGGATTGCCTCCACTTGATCGTAACCAGGTGCGGCTCCTCCGGTGTAGCTGGCAGCGGTGTCAGTGAACAAGTCAGACTGGCAATAGCGACTTGGAAGCAGGTATCGAAGCACAGAATCCGGGAGATCTTCCACCGGCGTTGGCGGGGTGCCGGGAGCGATATCCATCACGTCAGATACATCAACGGTCCCCATGAAAGTGATGTTGGTCGTGCCGGGCGACAAAACCGTACGCTGACAAAAATTGCCAAACTCGTCCGTGAAGTCTTGGAGGCAGACCTGAGGATAAACCGTCATCACGCTTGAAGTGACCTGCTGGCCTGCCCCTGTCTGTGGCTGAAGCATAAGGGAGAGCGGGACCCGGTCTTGAGCCTCCAAGGTGATGTTGCAGCCAATGTTTAAAATCATGATGGATAGGGAAGAGTGGAATTTTCGCCCCGACGCTTTCTTCGATGATGGCGTCCACATCGGATGCATGGACTTCAACGTTGCGTCTGCTGAGGGCGTTTGCGGTGCCGCCCGTTCAGTGGTTTCTTGGTGCTATTGTATCCGGTGTTTGTTAATGTCCTTGGTCAGTAGGAACGAACTCGGAAGTTCGTCCTACGGTTCCATGCAGGCCTGCTATGAAGGGGATTATCTTTTTCACCTTTTTCCCGAAGGGATCAGGATGATGCCTCTCCTAATGTAACGGCTGTGGCCGCGCCGTCAGGCAATGTGCGACGAAGGAAGTACTTACATCTCCAAAAAGTTCTTCAGCAGCTTCTTGCCTTCCTGCGTGAGGATCGATTCAGGATGAAACTGCACACCGTGGATGGGGAGTTCCTTGTGGCGGAGGCCCATGATTTCGGATTCGTCATCGCTGGCGGTCGCGGTGATGGCGAGGCACTCGGGCAGGGTGTCGCGTTTGACGAGGAGGGAATGGTAGCGCGTGGCCTCAAAGGGCTGCGGCAGGCCTTTGAAGACGGATTCTCCCTGGTGATTGATCATCGAGGTCTTGCCGTGCATGAGGCGTCCGGCGCGGACGACATCGCCACCGAAGACGTGACCGATGGCCTGATGACCGAGGCAGACGCCGAGCAGCGGAGTGGATTTGCCAAAACGCTCGATCACGGCGCAGCTGATGCCGGCTTCCTTGGGGGTGCAGGGGCCGGGGGAGATGCAGATGTGGTCAGGCTTGAGCTTGGCGATCTCATCGAGCGTGACCTGGTCGTTGCGGCGGATTTCCATGACGGCTCCCATCTCGCCGAAGTACTGGACGAGGTTGTAGGTAAAGGAGTCGTAGTTGTCGATGATGAGGAGCATGGTGGAGCGTCAAGCGGTCAACGGTCAAGAGGTCAAGGCGGGTCAGAAGCCGCGGAGCTGGAGGATGTTGTCGAGCTCGGCCTGGAAGGCGGGGATGTCTGCGGGAGGGGGCTGGTAGCCGGGGGCGGGGCCGCGCATGCCGAAGCGGCCCTGCTCATCCATGAACCACTGCACGGTGACGCCATCGCTGAAGGAGGCCCTGCCGCTGATGACGGCGCCGGGAGGCGGGACTTCATCCACGCTGACCTTCAAGCTGCTGTCGGCGGGGGCTTCCCCGGCGACTGCGGCGTCATCACCGGCTGGAGTTTCGGGCGGAGGCGGGGCGGGTTTTTCCTCGGGCGGGACTTCGCGGGGCTTTTCCTGCAGCTTGATGCCGAGCTCCATGATGAGGAGGCGCGTCTCCATGTAGGTCAGCGTGGTCTCGCATTCGCTGCGGAGGCGGTCCTGGATCTGATTGAGATTGGCACCTTCAGCGGCCCATTGTGCGACGAGCTGACGTTGTTCCGGAGTGAGATTGGCCATGAGAAAGGGGATACGTAGCGGGAACGGCTTCAGCCGTTCATCTTGTCGGTGATGATGTGGCAGAGCGAGGACGCTTTTTGATGCAGCGCCTTCACTTCTTTCTCGGTCAGAGCCTTGCCTTCAGGTACATCCAGCAGCGGAAGCATGCCTTCAAGACCTTTGCGCAGCTCCTGCAGCGCAGGATTTTTCATGATGCTGGGGTGCAGGCTGTCCAGGCTCATCATGTAATACTCGGCGATGTCACGGCGGGTGAGCTGGCGGGTTTTTTCCTCCGCGTAGTTGTCGCTGATGCTCTTGGTGGCGATCTCCAGCGCACGCAGCCAGCCACCGAGGCTGATCAGGTGGGCGATGTCAACATCCCGCAGCAGCACCATCTCCGCCTCCACGTCCGCCTGGGTTTTGGCCAGTTCCACGCGCAGGTCCTGCCAGTTGCCCTTCAGACTGTATTCAAACAAGCTGCCGGTATGCTTGTTCATGCGGTTGCCCGCTCCCAGCGCCTTGCCGTACTTGATCATGGCGCGGCCCACAGCCTCCATCTCCTCCACGCGCTCACATTGCACGATGAGGAAGCCATCAGCGATCAGGGTGCCGAGGCCCATCGCCACGATGATGCGGTCAGCGGGAGTTTTGTCCGTGAAGGGCCGCTTGAGGTCGTCAAAGCGCAGCTTGCCCACGTTGTTGAGCATGTCGAAGAGCTTGCGGATGGAGGGCGTGGTGAACTGGTTCACCCCGAATTCCTCACGCACATGCTCATCGCCCACCACGTCTTCAGGGATGGGGTTCTTTGCCGGCGTGCGTTCCGGTGCTTCCTGAGCGTTGAGCACGGCAATGCCAGCGGCTCCGAGAAGGGGCAGCAGCAGGCGGGCGATGAAACGACGAGTCATGGTCGGGGAGAATACGTAGTCGTTCCGGGATTTCCAGTGCGAGTCTGCAAAAGTCTTTAACGCGCAATTCGCTACATTTGCACGATTCCCACCGTTCATTGGTTCTACCATGCGCCTGTTCTTCACCCTGATCCTTCTTTCAGCATTCAACCTGTCCGCCCAGGAGGCACCACCACCGCTGACGGAGTATGAAGGCCGTGTGATCGCCCAGACGATGCACTGGAAGGGCGCAGAATGGCTGATGCGCCGTGTGCGCGAGCAGGAAGAAGGCCCCTCCCAAATGCGCGAGCAGCTCCAGGTGAAGCCCGGCATGGTCGTCTGCGACATGGGCTGCGGCAGCGGCTACCACACCCTGCCGCTGGCCGAAATGGTCGGTGAAAAAGGCAAGGTCTATGCCGTGGATGCACAGCCCGAGATGATCGAGATGCTCAAGGTGAACATTGAGCGCAAGGGCCTGAAAAACGTCGTGCCCATCACCAGCCTCTTCCACGATCCCAAGCTCCCCCCCAACACCTGCGACATGATCCTCATGGTCGATGTTTATCACGAATTTTCGCACCCGGTGCAGATGCTCGCAGGCATGCGTGCCGCCTTGAAGCCCGGCGGACAGCTGGTGCTCGTGGAATACCGCGCCGAAGATGAAAGCGTGCCGATCAAGCCTGAGCACAAGATGAGCAAGAAGCAGATCACCAAGGAGATGAACGCGAATGGCTTTAAGCTGGTGCGTGAGTTTGACGGGCTGCCGTGGCAGCATTTGATGTTCTTTGGGAAGGACGAGAAGGGGAGTGGGGTGCCGGTGAAGTAGGGGCTGCGCTAAATTAATCAGCGCTGTTTTATTTTCCGGCTACTCAGCCTCTTACTCTCTTCGTTTTTCCTCACGCTGTGAGAAAGCAGGGAGGAGGAAGAGGAAGATTGGTGGGATCACAGTACATTCACCGCAGCCCCGCCGTCCACGATGATGCCCTGGCCGGTGATGTAGCTGCCGGCTTCGCTGGCGAGCATGAGGGCGGGGCCGGCGAGTTCGCGCGGGGCCGCCCAGCGCTTCACCGCTGTGCGGTCGGCGAAGTATTGCTTCTCCTCGTCATTGAGGAGCTTGCCGGGCATGTCGGTGAGGAAGGGGCCGGGGCAGAGGCAGTTCACGGTGATGCCGTAGGGGCCGAGATCGAGGGCGCTGGCGCGGGCGAGGCCGATGAGGGCGGCTTTGCAGGCGCAATAGACATTGCGCTTCAAGCGACCGCCGACGCCGAGGACGCTGGAGATGTGAATGATGCGGCCCCACTGGCGGGACTTCATGCCGGGGACGACGGCGCGGGTGAGGGACATGACGGCGGTGAGATCGACCTCGACATTGCGGTCCCAGACTTCGTCGGTGATTTCGTCGATGGCCTGGGGGTTGTTGATGCCGGCGTTGTTGACGAGGATGTCGATCTTGCCGAGGCGCTTTTCGGCTTCGACGGCGAGGGCTTTGACGGCGGGGCGGTCGGCCATGTCGGCGACCATCCATTCGACTTTGACGCTGAGGCCTGCGCCGATTTCAGCGGCGGCGGCGGCGAGCTCTTCGGCGTTGCGGCTGGAGATGAAGATGTCGGCACCGGCTTCGGCGAAGCCGCGCGCCATGGCTTTGCCAAGACCTTTGCTGCCGCCGGTGATGAGTGCCGCTTTGCCGGAGAGATTGAAGAGTGGGGAGGACATGCGCGCGGTTTAGCATGCGCGTGTGTCTTGTGCGAGTGGAAAGCGCAGGAGGGGTGATCATGCGCTGGAAGAGACGGGCGGGCTGTCGCCACACCCATCCAACTGGCGAGGGCGTATGCGCTGGGTAGCACGCCTGGAGCGAGCTGAAGCTCACGAGTACTTTATTTTACTACCTTGCCGCCGAGGGAGAGGATGCGGGCTTTGCCTTTGGCGTCTTCGGCTTCGGCGATCTGCTTGTTGCTGACGTACATCTGCGAGAGGGCGGTCCAGGCGAGGAGGTCGTTGGGCTGAAGCGTCGTCGCCATCATGCCGGCACCGATGGCCTCCTTGACCTCACCGTTGCGCAGCAGGGCCATGCCGAGGGCGTGCCAGCTTTCAAAGTGGTTGGGGTCCAGCGCGACGCAGCGCCGGTAGATGGCGATGGCCTCTGGCAGTTCGCCGAGGGCGACGTGCCCGCTGGCGTCATCATAGAGATCTTCGACGCTGGATGGCGTGGTGCTCATGCGCGTCAATGGGGGGTGTCTCAGCCCAGCTTGGCGATCACGATGCGTGCGGCCTCGTGCTGTTTCTTGAACCAAGCCTGAAAGAGGCTCATGCGCTCCTGATCAGAAAGGGATTCGACTTGGTTCTTGCGCAGTTCGACCGCATCCGGGCGTTTGCGAAGCTCCTTGGCGCTGACGTAGATGAGCAGCGTGCCCTTGTCGAAATCCACAGCATGCGAGATGCTGCCGACGGCGGTTTTAGCGGCCTCCTGGCCGATCAGGAAGCTGTTGGGCACTTCCGTGGGAGGATTGGCGGTGTCGATGTCCGGCAGGGACTCAAGCGTGAGTTTCTGCGCCTTCACCAGTTCATCGATTTTCTTGCCCGATTTCAAGCCTTCGATCAAAGCCAGACGTGCTTCATTCACAGCCTTGGTGCGGGCTTCATCTGCCTTCTGCCCCACCAGCACTTCTTTGATTTTGGCAGTCACTTCGGCGAGCGTCTGCTGCTTGGGTTCTTCGATCTTGGTGACATCAAAGACATACCAGCCCTTGTCGCCTTCGACGGCTTCAGCGGGTGAGGTGGAATCCTTGGGGCGGGCGAAGATCAGATCGAGCAGGTTGTTCTCGGTCTTGAGTGCTTCAGGAGGGCTGCCTTGGGCAAAGGCAGGCACGGTTTCCACTTTTTCCTTCGTCGCTGCTGCCGCCTCGGCAAAGGTTTTGCGGGACTTCTGGTCAGTGGTGAGGGCATTGAAAGCGTTCACCCGTTCTACGACTGCACTCTCCGCCTTCTGGCGCTCTTCCAGCGGCTTCTTGTCGAGATCCTTGGCTTTCTCAAAGAACACGTAGCTCACGGCGCGCTTTTCGACGGTCTTGTAGTTTTCCTTGTTCTCCTCGTAGTACTTTTTGATCTCGTCATCGGTCACGGTGGCGGTCTTTTTGAAAGCCTCGGTCTCGAAGGTGATCTTGCCGCCTTTGACTGTCTGGTAGCTGCTGGCATACTGCTTCTCAGCGGCCAGCGGGGAGGCGGTGTAGCTCTTGGTCACAAGGTCCTGCAGCTTGCGCAGGCCGATGCTGTCCTTCATGATGTCGAGCAGGGCTTCGCTGTCGAAACCCATGGAGCTGGCGAGTTGCTCCAGCATCTGGCCACGGGAAACGTCGAACTTGCCGTTGTTTTGCAGGGCGGGGAGTTTTTCCAGGGCTGCGCGGGCTTCCTCATTGCTGGGGCGGATGCCGAGATCTTCCATGAGCTGACGTGCCACGAAGAGATTGGCGAAAGAGTCCAGGCCGCCAGAGGAGGGGATGATCCGCAGAATCGAGGCCATTTCATAGGACTGCAGGTAATATTGGGAGAACTCCACAGACCGCTGTGCACGCTGGACATCCGCAACGCTGTAATCCTTGCCAGACACAGTCAGTGCGACGTCGGTGGGGAGCAGCTTTTTATCGGGGTTCGCGGCTGTCTGAGAAACTCCATAGTAGAACATGGAGATGATGATGGATGCCGTCAGGGTGATGAGGAAGGCGCCACGGTGGCGGCGGAAAAATTCGAGCATGGGAAGTCGGGGCGGTTGAAGGGCGCGCAATAAGCCGCAGCGTACCCCGGCGGCAACCGGAAAGTGGAGCTCAGTCATCTGACGCCAACCGGAAACATTCGGCCTCACTTCTTGACATTGCATGCACCCGGCACACTTCATGCACTCCGTTTTCTCTGTTGATTGTCTGCCCTCATGCCCCAAGCCCCCACGAAACGCTACTGGACCGTTCGTTCCTCCTCCATCCACAATCGTGGCATTTTTGCTGCTTGTGACATTCCCAACGATGCCCCGATCATCGAATATGTGGGCGAAAAGATCACCAAGGCGGAGTCCGCCCGGCGTGGTGAGGCGCTGGTCGAGAAGTCCAAGAAGACCGGCTGTGCCGCCGTGTACGTGTTCACCCTGAACCAGCGCTACGACATTGATGGTGCCAAAGGGAAAAATCCTGCACGCTACATCAATCATTCCTGCGCCCCCAACTGCGATGCCTACATCATGCGCGGTCGTATCTGGATCTATTCAGTGCGCGACATCAAGGCCGGCGAGGAGCTGACCTACAACTACGGTTTTGATGTGGACACCTGGGACGAGCATCCCTGTCGCTGCGGTGCGGAGCGCTGTGTCGGCTTCATTGTGGAGGAAAAGCAGTGGCCGAAACTCCTGCGCAGGCTGGAAAAAGTAGAGCGCGATGCAAATAGTGGCAAGCTCAAGCTCAGTGGCAGCACCACGCCACCAGCCAAGAAGACCTCCGCAAAGAAGACCTCCGCAAAGAAGACCTCCGCAAAGAAGACGTCAGCCAAGAAGACGTCAGCCAAGAAGCGGCTGGCCAAGAAGACTCAGGCGAAAAAGAAAAAGTAGCGCGCGTCACAGACTCCTCACACCCGCCGCGCTTCACGTTCCGTGATACGTGCGGCGGCGCTGTTTTGAAAATGGGTGATCGCCGCAGCGAGAGCGTCGGCGGCATCAGGTTCCGGCGTTTCACGCAGGTGGAGCTGGGCGCGGACCATGAATGCCACCTGGTCTTTCTGCGCAGCACCGCGCCCCACGGCGGCCTGTTTGATTTCACGCGGGGCATATTCGTAGATCGGCAGCCCGTGCTCGGCGGCCGCGATCAGGCAGGCACCGCGTGCCGTGCCTAGCACGATGGCGGTTTTGTAGCTCTGTACAAAGATGGTGGATTCGATGGCGCACACCGTCGGCGCGTGCCGCAGGATGACATCATTCAAACCGGTTCGAATGGCGACCAGGCAGCCGGAGGGGAGCAGCGCTGGCTTGTTGTGAATCACGCCCCATTCAATCGCGCGCACCACACCTGCGGCGCTTTCCACCACGGCCCAGCCCGTTTTACGCAGTGCGGGATCAATGGCCAGTACGCGTTCGACGGCTGGCGTTACGGCTGCAGCGGTGGGACTGCGGACGATGCGGGCCATCAGCGGCGTTTTTTAGATCCGCCCTCGCCGAGGCGGAAAAGTTGGTCCACAGAAACGGTGCCCGAGCCAAACAGGAGCAGCGTCACGGTGATGATCAGGTAGAGCCATGCAGCCTCCACGCGGGGAGAGCCTGCATTGTGCAGCACCACGAGGGTGGTGATGACCACAGGCAGAAAGACAAAGGCAAAAAGCCGGGTTAAAAACCCAATGATCCAGCTCAAAGCCACGCCGACGATGAGGATGGCTACAATCGGGGCCAGCAGGTGGGCCTGGGGCATGCCTGCCTCATGAAATGCCGGGACCCACGCCCAAGGCGTTTCGTGAAAGAAGAAATGGTAGGCGTTTTGAACGGCACTGATGCCGTAGCGTGTCATGAGCAGCAGCCCGGTCCCGATGCGGAGGACGGCGGCGGTTTGAAGGAGGGAACTCAGGGGGCTTTGCGCAGCGGCGGGGCCACTACCAGTGTATTCGAGCATGGTGCGGGAAATCAGATGTCGGGAGAAAGGGTGATGATGTCACCAGCCTGCGGCTTCCAGTTTTTATTCGCTGATTCCAGCGAAGTGAAGAAGTGACGCTGGCCATGACGGGAGGTGTAAACGGCGCGAGAGGTGGAGCCCGCCTTGCGACCGCCGGTGACGGTGACCGCCTGTTGCACGCTCATGGCCTTGAATACCGGAATAAATTCCGCTTCCATCACATCCCCATTGAGCGAGATGACCGGGGTATTTTCCACCGAGATGATTTGCACGGTGATCTCCCGGGTGTTTCGGCCTGCCAGCCGGAACACCGTGGCGATGGCCTCCGCCGCCTTGGGCAGATGCAGGCCGCCGACACGCGCTGTGCCCACCTTGCCGAGAGGCAGTGTACCGTCGGTGGTGACCATCACAATGCCGCGATAGATGCGTTCTGGGCTGCGTGTGCCTTCATAAACTTCAAGGCGGATGGTGTGGCCAAAGCCAAGGGTTCCGCGTGAAGTAAAGGGAACATCCGGATCTTCAGCGCCCTCCTTGTCCCTCTCCGCCATGCCGGGGACGAGCTTCGCTACGGTGTTTCTGCTCGGCAGGCTGGGCATGCCAATCTTCGGCAGCTTGGGCATCGATTTGGGAATGATGCTCTTGATCATGCCGCAGGAGCAGAACACGAAGCTGGTGGCGGCAAAAAGAAGGGCAGAGGGTACTCGCGACATGGAGAGAAAACAGGTTTAGCCATGATGGAGTCGCGTGGTGCGATGGCAAGGAGCTTTCGCTTTTGGGGCGGATACTTCTTGTCCGGTGCGATTGTTTTGCGGCGCGGGCTTGACGGAGATCACACTCCAGCCACGGGCGGCGCTGTGCCGCCAGCGCCAGCCGCATAGAATCGCAGGGCCTCCGCGACGGAGGCCGGACGGTTGGTTGGCAGTCGGTTGATGAGCCATTCCACCCATTTCACCGTGCTCGCGGGCAGGTCGGGCCGCAGGGTGGCCAGCGGCCGGGTGCGTGGGTGCAAATGCGCTACCATCACCTGCGGCTTGGTGTCGCCCTCGAAGGGGTGCTGCTGCGTCAGTGCGTAGTAAAAAAGGCAGCCCAGAGAATAGAGGTCCGTGCGCACATTGAGCGCCGCTCGCTCAAACTGCTCCGGGGCCATGAAATGAATGGAGCCGGGCAGCCCTTGGCAGGGAGACTCGTTCTGCCGCTCTCCCTGTGGGGTGTTTTTCGCCAGGCCAAAATCGAGGATCTTTACCTGCAGCCCCCCCTCCGGCAACCGGTGGAGCATGAGATTCCCCGGTTTCAGGTCCAGGTGCAGGAGGCCCTTCGCGTGCACGGCGCGCATCCCCTCCAGCGTCTGCCGCACAAGGGCGTCGAAATCATTGGCAGGCAAGGCACCGCGCATGATCACATCCTCCAATGTCTCTCCCGGGACCAGCTCCATCACGATGAACCCACCCTCGGCATCCACGCCATAATCATACACAGCCACAATGTTCGGATGCACCAAAATCGACTGCAGCCGCGCCTCGCGGATCAGGGCATCCACCGCCGTACCGCAGCCACCCGACTTGCCATTCAGGATGCGTTTGACTGCCACGTCGCGCCCTAGGTGGGTGTCCCGCGCTCTGAAGACAGCCCCCAAACCACCTTCGGCGATGGGAGCGAGCAATTCATAGCGTTCGTTCATCTGGAAAGGGATGCTGACACTTTCAAGCTTTCGCGCAATGAAACTTTCGCGCGTTTTATCAGGTGTGCTAAATTCACGGCTTCCACCATGCACCTGCTCAGCGTTAAAGACCTCAAAATTCACTTCCCCGTGCGCGGGGGCTGGTTAGGCCGTACAACCGACGTCATCAAGGCCGTGGACAAGGTCAGCTTCGAAGTGGAGGAAGGCAGCACCGTCGGCCTGGTCGGCGAGAGCGGCAGCGGCAAGTCCACCGTGGCCCGCGCCCTGCTCAAGCTTACCCCCGTCACCTCCGGCAGCGTGAACTATCGCGGCATGGAAGTACTGCCGATGACGGAGAGCGAATTCCGCCCGCTGCGCAGAGAGATGCAGATGGTGTTTCAGGATCCCATCGGCTCGTTGAATCCGCGCATGACGATCGAATCCATTCTCGGCGAGCCATTGCAGATTCATT
>NZ_JAQSEA010000215.1 GCF_029946185.1 Prosthecobacter sp.
CTGCAGGCCGCTGTTGCCGCCGGTGGTGACTTTCACCTTCACGCGCAGCTCGAAGTTTTTCACCTTGCCGTCTTTCCAGGTGATGAAGCGGTTGTAGTCGAGCTTCCCATCGGTGACGCCGGTGAGACAGCCGTCTTCGACGGACCAGTATTTGTCGCTTCCGCTCCAGCCACTGAGGTCTTTGCCATTGAAGATGGCGGTGAAGCCTGAGGGTGGTGAGGGGGCTTTGTCCTCAGCAGCGAGTGGCAGGACGAAGGCGAGTGAGAGGAGGCAGAGAGCGGAGCGGAGCATGTGCGACTAAACGGAGCAAGAGGCCGTCTCTTGTACAATGTTTCATCCGCTGGCCATCACTCCGGCGTGGTCGCGAGCCGCACGCTTCGTACTTTCATCCATGCGCCAGCCTCGGCGCTGCCCACGGGGTCGATCCGCAGCCGTAGCATGCTGCCGCGATAAGCGGGGCTGGAAGACAGAGGAATAACATGGCTGTGAAACTCACCGTCGGCGATGAGGGGAAAGCTTGTCATGGTTGCAGGCGAAAAACTCTGCTGCCCATGTGGCTGCAACATCACCACGCCTTGCTTCTGCTGAGTGTGAAAGGCGGCGTCGATGATTAGATAGGGAGCATCTGCCGCCTGCCAGAAGGTTTGAGGGCTGATGAGTTGCGGATCTTCCTGCTCCAGCAGCACATGCAGATGGTCTTTTACTGGCCAGCCGATGTCACGGGCATTCCGATGGTGCCAGCCCTGGCGATCCTGCGTGAAGCTCCAGGCTGGCGGCGCCTGCCGGCGATGGGTCAGGGCGCGGGCGCGAATCTCCTGCACCGTGCCGAGCACCAGCTCGTAGTGGAACTCATAGACGATGTTGTGATCGAGAATCTCCAGGCCCTGACCGGCCACATAGCTGGTGCTGTTGCCATGCGTGTCATTGGGGCCGGGCTTGCCGGCAAAGCCCCCGGTGAAATGAACACGACCCGGCGTGAGGAGACCGAGGCCATAATCATGCTCATCAACAAGTGCCGCCCAGCCCTCGGTCCCGGTCCAGAAGGACCACGGGTGCTTGGTTTGAGATCTGGGGATGACGGAAACTGCATCCTGACTGAAAGGCCGTGTGCCGGTGTAGCTGACTACCCGATGAAATGCGGCATTGGCATAGACGGCAGGGAACTCCTGCAAACGTGCCGGATACTGCGTGGCGTCGCTGCGCGTGTTCGTGAGCCGCGCACGAGCCTTCACCACCGGCCCGTCGAGTTCCAGCCAGGAGTCGAAGGTGCATTCGCCCGGCACGTTATTCAGTGGCCATTGCAGGGGCGCGCAGGTGAGGTGGATCTGCTTGCCGTCGTTCTCATGTGACAGCACGCGGCTGCTGTTTTTGAAATCATCGCCCGTCTGGATGGGATTCCAACCAATGTGCCGCCAGTGCTCCGCAGGCTTCTGCCCGTTCGCTTCAAACGGGACCGGGCCGGAGTAAAACGAAAGCTGCACCTGCCGCCCGAGGTCGAAGTTGTTGATCACGTTGGCCCCGTTTTTTACGCTGGCCAGGAATGTGATCGCCCCGCCGCGCTCAAGGTCCACGCCTAGTTTCACCCGATCATTCTCCAGCCAGCTCATGCGTTCGGCATGCGCCGAGGTGCAGAGAAGCAGAATGGAGAGCAGCAGACGTGCAGGGTGCATGAGTGGTCAAGATGGGGCGGCCAGTAGATTCAGCAACCGATGAAGAAAATGGATGCGGACACAGAGCGCGCGCGCTCCCTTCGTTATCATGATTTCCCTGAACGTCATCGCTACGCTGCGCACGTGCTACACCGACAAGTTCGGTGTGCCGCGGCAGTCGGGCTTGGTGCCCAGCGCGTGGGGCGTGGTTGAGTTTGAGCCGGCGTATCGGCGCATGGAGGCGGTGCGCGGCATTGAGCAGTTCAGCCATCTGTGGCTCATCACGCAGTTTCATCTGGTCACCGAAGAGCCGACCTCGCTCACGGTGCGTCCACCCCGGCTCGGGGGCAACGAGCGGCGCGGGGTCTTTGCCACACGTTCACCGTTTCGGCCGAACCGGCTGACGCTCAGCGTGGTGAAGCTTGACCGCGTGGAACTGGACGGCGATGCCGCGCCGCGTCTCTACGTCTCCGGCGTCGATCTCGTCGATGGCACGCCGATTCTCGACATCAAACCCTACATCCGCTTTGCTGATTCGGTGCCCGAAGCGAGCAGCGGCTTTGCGGACGAAGCGCCGCCGCAATCGCCGGTGCGTTGGGATTGTGAAAGCGATGTGCCGGATGACGTGCGTGTGATCATCAACGAATCACTCGCCCTGCAGCCTCAGCCCGCCTATCACGAGGACGTAGAGAGGGAGTATGCGACGGAGATCGCCGGCTGGCGTGTGCGCTGGGCCGCGACGCTCTCAGGGGCGTGTGTGAAATCGTGCGAACGCTTTGATCTTCATGACTGACACTGATCTCCCCATCCGCGCCGCCACCGAAACGGCCCTAGCGCACGGCATCGTGCCGGACCGCTGCGACATCCTTCAAAATGGCAGCACGCTGGTGCTGCGCCTCACGGAAACGCTGGTGGCACGCGTGGTGCAGGATGTGGACGGGCCGCGGCAGGGCACGGAGTGGTTTGCGCGGGAAAATGCCATCGCCCAGCATCTGACTGAGAACGGCGCACCGGTGACCCCGCTGCACCCAGATCTGCCTCCGGGGCCGCATGAGCATCTGGGCTATCCGATCAATTTTTGGCAGTTCGTGACCCGCGTGGATGCAGAGCCCGATCCATTCGAGATCGGCCGCACGCTGCGTCAATGCCATGACATCATGCGCCATTTCACGGTGCCTTTGCCCAAGCTGGCAATCATCACTGAAAGCCTCGCGATTTTACAGGACCGCGAAGTATTTCATCAAAACATGCAGCACATGCTGCGGGATCACCTCACACATTCCATTGAGGTGCTCAGCCGCTACCCGCATCAGCCGCTGCATGGCGACGCCCACATGGGCAATCTCATGAACACCACATGCGGGCTGTTGTGGACGGACTGGGAAGACACCTTCTCCGGGCCGGTCGAATGGGATGTTGCCTCCATCATCTGGAATGCGCAGATCCTCGACGAGGATCATGTCAAAGTGAAGGCGATCTGCGATGCTTATGGGCCTGTGAATGAAAAGGCGCTTCACCAGTGCCTCATCGCCCGTGCGGCGGTGATGACATCTTGGTATCCGATCCTCTACCCCCATCCAAATGCTGAGCGTCAGGAGAAACTGCAGCGCCGGATCGACTGGCTGAGAGTGCAGTCTGCCATTTGATGCAGTGGCGAAAGGAGTCTGTCTTTTGCGGGGCATCGAAGGGACGGATAAAAGGCAACGTTTTCCAAGTGCCCGTCTATTTTAAGGGGTTTTATCGGGTGCTTTTAGTTCGAATTATGTGGCATTTGGCGCTACTAAAAATGGCTCGATAATGCCGTGGAAACATGGCAGATGAACCTGCTTCTTTGCAGCGGATTTTCACAGCGGTTTTTGCACGGAGACATCTGTGTCTGGAGCCTCTGATTTTGGCTGCCAGAAGCGAAGGAATCTGCGGATGCAGGCTGAGTTGAACGTTTGAGTTCCGATTTCAGTCTCTGTTTTCCGGCTCTGCCGCCGCCCGGGCAGTTTCCGTGCTGTCTTCCATTTTATCTCTGTTCATGCATCGCCTCACATCGCCTCCATTTCTCATCGCACGCCACGTTTTACCCATCTGTATCGTGGGCGCTCTGCTGGCCCTTGGCCTGCCCGCATCCGGGCAGGCCATCACGTGGAACCAGCCCGCCGGGGGAGATTTTAACACGGCGGGAAACTGGAATCCAAACGCAGTGCCCGGGGCGGGGGATGCGGCGCTGTTTAACATCGCGCTGTCGGGAAATGTCACGCTGTCCGCGAATGCAGAGCCTGGGAGCATCATCTTCGACACGAATGCGACCAGCTTTTCGCTGGGTGCTCTGGGTGGCAGCACGATCACCACGGCCAATGCAGGTGCGATTTCGATTTTGTCCACGCTCACGGCGGCAAACCAGACTTTCACAATCAACGCGCCGCTGATCCTGACGCCGAATTCAACAACCACGCCGGGCACGTTCACGATTCAGAATGACGGCACCAGTGCCAGCACGATTCTGGTCATCGCCGGCGGGATTTCCAGCAGTGCCACAAGCGGGGCGGAGACCCTGACACTGGCGGGAGCAAACACCGGGGCCAACCTGATCAGCGGAGCCATTGTCAATGGTGGTGCGACGAGTCTGATCCTGACCAAGAGCGGCGCGGGCACATGGACACTTTCTGGTGCGAACACGTATACGGGGGGAACCAACATCGCTGCGGGCAAGCTGGTGCTGAGTGGCGGCAACAACCGGCTCCTGAGCACCGGGACGCTGAATTTCACTGGCAGCAGTGGCACGCTGGATGTGGGCGCTACCAGTCAGACGCTTGGCGGTCTGACTTTTCTCATTGCAGGAATCAACAGCAATGTGATCGCCGGTGCGGGTGGTACACTCAGCGTTACCAGTGGAAGTATTCAAATTGGAGGTGGTAGCACGACGGCCACGGGCAGCAACTCGACCACGGTTGACATGTCCGGCCTAGGCACCTTCAACTATAGCAATGCTAGCGGCAGCTTCAGCGTGGGTGGGCGGGCGGATGTTTCGGCCGCAGTCAGCGGCAGTGGCATGCTGACCATGGCGACGACCAATGTCATCACGGCGGCAAGTTTCATCGTCAGTCCATTTTCATCAGGACTTAGCTCTCCGAACACGGGTGTGGTTCATCTGGGGCAGACGAACACCATCAATGCCACCACCATCACGGTCGGAGTGGGTAAAGCCACTTCGACGCTGGATTTTCAGAGTCTCACCAATCCGACGCTGAAAATTCGCGGCACGGGAGGCACGGATTCTGATCGCGCAACTGTGACCGTTGGCAGCAATGACAGTGGCATCGTGGCAAGTATCGCTACGGTTGACCTGACCAGCGGCGGTTCGGTTTCGAGCACGCTGGACGCTATGATCAGCACGCTGCTGATTGGACAAAACGTTCGGAACAATGTCTCCGTGGGATTCGCATCGACGGCGACCTTTACCATGGGGTTGGGCACGCTGAATGCCACGACCATCATTTTGGGACAGCAGGGGGTGGTAACCGGCACCAACACATTTTCAGGCGCAGCCATCGGTACGCTTAATCTCAAGGGCGGCACCATCACCACTACCACTCTGACGCTGGCCAACAAGCTTAGCGGTGCTGCGGCGCAGACAATCACCAGCAATTTCAACATCTACAGCGGCGCATTGTATGCGACAACGATTCAGCGTGGCACGATTGGCACCGGTGCGGGAGCCGACACCGCGACCATCAATTTTAACTGGGTGGACGGCATCATAGGCAACGTGGCAGGAGCGAATATGACTGTGAACGGCAAGACTGCCTTGAACGGTCTGACCGGCGGGCTCAATATCATTTTGAACAACACCGGGAACACTTCGGGTACGCACACCTGGAACGTGGATGGCACGCAGACCGCCACTGTGCAGAGCACGGTGACTCTCAGCGGTGCGGGCGGGTTGACCAAAACCGGCACGGGCAAGCTGATCTTAGCGGGTGCCAACAGCTATGCGGGGCCGACCGCAATCACCAGCGGCACGGTGCAGTTCGGGCTGGAAACCGCGCTATACAATGGCAACACGGCGAGCTGGACGGAGACGAATTTTGTGGTCAGCCCCGGAGCGACGGCAGCTTTCAACGTGGGTGGCGCGGGCGAGTTCACGGCGGCGGACATCGACGTTCTGAAGGGATTGGGCACGGCGACTACGGGTTTCATGAGCGGCTCATTCCTCGGACTTGATACCACGAATGCGGGTGGCACGTTCACCTACGGCTCCGCCATTGGGAATCCGTACAGCGGCAGCAACGTTCTCGGCTTGGTCAAGTTCGGCACGGGAACCCTGGAACTCACTGCGGCGAACACTTTTAGCGGCGGCACCAATATCGTGGCCGGTACGCTGGTCTTGAGCGGGGGTGACAACCGGCTGCTCAGCACCGGGACGGTGAGTTTCACTGGTAGCAGCGGCACGCTGGACGTTGGTTCCACCAGCCAGACCTTGGGTGGGCTCACCTTTCCTACCACCGGCACTGCCAGTCATGTCATCACCGGGGCCGGTGGTGCCCTCACGGTGAACAACGGGAGTATTCAAGTCGGTGGCGGCGATGCGAACAACAGCGGGTCGGAAACTTTGGATATGTCAGGTTTGAGCACGTTCAACTACACCAACACCTCCGGGAATTTTTATGTGGGTGGACTGGCCAACAATAATTCGGCTGCGATCACCGGGAACGGTGTTTTGACCCTGGCAGCTACGAACACCATCACGGCGGCGAATTTCAAAATCAATCCCTTCAGCACCGGTCTCACGTCACTGAATACCGGTGCTGTGCATCTGGGTCAGACCAACACCATCAACGCCACGACTATCTTAATCGGGGAGCAGAAGACCATTGCGCTGCTAGATTTCCAAACCGGACTCGTCAATCCAACGCTGAAAATTCGCGGCACGGGAGGCACCGATGCAGACCGTGCGACGGTGACGGTGGGCTACAATGCCAGTGGTGTCCTGACTTCCGATTCGACGGTGGATTTGATCACGGGGGTGACGGGTGCCAGCACACTGGATGCCAAAATTAGCACCTTGCTGATCGGGCAGTCCACTCGCAACGGCTCGGCTGGGAAGGCGGTCACCGGGACATTCCTGATGGGCCTGGGCACGCTGGATGCCACCGCGATCATTCTGGGACAGCAGTGGGCTGTCACTGTGGGCAATTCCTCCAGTCAGGCGATGGCCACGCTAAGCCTCAGTGGTGGGACGATCAGCGTGACGACGTTCACGCTGGCGGACAAGATCAGCACTGTGGTGGCGCAGACCATCACCAGCAATTTCAATCTCTATAGCGGTGCATTGTACGCCACGACCATCCAACGCGGCACGGCGGGCACAGGTGCGGGTGCTAACACCGCCACCATCAATTTCAACTGGGTGGATGGCACCATTGGGAACGTGGCGGGAGTGAACATGACAGTGAATGGCAACACCGCCTTGAACGGCCTGACGGGTGGCTTGAACATCGTGCTCAACAACACGGGCAACATCTCGGGAACGCACACCTGGAATGTGAGCGGAACTCTAATGGGCACCCTTCAAACGGCCACCCTTCAGAGTACGGCGATTCTGAGTGGCATGGGTGGGCTGACCAAGACAGGCCTCGGCACTCTGGTTTTCACCAGCGCAAACACCTACACCGGAATGACGATAGTGACTGCGGGTTCGCTTGACCTCAACACCACGGGCGGACAGGCCATCGCTGGAAATCTGACAGTGAGCGGTGGCACCGCCAAGCTGCTGCAATCCAATCAGATCAATGCCGCCAGCAATCTGGTGGTGAGCGGTGGCACCTTTTCTCTGCAAGTTTTCAATCAGACGCTGGCCAATGTGCAGGTGAGCGGCGGCACCATCACCAGCAGCAGCGGCATCCTCACCAGCACCACTGCGTATGACATTCAGTCGGGTGTGGTGAGTGCGATACTTGCGGGCAGCGCTGGCTTGTCCAAGACCACCCTCGGGACGGCTTTTCTATCGGGTGCGAACACCTATTCGGGTGGCACCTCGGTGACAGCCGGCACCTTGATCGGAACGAGCACCTCGGCACTGGGATCGAACAGCGGCTTGAGCATTGGCAGTGGAGCGATCTTTGCCTACCGTCCAACGGTTGCTGGCTCACTGAGCATCGGTTCGGGTGTTTTGACTCTTGCGGGAGGCAGCACCATAGGCACCGCTCTTGGCGGTACGCTCAGCCAGTCGGTCATCACCAGTTCAGCCGCAGCATCGGCGAGTGGTTCTGTCGGAGTGGCTCTCTATTTTATTCCTGCGGCCACATTGTCCACTGGCACCAACAATTTGATCACCGTTGCCAGCGGGCTGACATCGGGCGGTGCCACCTACACACTGACGCAGCTTTACAACGCCACGAACTTCACCGTGAACAACTTCGTGGCGACCGACACCACGCTCAGCATCAATGTCGCCAGCGCCACGGCATTGACGGCGGCTTACTGGAAGGGCGGCCTCAGCGCAGGCAGCAACGTGTGGGCGCTCTCCGATGGCACCGCCAGCAACTGGGTGACCAACGCCAATGGCACGGGGACAACGCCGCTGGTCCCGGGCGCAGGTGCCGCCATCACTTTTTCGGCCACGGGTGCAACGAATCAGGGTGCCATGGTCCTCGGGGCGAATATGTCGATCAAGAGCCTGACCGTGAGTGACGCCAATGCGGTGACGCTGAATGCAGATGGAAACACGCTTACCATCGCCAGCGGCATCACCGTGAACAGCGGGGCCGGGGCCGTTACTTTGAACGCTCCGGTGACTCTGGGTGCTATCCAAACATGGACGAACAACAGCAGCAACACGCTGACCATCGGTGGTGCGGTAGGCATGAGTGCATTCAACCTGACGAGCAGGGGTTCAGGCAACACCATCATTGCGGGAGCCATCAGTGGTTCCGGTGCCGTGATCAAAAGCGACGCTGGTTCGCTGACTTTGTCCGGTGCCAACGTGACCACTGGAACGCTGACGATCAGCGCTGGGACCGTGAATCTCTCCGGCAGTTACACGGGGGCTGTCACTGTGGCTAATACGTCCACCGTCTTCAATCTGCTGGCGGGTGGCAGCATCTATGGAACCAATACGGCATTCAGTGTGGGGTCTGGAGCTGGCAGCGTGGGCGCTTTCAATCAGACTGGTGGAGACATCTTGTTCAACAATAACTTCAATCTGGGCATCGGTGGAAACTCTACTGCCGGCTCCTACGGTTTTTATAATCTGAGCGGCGGCACTGTGACTGACACCGGCGGCGGGAACGTCCGCTTTCGGATGGGGGGCGGGGGCTCGTACTCGACGGGTGTTTTTTATCAATCGGGTGGCGCGGTCAACATCCTCTTTGGCAATGGCTTGGAGGTCGGGGCAAACGCGAGTAATAATCTTTCCAACGCCACTGGCATTGCTTACCTGACCAGCGGTACAATGACAGCGCTGTCCAATCGGATCGGCTACAATGGAGTCAGCAACAACGCCTTTGGGATCCGTGGTGAGCAAACGGTGGCTGGGGAGGCCGTGATCACCATCAATGGCACCACCTATCTTGGCCTTGCCGCAGATGACGTCGGCATCCTCAATTTGAATGGTGGTGTTTACTCTACGAGACAGATTTCCAAGACCAACGGCACTGGGATCGTCAATTTCAATGGCGGTACCCTCAAGGCTGCTACCTCAGCGAGCAACAGCACTTTCCTCACCGGCCTCACCAGCGCGAACGTCTTCGCGGGTGGGCTGACCGTCGATAGCAATGGCCAATCAATCATGATCGTTCAGGCCCTGCTTGCGCCTGCGGGTAATGGCGTGACCACCATTGCCGTGACCAACGGCGGCAGTGGCTACGTCGGTGCTCCTTACGTTTTCATCAGTGGCACAGGCTCTGGCGCGACCGCAGTGGCCAATATGGTCGATGACGGCACGGGCAATGGAACCTTCAAAATCGGCAGCATCACCATCACCAGCCCGGGCACTGGCTACACCGGTACACCCACGGTCACGCTGACTGGTGGTGGTGGCGCGGGTGCTATTTTGGACACGGCGGTCCTGGCTGCCAACAGCTCCGGCGGCATCACAAAAACCGGTGCGGGGACACTCACGCTGAGTGGCACCAATACCTATACGGGTGCCACCATCGTCAATGCCGGTGGAACGCTCGTCGCTGGCAGTGCCAGCGCCTTCGGCATCAATTCTGCGACGACTGTGGATGGCACCCTGCGCCTGGCTGGCAAAAACAACTCGCTTGGTTCGCTAGCAGGCGCGGGCATCGTCGAGAATGCGAATGCCACTTCTGCCACGCTCACCGTGGGCGGCGACAATTCATCCCAGAGCTACAGCGGCACTGTGAGGGACGGATCTGGAGGCGGGGTGCTCAACTTTGTCAAATTCGGCTCCGGAACTCAAAGCTTGTCAGGCGGCAGCACCTACACTGGGACGACGACCATCAGCCAAGGAGCGTTGCAGATTGGCGTCGCGGGCCAGGGTTCCACCTCCGCCAGCAGTGTTGTCTCAGTGAACGGGGTCTCTGCCACGCTGGCTGGTAGCGGCACGGTGGGCGGTGCCGTCACTGTGACCTCGGGCTTTATTCAACCGGGGGACACAGGCGGCACTTCGGTGGGCACCCTGAACGTCGGCAGCCTGAATTTGACCTCCGGCGGGACGGCGGTGTTTCAGATCGAAGGTGTGTCCCTCAATGACCGGATCATTGTGCTCAACTCCGGCGGGCTCACGCTGAATGGCAAAGTGAGTGTTACCACCTCGCTCACTGGAACCCAGTTCAGCACGGCCTTTGCTGCGGGCAACAAGTACGACTTGCTGGACTGGACCGGGCTGCTCAATGGCTCGTTTGATGTCGGGACCGTGGTGCGCAATGGCAGCCAGGACAACGCCCTTCAATTTGACCTGCCTGACCTCAGTTCACTTTCCCTGTATTGGGACGTGAGCAGTTTCCTGACAGACGGCAGCATCACCGTGGTGGTGCCAGAACCCAGCCGCGCCCTGCTGTTGCTGATGGCCTCGGCCGCCCTGCTTGGCGGCCGCCGTCGTCGTCGGTTGGTTTAAACGCTGCTCAGGGCTGATTCGGCCCCAGTTTAGAATCATACTTCGCACCCTTTGAGACTTGGATGAGTGTCATACGCACCTTGGTGGGGAAGAACTTCGCCGGATCGGGGCGCTTGTGCGCGTGGAGGTTGTGATCGTCTTTGATGACGAGGTGCATTTCCTTGATGCCCTGTTCCCAGACAATGTCCTTGTTTTGCCAGAAGCTGGTCATGTCGATGTCCTTTTCATGTACGCCGCTTGTCTTGTAAGCCCCGGTGCCGATGCAGCCGTAGCCGTGGTTCTGGCCTTTGTTCGGGATGTAGCACACGCTCCACGTCGTGGGCTGTTCACCCGCAGGCTTTTCGAGGACTTCGAGCCGCACATGGACGGTGCCGTTGCGGTAGTCCACGGGGGCGGTCCAGTCCTTGGGACGCTGCGCATTGATCATGTCTCCCCGCACATAGTAGTGGGATTGATTGGGCTTCGACTTGAGAGCGTCCTCATGGGTGAATGTGAAGGTGACATCGAATAGCACAAACTGGTCGGCGCGAGAGATTGATGCGCCAAGGCAGAGCAGGAGGAGTGAGAGGACCAGGGTTTGACGTTTCATGGAGCGAATCATGATTGCGGACGTTGTCTGGTCAATGCTGGATGCCACTATCATAGTCGATTCGTGTGCTGATACGCAACAGCGCCCCGGTTCATGTCGTTTCGTTTTCATGCGCTGTTATTTGCTCGCCTTTACGATCTGCACCTCCACCTTTGCAGGTGAATTCATTCACGAAGATTTCTCCGCCGCAGGACTGCCCAAGGGCTGGACCACGGGTGGTCGGGCGAATTCCTGGAGCGTGGTGGATGGTGCCCTGCAAGGCGTCTGCACGAAGGATGACAGCCATGGGCCTGCGATTTTTGCGCCGCTGACAGGGCGTGATCTTGCCATGAGTTTCAGGGTGAAGCTCGACGAGAAGGGCAACTGCCTGATGCTCATCGACGGTGAATCCGCCTTCGGTGGCGCTGCGCATCTGCTGCGTGTGTCCATTTACGGCAACACCCTGGCCCTTGCGCAGGATCGTGGCACACCGCAGTCACACATCGACCAAGGCAAGCTCCGGGCTGCCCTCACCAAGGATGGTAAAAAGGTGCCACCTCCCACGGCGGAGCAGTTGGCCGATCCGCAATACTACCGCACCGAGCGCCTGGCCAGCGCGCCGCTGCAGGCGCAGCCAGGAGCCTGGATCAAGCTGGATGTATCATTGAAAGGCAATGACGTGACTGTGACGGTGAACGACAAGCAGAAACTCACGGCTCAAGGCACGGTGTTCGAGGTGGCGAAGTCGCGACTGGTATTTCTCGTTGGGATGGGCAAGAAATTGTGGATTGATGACGTGCGCGCCAGCGCTCCCTGATGGGCCTGGAAAAGCAAAACGGCGCAAGGTGTTGACCCTGCGCCGCTGTGGAATTGTTTTTCGAAATGGCGGTTACTTCGTGGTCGTCGGCTTGAAGTTTTTCACGAATTCCATGCACTTGGTCACGTCAGGCAGACTGGTCTCCCAGTCCTTTTCCCATTCGGCATCCAGCGGGCCCATGAAGCCCTGCTCAGCATAGAGGTTCAGCACGGCAGGGATGTCTGACTGGCCGGTGCCCCAGACCATGTCCTTGGCTTCACGCACGCCGAAAGCATCGAGGTCTTTGATGTGGCTGTCAAAGATGCGGCCCTTCAGCAGCTTGATGGCGTCGGTGGGTTTCACGCCGGAGCGCACCCAGTGGCCGATGTCGGCACAAGAGCCCATGCGGGCATCGCGGTCTTTCACCAGGCTCAGCACATACTCGGGGTCCCAGTAGCGGTAGCTGCGGTCGAGGGGCTTCTTGGGATGATTGTGGATCGCCATCTTGATGTCGTACTCCTTCACCAGTTTTTCGATGAGGTCGAAGGCGTCGTCGGCTGGCTCGCTGACGACCACGCCGACTCCCATATCCTTGCAGAAGTCGAAAATCTTGCGGCACTCCTCTTCATTGTTCGGCAGGCGCACGACGCCGTAGCCCACCGGAGTAAGGCCCAGCTCCTTGAGCTTGGCTTTGACGGGAGTACGTTGTTCTGCGGTGGTGTTGTGATCGAACTTGGATTTCGGGTCAGTCTTGGAAAGCAGGTGGCCGGGGAAGAACTCCACCGTTTTGCCACCGGCGGCGGCGATTTTTTCGAGCGCCGTCATCAAATCGAAAGCCTTGAAGGTGTAGGCCTGGCAGCCGGCATAGAACTGGCCGACTTTGGCGCTTTCGGGCAATGTTTGACCGGCGACAGCCAGGGAGGCTGTGCCAAGAATGAGAGAGAGGAGGGTCTGGCGAATCATGGAAGCGTTTGAACGGACCCCACGCGAGCTTCTTGCAAGTTCGAAGGACGGAAGAGCCATGCGGAAGGGCCGCGACTCAAGCTCAGCGCCTCCAGGCAATCGGCACTTTTCCCAAGGAGTTTGCTTGCGTGGCGGCGCGATGAGTTCATTTTCCCATTCATGAGTCATCTGAAATCTGCCTGGGTCATTGTCGTGTTTGTCTGCGGCTTTTGCGCGGGAGCGTCATCGGCTGCGGATGTGAAGGGCGGCAAGGATCATCCGCTGATCAAGCGCTACGAAGGCTCGACGCTGGTGTCGTATGAGCAGAAGAACTACGATTCGCTCAAGATGGCGCTGGAGTGCATCGTGTTTGATTATGGCGATGGGAAAATGAAGCCCTTTAAAAGTGTGGAGGTCGAAGGCCGCAAGACCACGCTGTTTTACAATCTGCCTGCGGGCATCGGCACGCTGGAGGGCGTGCGTCAGTATGAAAATGAACTGAAGGAGAAAGGCTTCGAGATTCTCTTCCGCGCCTCGGGTGAAGAAGTCGAGAAGAACAAGGGCAACAATCTTGCGATGGAAGTCTATGGCATGACGCCCGAGAACACGAACCAGGATCATCCGCAGATCATGGCAATGCAGGGGCCGGACAAGACCAAGTCTCATTACCTTGCCACCCGCCTTGCCCGTCCAGAGGGAGACGTGTTCTGCTCCGTCTGGTCATTCGAAGCCTCCTGGACCGCTGCCTCGCTGAAGGTCCCCGAGAAGAGCACCATCATACGCGTAGACATCTGCGAGGTGAAGCCAATGGAGCAGAGAATGGTGCTGGTGAAGGCGGAGGAAATGGCCAGCCAGATCGCCCTCAACGGCAAGGTGGCGCTCTATGGCATCCTGTTTGACACAGACAAAGCCACGATCCGCCCAGACTCTGATGCAACGCTGGCGGAGATCACCAAGCTGCTTCAGGAAAAATCAGACCTGCGTGTGCTGGTCGTGGGCCACACGGATACGGAGGGCAGCTTTGAGTACAATCGCAGCCTGTCGCAGCGCCGTGCGGACTCCGTGGTGGCCAATCTGGCGGGCAAGGGCATCTCTAAAGAGCGGCTGTTCCCGGTGGGCATTTCTTTCGCTTCTCCCGTGGCGACAAATGCCACCGAGGAAGGCCGTGCGAAGAACCGCCGTGTCGAACTCGTGGACATGGGCACGGCGAAGGCCAAGTGATTTGAGGCTGTTGTTACCGAAGCGCCACGAAATCTCCTTCGAACATCACGCAGACCTGATCTGCGTGGATGACTTGTACCTGGAGCCTGAGGTGTGCTTTGCCAGCGCTTTGGAAGGTCGCCTTGAAGGCTGCGAGTGCCGCATCATCTGGTCGCGTACACACGGCACGCAGGGCCCCGCGTACGGGACGCTTATACCGAATGGAGCTCTCGCGAATAACGATGTGCGCATGACGGTCGCCGAGTTGCAGCCAGAGCATTGCGTAGCCGGCCAGCGTGGTCAGTGCGCTGAGGCTGCCACCAAACGCGGTGCCGAGATGATTGTGATTGGGCTCCAGCGGTGCCGTGACGACGAGTTGGGTTCCATCGTAGCTTTCCAGCTTCACGCCCATGGCGTGCGTGAGCGGGATCTGCTCATGGAGGAAGCGTTCGGTGTCACGCAGAAGGTCGTCGTTCATCGGAATGAGACTGTCGGGATGCTGCGCGAATTCGCAATGATCTTCGCGATAGGCCGGGGCTTTCTGATCGTTCTCACTCCGACCAATCACCATGAAATCTCTTTCGCGTCTTTTTGCCGTCGCCCTTTGCCTGGGCCTGCCCGCCAGTTTGCTGGCCGAACTCTCGCTACCGCACTTTTTCAGCGACCACATGGTGCTTCAGCGCGAGCGTGAGGCAGCGATCTGGGGCACAGCGTCACCGAAATCAGAGGTGACGGTGAGTTTTAAAGGCAAGGCCGCGTCTGCCACGGCGGATGACAAAGGACACTGGCGCGCAGCGATCCCAACGGGCGCAGCCGATGCGACGGGCTCTGAATTGACGGTCAAAGCGGGTGCTGACATCGCGACGATCAAGGATGTACTCGTCGGCGAGGTATGGCTGGCTTCCGGCCAGTCGAACATGTTTTACACCATGAACCGTTCGCCTGCCTACGAGGAGCTGATGACCAAGGCCAACTATCCAGGCCTGCGCATGTTCAATGCGCCGCTCGTGACCGCAGAAAAGCCACAGGCTGACATCGAGGGCGAGTGGTCGCTGTGCACGCCTGAAACGGTACCGGGGTACTCGGCGGTCGCCTTTTTCTTCGCACTTAAACTGCATCAAGAACTCGGCGTCCCTGTCGGCGTGCTGAAAACGTGCTGGGGTGGCAAGCCGGTGGAGACCTTCACCAGCCGCGAGGCGCTGAACACCCTGCCCGGTACCAAGGCGATGGTGGACAAGGTGATGGCAGAGGCCGCCGCGTATGATGCCGTCAAAGCCAAAGCGAACTACGAAGCACAATTGGAAAAATGGAAGGCCACGATGGCTGCGGCGAAGGGTAAATCCGCCGAAGAACGCAAGCGTCTGCCCAAGAAGCCTGCCGAACCCAAGCCGCCGCTGGTAACCGAAGGCAAGCCGGGTGTGCTGTTCAATGCGATGATCAATCCTTTCGCCGGCTACACCATGCGCGGAGCCATCTGGTACCAAGGCGAAGGAAATGCCAGGGCTGGAGCCGTGCCGTATGACCAAACGCTGCCTCTGATGATTCGCGACTGGCGCAAGCGCTGGGGCGATGAATTCTCCTTCTACTTTGTGCAACTGGCGAACTTCCACGCGCCTTCCACCGCGCCAGGCACCCCTGACCCGTGGGCGCTGCTGCAGGATCGCATGCGTCACATCCTGGAAAGCACGCCCAAGACCGGCATGGCCGTCATCAATGATGTGGGAGAGGTAAGTGACATTCATCCGAAGGATAAAATGACGCCCGGGAACCGGCTCGCACGTTGGGCGCTGGCAAAAGACTACGGACGCGATCTGGTGTACAGCAGTCCGCTCTTCAAATCGAGTGAGGTCAAAGACGGAGCTGTGCGTGTGACGTTTGAGCATGCTGGCAAAGGATTGAAATCACGCGACGGAGCCGAACTGAAGCGTTTCGAAATCGCCGGGTCGGATCATGCCTGGCATTGGGCAGATGCGAAAATCGACGGCACGGACAGCGTGCTGGTGAGCAGTGCTGAAGTGAAGCAACCCGTGGCCGTGCGCTACGCCTGGGCGGCGAATCCCGAAGGTGCCAATCTCGTCAACAGCGGAGGCCTGCCCGCCTCCATATTCCGCACGGACGATTGGGACGACGTAGAAGCCGCACCACCTCCCACCCAGGTCAGCAAGGATTTTGAAGAACGCCGTGCTCTCGCCACAGAGATCAAGGCGCAAAAAGCCAAACTTGAAGGCATGGATCGAAACAGCGCTGAGGCAAAGGAACTGCGCAAAAAAGTGCAGGAGATGCTGACGAATTTTAAAGAGACGGCTCCGAAGAAATAGCGGTTTAGGTCATTTCGCCCACCAACTCGACAGGCCGGCTTTCGGCGTGTCGGGCTTGATCAGCGTGTCCTCGGAATAATGCGAGGTGTCGTTGAACAGCATCAAACGCGCACGCACCAGATCTTTGAAGTCCACGACATTCAGTGCAGCCGGGTTTTGATCCAGATTATCCCGGTACCTTCGCGGATCGAACCCGAGCAGGGAGCTGAGCAGAAGGCGGATCGTGGCTTTGTGCGAAACGACGACCACCGATTCGCCTTCGTGATGTCTCACAATATCCAGCAGCGCCGGCAGCGCGCGCGCGGTCACCGCGAGGCCGCTTTCACCGCCGGTGGGCGCAAAGGTGTACGGATCTTCATCCCACGCGGCGACTTCGGTGGGAAACTGCTGCCCCACCTCGGCACGTGTCATTTGCTCCCAGTGCCCGTGGGAGATCTCACGCAGCCCGTCACGCGGATTCACCTCCAGTGAGAATGGCGCTGCCAGAATGCGCGCGGTTTCCATCGTACGGTCAAGTGGGGATGCGTAAACCGCAGCCACTGGCAGCCCGTTCAAACGCTGCGCCAGATGCCCTGCTTGTGAGCGTCCTTCATCCGACAGCGGCACGTTGGTGGCACCGGCAAAACGGTCTTCGGCAGTCAGGATGGTGGCACCGTGACGGATGAGGTAAATGCGGGTAAGAGCCATGGGCCTGCCTATAGCACAGACCATCGGTGTCTTTCGAGCGGATTCGCAAGCCGGACGCGCATCTATTGATTTCAGCAGCCGGGCTCAGATGGACCGGGTGATTGACGTGAGTTGTGCGCTCGCCTACCAGTGTTGGATGGTAAATTCCACCCCCAAAGTTACTGTCGTGATGGCCACCTACAATTGGAGTTCGGTGCTGCCGTATTCCATCGGCAGTGTGCTACGCCAGACGCGGACAGATTTCGAACTCTGGGTGGTGGGAGACGCCTGTACGGACGACTCTGAACAAGTGGTGGGCGCCATTCAGGACCCGCGCGTGCATTGGTATAACCGAGAGACCAATTTCGGGCAGCAAGGCGGGCCGAATAACGACGGCATCGAGCGCGCGCGGGGTGAATACATCGCCTATCTGGGCCATGATGATCTCTGGCTGCCGCACCATCTGGAATCTTTGGTAGCCGCATTGGATGCCGGAGCGGACGTGGCATGGGCGGCAGTCTCATTCATCCTGCCGGATCAAAAACGGGTGCTGATGCCGCACAATCCCCAGAGCTACCGGCCCAAGATGTGGATTCCACCTTCAGGGTTCATTCATCGCAAAAGCCTGGCGCAAAAAGTGGGCGGCTGGAGATCGTTTCGCGAGATCTCCATAGATCCAGAGGCTGACTTGCTACTCAGAATGCATGAAGACGGAGGTGTGTTTCGCTTTGTTCCACGACTATCCGTGCTTAAGCTTCCTGCGGCTGAACGAAAAGATGTTTATCGTGACAAACCCTGTCATGAGCAGGCGGCGTGGACGAAAAAAATGGAGGCCGGAGAGAATATTGAACAAGCAGAGTTGCTTGAGCTGGCAACCCATCCTTTTCGTGCGGCTGCCACCCTCATGCGGTTGTGGTTCCGTGGTAAAACGGACTTTTTCGGCAATCTATTGAGAGGCTACAAAAAGACAGTCTTCGACCGCCGTCGTAAATTCAAAGGGCTTGCGCCCAAATCCTGATTCCATCCATGAACTCTGAACTACCCACCGCACCTGACCGACAGACCGTCACGCCTCAAGGACAGTTGGTCCAATCTTTGATTGATGGGGTCAAAGTACGTCTTGCGGTCACGCACCCGGATGAACGTGGGGATCTGTGCGAAGTGTTCAGCACCGCGTGGGACTTTGATGACGACCCCATGGTGTATACCTATTTTGCCAGCATCCGGCCTGGCCAGACGAAGGGCTGGGTTAAACACCTGCTGCAAGCCGACCGGTTGTTTCTGGCCATCGGCTCATTCCGCGTGGCTCTCTACGACGACCGCCCGGAATCCCCCACCTATCAAAAATTGAATGTTTTGAACTTCAGTGACCGGAAGCGTGGTCTGGTACGCATTCCTCCCGGAGTGTTTCATGCGGTGCAAAATGTGGGTCATGTGGATGCCCATTTCATCAACAATCCAACCCGCGCCTACAACCATGCCCAGCCGGACAAATACCGCCTGCCACTCGATACGCCGCTGATCCCCTTCAATTTCGCGCCGACGCTGGGCGGGTAAGGCGGGCATTTATCGACATCCGTGATGGAAGTCCACCGTCCTCCTGACTGTCGCAGGCCTCAGGGCTTCTTCTTCTGCACCGGTGTGCTGGGCAGGGAGGACACATTCAGCGTGAAGGCCTTGGCCGGCTGCTTGCCAAGCAGTTGCAGATCGAACCACTCGGTCATGCGCTCTGTGTCTTGCGCCATTTCCTGCCAGCCGCCATGGCCTGCGCCTTCGCGGATGACCAGCTCGCACACCTCGCCTTCTTCTTGGCAGCGCTTGAGGAAGCGCTGTGACTGCGTGATGGAAACCTGCGGATCGGCATCTCCATGCACGATGAAGATGGGCGGCTGCCCTTTGTGAACCCAGTAGATCGGCGAGAGAGCGCGTCCCAAAATTGCACGACCCTCTTCGGTGGCTGCTTTCGGGCCAAAGGCTCCTGCATACGCAGCGAGCCTGCCGATGCCGACGGCGTTGTCGCCCGGCTCAAACCAGTTCAGGTAATCGGTGGGAGGATAGAAGCAGGCGACTGCATTCACGGCGCTGCTTTCCCGGTCAATCGGATCAGCCGCCTTGGCATCGCCCGGGCCACCCCGCGTGGCCAGCATCAGGCTCAGGTGCCCGCCTGCGCTGCCACCTGTGACTCCGAGCTTTTGCGGGTCCACGCCATAGTCTGCTGCATGGGCACGCACGAAGCGCACAGCGCGGTTCAGGTCCGCCACGATCTCCTCCACCTGAAACTTTGGCTGGGTGCCATGCACGACCACAAACGTGGTGTAGCCTGCCTTTGGCCAGCCGCCATCGCTGATACCATTGTGATTCGATTTCCATCCACCACTGATGATCTTGATGATGCCCGCACCATTTGGCTTCGCGGGTTTAAAGACGTCCAGGGTCAATGCCACGCCATCATGCTTGGTATAAATGACGTCGCGGATGCGTTCAGGCTCCTGGGCATGCAGTGGAGCGGTGATTAGAACAAAGAATAAGCCGAGGAGGAGGGTGTGTTTCATGGTGGGATACTGAGGTGTGTCTTATCCCTGCGCAAATGCTGCAACAGCGAGAAGTCGTGGCCGGATGTTGCCCCTTATGATATTGCGGGGGCTTGTTTTCATAACAAAAATTGGAAAGGGTAGAATTGCTTACTGCGGCCAGTAGAGGGCGATCTTCTTTTTCAGGAACTCGACACTGCGTGCGAGTTGCTCCATGCCATCGACTCCGTCCTCGATGCTGATCCAGCCATTGAAACCCTTGCTCTTCAGTTCGGTGAAGATGGCGTCGTAATCATTGAGACCCTTGCCGATCTCGCCATGGCGCAGACGTTTAGCGTAACCCTGTGAACCGCCTTCTTCGTTGCGCAAATCTTCGATAGTACCTTCTGCAAGATAGCGGTCGCTGGCGTGCATGGTGACGACGCGGTGGGAGACGCGCTTCAGCAGTTCAATCGGGTCTTCACCCGCGAGGTAGGTGTTGGAAGGGTCGTAGTTCACGCCGAAGTTCGGGTGATTCACTGCATCCACGAGTTTGCAGAAAACGTCCATCTTCTGCGCGAATTCGGGATAGTCCCAGAAGTCGTCTTTGTAGTGGTTTTCGATGATCAGCGTGATGCCGCGTTCTTGGGCATAAGGTAGGCAGGCGTAGATGGAATCAGCGGCCAGTTTCACGCCTTCATCAAGTGTCAATTCAGGACGCCGCTGTCCGCTGAGCACGCGGCAGTACGAGCCGCCGAGTGTGTGCGTCATGTCGATCCAGCGTTTCTGCTTGGCGATCTCCTTGTCACGGAACGCTGCATCCGGGTGCGTGAAATCGGGTGAGCAGCACATCATCGGGATCACCTTGCCGGCATCTTCGACTTCTTTGCGAAAGCGCGGCCAGTTGCTTTCATCGGCCATCTCCAGAAAGCCTGCATACCATTCGAGACCCTGCACATCGAGCTTGGAGGCGAGCTGAATCCATTCGGAGACGGTCATGGTTCCTTCTTTGCACAAGGCATGCATGAAGGCTTTGGGGAAGGCGGCGAGTTTTGGCATGAGCTTGGTTATTTGGAGGGAATGGTGGAGGCGTCTTTCGGCGGATTGCGACCAATGAAGGGGTGCTGCTCAAGGTCGAACACCTGGCCGCTGATGGGGCCGCATTCATCGGCAAGCAGCCATGCGGCGCAGGCGGCGATCTCATCCGGCCAGAGGATGCGCCCCGCAGGGGCATAGACCTTGGGTAGATCGGCATACCAGTCTTCGCTCAGGCCGTGCTCGCGTTTGCGCTTCGCTTCGTTTTCCGTGAGCACCCAGCCGGGATTGATCTGGTTCACCCGCACGCCGTCCTCACGCATGAGTGTGTCGCCAAGGTTGCGCGTTAGCGTCATGAGTGCGCCTTTGCTCACGCTGTAGGGCATGAGATTGGGTTCGCCGCTGTAGGCATTCACACTGCCGATGTTAATGATGCTGCCACGTGTTTCGCGCAGGTGCGGTAGCGCTGCGCGGGTGATGAGATAGGGGACGACACAGTTGATCTCCAGCATGCGGCGAAACCACGCACCATCCGTGGTTTGGATGTTGCCTGTGCCCACCTGCGCCGCGTTGTTCACCACTGCATCAATTTTACCGAAGGCCTTGATGGCCTCATCCACCAGCAATTGTGGTGCTGCTTCGTCAGCGAGATCCTTGATGACGAGCGTGGCGTTCTCTATGCCCAGTTCAGCGACGGTTTGATCGCCGAGATCCTGCTCAAGTCCATGAATGAGAACGCGTGCTCCCTCTGCAACGCAGCGCTTGGCGATGGCTTTTCCAATGCCTGTAACACTACCGGTGACGATGATGACTTTGTTTTGAAGACGTGACATGTTTTAGGATTCGGTAAAAGGACCGGAGTTTTGTTGGAAGAGAGCTTCGCGAACTCGCTGGCCATTGAGCGAGGCGACCGCAGTTTTCTGGTTCAAGCTCATCGCAGCCGCACAACCTGCCGCCTCCCCCAGTGCCATGGCGGTCACGGTCACACGAGTGGAAGCATGTGCACCACGGGTAGCGCTATGGCAGCGACCGGCGACGAGCAAGTTTTCGATCTTCTGCGCTACGAGTGAGCGATAGGGAATGTCATAAGGTCCCGGCTGCACCTTCTCTGGGTTGAAGTCGTTCGCGCTCCCGACAACGGTTTTGTTGGGATGCAGATCGAGATACCAGCAGCCGGTGGCAATGGCGTCGTCAAAGCGCCGCCCCTGCATGATTTCCTTCTCGTTCAAAACGTGCTGCCCAATAAGGCGGCGGGATTCACGCACCCCGATCCACGGATAAGCTTCGAGAAAGTAAGAATCCGCAAAGGCGGGAATATCACGTTTCCACGCCCGGTGCATCGCCAGCGCATCGGCGCGTCCCTGCATCTCCGCACGGCTCAAGTCGGCGGCATCGGTCGGATTTGCAGGGACACGCACGCCGTGAATGTAAACCTCATCATTGGAATACAGGAACATCACCCCTGGGCCGTAGAAGTGTGGGAGTTCGCCCAACTCCTGGGCTTTCACCAGCGAGGCACGGCAGAGCTTGCTGATGTCTGGCACGCGCTGGACTTTGCCAATGCGGAAATGCAGCGTCAGTGGCTGCACCTCGGCGCTTTGCTCCGTCGGCGCACCCGCACGGGCGGCCACATCCGCATCGCCAGTGCAGTCGATCACCACCTTGGGCTTGATGCGCACTAGTCCGTCCTTGTTGGCGATCACCACCGACGTTACACGGCCATTCGCAGACTCTGCATCACACACAAAGGAATTGAAAAGCACGGTCAGTTTGTCGCCACAGGCCTGCAACTCGCGGTCCAGCAGCACCTTGAACTCAAACGTGTTCGGAATCGTCGGATTATGCGGTTTGATCTCCTGTGCATCCGCTTGGCACACCCCCGTCTTCGCCAGCAACTCTAGCGCGATGCCGCGCACGACCACACGATGCGTTTTGATGTCTGCAATGCCGTCAAAATAGGGCAGGCCCACGCTGGTGATGATGCCGCCCGCAAACGGTGCCTTTTCCACCAGCAGCGTTTTCGCACCATTCCGAGCCGCGCTCAGCGCCGCCGCCGTGCCCGCACATCCACCGCCGCACACCAGCACATCCGTCTCGATCTCACGCATCGGTGCCTTCATGCTGGTCGCAGCTCCCGCAGATGCCATGGGGGCCACCACCGCAACGGCAGATGCCTTCACGAAGTCGCGCCGCGTACGTCGTTCAATGCTTGGCTTGGAATTCATGGTTCAGTATAACGGAAGCCCGGCGCGCAGTTCCACGACAAAGAGTGTGTTAAATGCGACGCTGAACGTATTGGCAACGCAACGCAAGGCGCTGTGGCTACGTGGCGTTTGTTACTGTCAGGTTTGCAAACTTCATCGATCCATCGCTTTCTCTTGGTGCTCCTCGCTTCGCAGCTTGGAGTGCGCGGTGCTGCGCCGGACATCGAGACTGGACGCAAGCATTGGGCATTTCAGCCGGTGACGCAATCGCAGCCACCGATGGTGAAAGACGGTGCATGGTCGAAAAATGTCATCGACCGCTTCGTCCTCGCTAAGCTCGAGGCCGCTGGGCTGAAACCGTCCGCCGAGGCGGATCGAGCGACGTTGATTCGGCGTGTAACGCTCGATTTGACCGGCCTACCGCCATCGCCGGAGGAGGTGGCGGTGTTTGTAGCCGATGAATCGCCGCAGGCGTGGGAGCGATTGATCGACAGATTGTTGGAGAGTCCGCACTACGGCGTGCGCTGGGGCCGTCACTGGTTGGATCTGGCGCGCTACGCGGACAGCAGCGGCTTTCACAATGACCTCGACCGGCCCTACGCGTGGAAATATCGTGACTACGTGATCCGCAGCTTCAACGAGGACAAACCGTATGGGCGTTTCGTGGCGGAGCAAATCGCGGGCGATGAGATCGTTGGCGCAGACGAGTCGTCGCTCATCGCGACTGGCTTCTGCCGTAACGGTCCAAGCAACGATGACAACATGGGCAAGTCACCGGAAGCGCTCGCGCAGTATCGCGCCGATCAACTCGATGATGTGATCTCCACAACCGGCAGCGTGTTTCTCGGAATGACAATCGGTTGCGCACGCTGCCACGATCACAAGACAGAGCCGATTCTGGCTAAGGACTACTACAGCCTCATGGCCGTCTTCAATGGCACCGAGCGTCTCGGTCTGACGAAGGACAAAAAGGACAAGCAAGCTGTGATGGCT
>NZ_JAQSEA010000216.1 GCF_029946185.1 Prosthecobacter sp.
CATGCTGTGGGCGGGGCGGGGCTTTCCGGATTGAGCTGAAGCTCAAGAGTACTTTCTCCGTCGGGCACCGCCATGCTGTGGGCGGGGCGGGGCTTTCCGGATTGAGCTGAAGCTCAAGAGTACTTTTTTCCTTACCGCGTCATGACGCCGTCCACGATGCGCATGGCGCCGCGTGGGTTGGCGTCTTTGAGCAGTTCGGGAAGGGCTTCTTCGGGGAAGCCTTGGTAGGATACGGGACGGACGAAGCGGTAGATGCTGCCGGTGCCGATGCTGGTGAAGAAGCTGTGGCTGGCGGCGGGATATGGGCCGCCGTGGTGCATGGAGGGGCAGACTTCGATGCCGGTGGGGAAACCGTTGAAGACGATGCGGCCTACCTTGCGCTCGAGCACGCGGATGAGCGGGGCGAAGTCGCGCAGATCTTGCTCGGTGCCTTGAAGGGTGGCGGTAAGCTGGCCGTCGAGGCTGTTGGCATAGCGCAGCATGTCTTCGAGGGTGTCGCATTGCGTGATGATGGAGCAGGGGCCGAAGACTTCGCGGCGCAGCTCTTCGTTGGCTTCCAGCACGTCGATGTTCGTGGTGAAGATGCGGCAGGCTGCCTGGGAGGCGGTTTCGCTGGAGGGAGTTTCCGACTGACCGACCAGTTTCAGGCCATTCACCGTCTGCCACACGGCGGTACCGGCGTCGTAGGCTTCGCAGATGCCGCGATGCAGCATCGTCTGCGGGGCCACTTTGGCGGCGAGGGCGGCAGCGTTGCTGATGAACTGGTTCAAATCGTCGCTCTTCAGGCCGAGAACGACGGCGGGATTTGTGCAGAACTGACCCACGCCCATCGAGACGGAACCCACATAGCCTTCAGCGATTTTCGAGGCACGCTCCTTGAGCGCTCCTGGCAGAACGAAGACGGGATTCACCGAACCCATTTCGGCATAGACTGGAATCGGATGCGGACGGGCAGCGGCCACGTCCATCAGCGCACGACCACCACGCAGGGAGCCGGTGAAGGCGACGGCTTGTGTGAGGGGGTGCTTGGTCAGCGTGGTGCCGATGTCATTGCACTTGCCATGCAGCAGCGAGAAGCAGCCCGCAGGCAGGCCTACTTTGTGCAGGGCGGCCAGCACGGCACGCGCGAGCATCTCGCAGGTGCCGGGATGTGCGGGGTGACCTTTGACGACGACGGGGCAGCCGGATGCCAGGGCGCAGACGGAATCCGTGCCGATGACGCCGATGGCGAAGGGAAAATTGCTGGCGCCAAAGACGACCACGGGGCCGATGGGCATCATCACGCGGCGCACATCCGGCTTCGGCAGGGGCTGGCGGTCTGGGAGAGCATGATCCACGCAGGGATTGGCCCAGGAGCCTTCACGGATCAGTGCCGCGAAGAGTTTGAGCTGGCCAATGGCACGGCCACGCTCGCCGGTGAGGCGGGCGATGGGCAGCGCGCACTCGGCATGCGCGCGCTCGATGAGTGCATCTCCCAAGGCGGTGATTTCATCGGCGATGGTATCGAGAAGAGTCGCGCGGGTCTCGGGTGTCGCGAAGCGCAGCGCATCAAAGGCACCGTCCGCAGCCTGCATGGCTTCATCGGCCTCGGCGTGGGAGGCATCGCCAAAGGCAGGCTCAAGCTGGGCGCTGGTGTTGGGATTGAAGGCGTGAAAGAGAGAGCCGTGGGGAGCCGCCTCGCGGCCCGCGATGTAATGATGTCCGGTGAGTGTCATGGTTGCGGGAGTTTCTAGAGAGAAATGCCGTTTCGTCCAGCATTCGTGCGTGGTCAGAAGGGTGAACTTCCGCGCCTTCGGTACTCCATACACCCGGCAATGCTCCTCACTTCGGCAGCTTGCCAATGGCGGCGGTGGTCATCCGTTTCATGAGGTCCGATTCCGTGGGCGGCAAGGGAGTCTTGGGCGTGGCGGGATAGCTGGAATCAGATTCGGCGATGCGATGGTTCGATCTGACCAGAGCGACATCGGCACGCCAGACGGACTTGCCGGATGCGGTGTCGATCAACGAATAGCTAGCCTTCAAGCTGCGCGTGGCGGATGAGGAGCTGTTGTATTCCGTGACCGTGCGGGTCGTCTGGCAGCATGAACCACGGCAGGAACTGCCGCAGGAACTCTGGCTGCATGTCGCTCCATCTTTCCTGCTGCAAGTGCAGGAAGAGGTTTCGGTGTAGGTGAAAGTCCATTGGCTGCTGCCGTTCTCCACGGTGTTGTCGAGCAGATCGATCCACAGCAGATAATCCATGCCATGGGCGCGCGTTTTGCGGATGAAATCTGGGGTGAGTTTCCTGCCGAGCCCCACCGGCACGCGGGGGCTGAATTTCTTGGGCGGTGCTCCGGCGGCTGCCCAGGCGGCCTCCGCCGTCAGCACGCGTGATCGTTTGAACCGATGCTGCAGCGCCAGTCCCGCATCACTCATGATGGCGGCCTCCGCCGTCTGGCCGGGGTAGGTCATCAGATCCTGCGCGGTGAAGCCGCCCACGGCAAGGGTCTTGTCCTTCAGGGCATGTTTGCCAAGGCTGCCGCTGATGACGAGCTTCGGTTTCGACGAGCAACTCGTCATCCATGCAAAGACAAGAGGC
>NZ_JAQSEA010000217.1 GCF_029946185.1 Prosthecobacter sp.
TTTCGTCGTCATAAAATCTGGGTGCATGAAGGCGGCATCAGCACACCGTTCATCGCGCATTGGCCGCAGGGAATCAGTGCCAGGGGCGAGCTTCGGCACACACCGGGACATGTCATCGACATTGTGCCCACGCTGCTCTCGCTTGCGGGTGGCGACGTCACCGCCATGCCGGAGAATGCGCCACCGCTTCCGGGGCGCAGTCTTGTGCCTGCGTTTGCAAAGAATGAGACGATCACTCGCGATTTCCTCTTCTGGCATCACTCCGGCAATCGCGCGCTGCGTGAAGGCGACTGGAAGATTGTCAGCGCCGCCGACAATGGCGATGTCTGGGAGCTTTACGATCTGAGCAAGGATCGTGCAGAGTCACACAATCTGGCGACGCAGGAGCCTGAGCGCGTGAAGGCGATGGCGGAGCGCTGGGAGAAACTGGAGAACGAATACGTCGCACAGGCAGGCCCGAAACCGGCAGGCAAGCCGGGGAAGGGAAAGGGCAGGAAACAATAGAGTGACGCGCGGGCTGGCTAGGCGGTGCTTGGAAACCACTCTGTGGACTGGTCTGCGCCAGCCCTTCTGGCGGAGCGCGGGCCTCCGAGCCCGCAGCACTTCGCGTGCATCCACATCTCCGCGCTTTTCCCTTCATCGTCTGCTCTGGAGTAGCGGCACCTTTTTCTGCTAAGAACTACTGCCGTGAACAATCACACGTTAGGTGTTTGCCACCTGCTGCGGGCTCGGAGGCCCGCGCTCCATCGGGGCATTTTTAAACACGGGCTATTCTCTGAGGGGGACGTTTTGCTCCACCTTGCCGGTGCGCGGATCAGCGGCCAGATGATGGGTGGGGGTGACTTTGGAGCGCACATTGGCGCAGCCTCCATCCTCAAGGCATTGGCGGATGGAGACTTCCAGTTGAGATTGCATGACGGCAGCATCGGCGTCGGGGTGAACGACGAAGAGGCACTCAATGGAGTCCGGCCCGGTCTGGCGAAACTGATAGGCGGTTATCAGCGGCTGGTGCTCCATGACGCTGAGAAATTTGGTACCAACAAAGATCAGTTTTTCAGGAGCCTTAAAAGTGTAGGTCAAGGCACCGCGTCCGCTCAGCTCCTCAATGACCTGGAACGGCCAGCCCGCCGGTGGCGGACCCAAACGAACCCGGTCATCAATGCGGTAGCGCAGCAGAGGAAGCGCTGTGTTGAACAGCGGGGTGACGAGGGCGTGATCCGAGAGCGTCCCCGCCGGGCATTCGTTTTCGTTTTGATCCACCGCTTCAAAAACAGCCAGGTCTTCGAAGACGACCATCTGGTCCATGCCCGCCCACTGGCGGGCGATGCCGAGACTTTCACCGCAGCCGTAGCCATTCAGGGGATCAATGCCAAACGCCTCCTGGCATAAGGTCCGGATGCCTGGCGTCAGGCTGTCGCCACCGGTGGAGATGGCACCACCGACAGCGGGCAGTTCCAGTTGCAGCGTGCCGTCCAGTTTGGCTTGAGCGAGGCGTCCGATCAGAGATGCGTAGCCAATGAGAATGTCAGGCTTCATTTCGTACAGTTGATCAATGATCTCCTGCCACGGCGCGGTGACGCTGATGGGTCTGTAGTCGCAGAACAAGGAACCAATCCAAGGACGTGTTTGAAGTAGAGCCGCTGAAACGGAAGGTGCGGAGGAGCAGATGAACGAGGCCGCCACCGGGCGCTTGCCAAACAGAGACGGTTTTGGCGCAGAGGAATTCTTGGCCGTGGGCGCAGTGCGGACGGCGTGGGCCGCGTGATTCCAGTCCACCGAAGTGATTTCGTGTGGAATGGCAAGGGCGGCCCCCGAGGTGCCCGAAGTCATGCTCACCATCCAGCGGCCATGCAGCAGCTTGCCCCAGTTTCGCGGATTCTTTAAATGCTGCGCAAGTGCTTCCCTGTGCAGTCGCGGATCCGGCACGATCTCATTCCAGTTTTTCACCAAAGTGGCCTTGGTGAGAACGGGAATGTCTGACAGTGCACAACGGTCCAGATCCAAGCCCGCCAGTACACGACGATAGTAGGGACTGGTAGCAAAGGCACGACGGGCCAATGCACGCCAGCGCTGCTCCTGGAGCGCGAGCATGTCGGAACGACTCAGACTCTGAGCGTGACGAATGGACCTGGACGCACGGTAAAGATTTAACAGCCTGAACATGCCTGTGATTTGCCCCAACTCCTGAGGCTCGCAAGAGCGAAAAACCAAGGTTTTCAGCTGGGTGCAAAGGGGGCGCGCATGAATGGCATCATGCGATTTTAACTATGCCATTGGACATTAATCATTAATAACGCGGCCAGCGATGGTCCCAGTTGCGATTGAAGGGGAAGCCAGATCAGCCACCATGGTCAGAGAAATTGAATTCAATTCATATCGGAATATCATCGAGTCCTTCCGGCGCGCATCTTACGGCGCGACCATTACTCATGTATTGGATGAGTTTGATGAGAAGGCCCATCATTTTGCCTTGTTCGACAAAAAGGACAAAATTTTAGGAGTCACGCGTGTGCTGCGCAGTGATGAGGTGGCGCAGTTCGAAATGATGCAGGAGTCGCAGTTGAAGGATCTGGTGCTGCCGCCAGCGAAACTGAGCCTGGAGCTTTCACGCGCCTGCACCAGCAAGGGCAGTGGCGGTGTGCATCTGCTGAATTTGTGCATGGGCATCAATAAGTACGCGGTCGAATGCGGGGCCGAATATCTGATCACCAAGACGGGGAAACATCTGCTGTCTTTGTACCAGCATTTTGGTTTCACCACCTTTGGCCCGCCGTTTGTCTCGGACTTCTTTGAGGACAAGCGTCCGATCTATCCGATCATGTATCGCTGGACGACGGTCAAACGGGAAGAGCCGGAGGAAGAGGTGCTGGTTTGGTGAAATGCTGACTGCCTCAAGTGCGGCCGTATGATCCCTCTTTTCCTCACGTACCCACAGTCATGATTTCATCCCCGGTGGCCGATTCTGTTGCTTTGCGCGTCTTATGGTTGCGTGTGGGCGGCTGCCAGGTGCAGCACAATGGAGGCGCGATCTATGCGTACCACCTCATGACGCATCTGATGAAACATTGCCATCTGCATGTTTTGGAGTCGCACAAGCCCGGCGACGAAGGTTGTGACGAGGCTGTTTCTTATGCTCACGAGCGGGAATGCGTTTTTTCTCAGCTCATGGAAGAATGGGCACCCCGCAGGTTCTTCAGCTTTATCTGGCCGATCGTGCACAATCTATTCGCTTCGCGCGAGCCCTTCTCATTGACCCTGTTCCACAGCGAGAAATTCGCGCAGCGCGCCCGCGAACTGGAGCAGAGCGGCCGTTTTGACCTCATCATAGCAGACGGGCTTTACGTGGCCCCGGTGCTCGCTTCCTGGACGGCACCGCGCAAGACGCCTGTCCTGCTGCTGCAGCAAAATGTGGAGGCTCTGATTTGGAAGCGCTTGTCGGAACTGCAGCGCAATCCCTTCGTCCGCCTGTTTTTTTGTGAGATGGCGCGGCGCATGAAACGGCGCGAGCCTCAGTTGTGCCGGTTGTTTGACGGAGTGACCACCATCTCAGATCAAGACGGCATCTATCATCGCGAAACCTACAGGCTCGACAACGTCCTTGGCTGCGTGCCGGCAGGGTCCAACCCCGATGCGCGAGGGCTGTCTTCTGCGGTGTTTGAGGAGAGTACATCACCCTGCATTGCCTTCCTCGGCACCATGAACTGGCCGCCAAATGCCGACGCAGCCTTCTGGTTCATCCAGGAGATATTGCCCGCAATCAGGCAAACGGTGCCTGACGTGCGTTTTCGTGTCATTGGCCGCGATCCTCCCGAGGCTTTGAAGCGGATTGCTGCCGCAGACCCTGGCATCGAAATCACCGGCAAAGTCGTGGAGGTTTTGACGCCATTGCGGGAGTGTACCGTGCTTGTCGTTCCTCTCAGAGCAGGCAGTGGAGTGCGTGTTAAAATCTTGGAGTCCATGGCCGCAGGCGTTCCAGTGGTCAGCACCACCGTGGGTGCGGAAGGGCTGCACATGCGCCACGGGCAGGAGCTTCTTCTCGCAGATGATGCTCCGGCATTGAGCGCCGCCGTTCTACGCATGCTCCAGGACAGCAGTCTGAGAAAGACCCTCGCAGAAAATGCTCTGCACCGTGTCACTCAAGAGTTCGCCTGGAGCAAAAGTGCTGAAAAACTCAGAGACTACGGTGCGGAGCTGCACCGCAGAAAGCACACTGCCTGAAACTCCGCTGGGACCCACCTCAGCCTTCTTATAGCGTTTTCAAAAACTGGTTTCCGGAACGCGGCGCATGTTGACGCTCGACGGCGCTTGGACCTACCTCGCGCCATGCACGCGCATGCCCAGCGCAGGTAGGGCTGGCTGTCGTCAGCCAGCCGCCGTCGAAGCCCATTATCTGCTAGCTAGAAACAGCCCGCTAAACGGAAACGAGTTTCAGAAACTGCTCTATACCATGAGCCGTTGAAAAAGAGTCTGGATACGTCTCAATCAGAGAAAGAGTTATTCGGCTGAGATACAGGCATGTTTTCAATGGGGCGCGGTAGGCTGATGGCGTAGCCATCCAAGCTGGTAGCGAGGGGTTGAGCGCAGCGACACCCCTCGTATTCGTTGAGCCGACGCAAACGCCCAAGGCCGCATCGCGGAGCGATGCCAGCGTCTTCTGTGCCGTATCGCTGGCGTGCTGGCATCACTCCGTGATGCACACCGTTTTCCTGCGTGTGGGCGCGCCTTACGAGGGGTGTCGCTCCGCTCAACCCCTCGCTACACGCTGTTATCGCTCCGCGATTCAGTCCAACTCGCGCGGCGGCGGAGGGTTCTCATGCGCTAGTGATCTTCGTGCAAGAAAAAGCCCGATAAACGGAAATGAGTTTCAAAAAACTGCTCTGTACCATGACCGGTTGAAAAAAGCCGCATCGTTGAGGTTGATGCCCCTCACCGATTGGTCGATCCCGACCAGGGCAGGGGGACAAACTGTTGAATTTTGCCAGAACGTTCGTCTGGTTCAATGAACTGAACCGGTCGCGCTGACGCGTCCACCTTGTGACAGCCGCATGAGTCCAGATGAATGCGCATGTTGGTTTGAATTTCATGCGCGAGTGACGCCACGTCCTCGCCTGGAACCGGTGTAAACAAGCATTCCACACTGGATGGGCTGGTCTGGCGTGCCTGCCAGTTGACCACACGTGGATCGGTCTCAGAAATTCCAAAAACGTTCATCCCGACCACAACACGCTCTTCGGGCATATAAAAGGTGAAGGTCATGGTGGTGCGGCCCATGATTTCATCAATGCTGCGGAAGGGCCAGCCTGCCAGCGTGGGTCCGAGCCGGACACGGTCATCCAGGCGATAGCGCAACAATGGAAAGGCCCGATTGATGAGCGGCGTGAGCAGGACATGATCTGAGATTTCACCCTCGGGCACGGGCTGGTCGTGGGAGTCAACCGCCTCGAAGGCTGTGAGATCTTCCAAGAGCATGAGGCGGTCAACTCCGTGCCACTGGCGTGCGATGGCCGGCGATTCACCGCAGCCGTAGCCATCCAGTGGCTGCACATGAAATGCCTGCTGACACAGCGCACGAATTCCGGGTGTCAGGACATCTCCTCCCGTCGAGATGCTCGATCCAGCAGCGGTGAAATCCAGATCGAGGCTGCCCTCAATCTGCGCCCTCGCGAGGCGTTCGAGGATGGAGGCATAGCAGATGATCACATTCGGTTTGAGCCGATTGAGGCGGTTAAGAATATCGGGCCACGAGGCCCCGGCATCTATCGCGTGACAACTGCTGAACAGGGCTCCAATCCAGGGGCGGGTGTGAAACAGCGCTGCCGAAGCCGATGCGCAGGTTTCCCAGATGAAAACCGCCATTCGCGGCCTGCGCCGAAAGGGGAGCAATGACGAACGCTTGCCAGTCTGGGCCTTCGCACCATTGCGGGCGGCATGCACAGCATGAAGCCAGTCCACGGATGCCACGTCATGCGGAGTGATGATGGGGATGCCCGAAGTCCCCGAGGTATGGCAGACCAGCCAGCGCCCTTTGAGGAGGCGATTCCAGTTGGCAGGATTTTCCAAATACTTCTCCAAAGCCGCACGGCGCAGGCAAGGCTCAGCGACAATGTCATCCCAGTGCTCGATGAGCATGGGTTTCGTCAGCGGTGGAATGTCCGCCAGCGAGCAGCGATTCACGTCGATTCCACTCAAATGGCGACGGTAGAACGGGCTGGTCCGCAGCGCATGACGAGCGAGGCTGCGCCAGCGAGTCTCCTGCAACGCGAGCAATTCTTGCCTCGTCAGTGTTTGTGCATGGCGGAGAGACCGGCTTGCGCGAATCAGAGTCCACAGTCGAGACAATTCAGAAATAAGCACTGGAGGTTATAAGGGTGCCAAGGCTCGACGGGCACTACTTGATGCCGCCAATCTTGCAACCCTGCGCAGGCTCCTGCGGGGCAGGGACGGGCTTGCTGCTGAGGATGGCATCCAACGCATCGCGCAGATCTTTCGTCGTCGCGGCACGCTGGCGTTTGGTGGGGCCGAGGTAGAGGTCGTTGATGCGGCCTTGGTAGAGGGTTTCGGCTTTGGGTGAGAGCACGATGGCTTCGGGTGTGATTTTGGCCTGCACCTGCTTCGCCAGCGTTTGTTCTTTGTCGAGCAGCACGGAGGCTTTGACCTCGGAGAGGATGGCGTGCTCCATGGCGACTTCCTTGGTGATCTCAGGATCGGAGTGTACGAGGTAAACGGCCACGCGGTCGCTGTAGTCAGCGGTCACCTGGTTAATCTCCTTCATGAACGACTTGGTGGTCGAGCAGAAGGGCGAGACGAAGAAGAGCACGACGGCTTTCTTGTCGCCAACCGCAGCAGGGTCGTAACTCTTCCCATCCGTGGCCGGGAGTTCGAGTGCGGAGGCGATGCTGGTGAACAGCAGTGTGGTGAGAATGACGAGGAGGCGCATCTGGATTGATGAGATTGGATCAGTGAGAACGTTTTTTCAGCCACAATCCGTGCACTGTATCGAACAGTTCGTACAAGATGAATCCTACAGAATGGAGGACCAGGGGGAGAATCCAGCCGAGAAAAAGCATCGGCAGGGTTCCATTGTTGTTAGGCGTTATCATTTTACCTGCTTCGCGTCCATAGATTCGTTCCACCCACTCGGGGATGAGGAAATCAGCAGCAAAGTAGGCAAACACTATCAGGCACCATCCAATCCGAATGGAAATGCCGAGTCGTTCCCTGCGGAACCCAGTGATGATGGGGGCGAGCAAAGCGATGACCATGAGAGCCGGTGCTATCGCTTTGATCGCCGTCATGATGGATGACTCAGACTGCGGTTAACGCAGCCACCGCGGCATCCAGCGACGCTGCGTCTTTGATGCTGATCACCTTCACGGACTTGTCGATCTTGCCCATGAGTCCGGCGAGGGTGGTGTCAGGGCCGAGCTCGATGAAGGTGCTGTGGCCTGCGGCGATGAGGTGCTGCATGCTTTCCACCCAGCGGACGCTGCCGGTGACCTGGCTGGTGAGTGTGGAGCGGATTTCTTCGGGGGTGGAAACAGGGCGTGCTTCGAAGTTGCAGACGACGGGAACGCTTGGGCTTTGAATCTCCGCAATGGTGAGGGCCAGGGCGAGCTTGTCCTGCGCGGACTTCATCAAGCGGCTGTGGTAGGCTCCGGCGACGGGCAGGGGAATGGCGCGCTTGATGCCTTTGTCCTTCGATTTGGCAGCAGCATCGGTGATGCCTTCGGCGCTGCCGCTGAGGACGATCTGGCCGGGGGCGTTCAGGTTTGCGACATCGACATCGCACTCCTGCGCGAGTTCGCGGATGGCGGATTCCTCACCACCGAGAAGGGCGAGCATGGCCCCTTTGGTGTTGTCGCAGGCTTCTTCCATGAAACTGCCGCGCTGAAAGACGAGGTTCAGGCCGGTGGCGAAGTCGAAAGTGCCAGCAGCGGCATGCGCGGTGAATTCACCGAGGGAAAGCCCGGCGGTGGCGGTGATGTTGAGATCGGGCAACTTGCTCTTCAGCACTTCAAGGATGGCCAAACCGTGGGCGTAGAGCGCAGGCTGGCAGCGGGAAGTCTTGGTCAGTTCCTCCATGGGGCCTTCAAACATGATGTTCGAGAGCGAGTAGCCCAGAGTGGCATCGGCCTGATCAAAGAGGGCGCGGACGGTGGGGTAGCTTTCGGCAAGATCTTTGCCCATGCCGACTTTTTGGGCGCCTTGACCGGCGAAAAGGAGGACTACGTTCATTCGGAGATGCTGGATACGGGAGGTGGGTGGTGAGATGAGAGTGAGGGAATACTGAGCACGGGCATGAGGAGTGGTCAAGGAGTGGTCAAGGAGTGGTCAAGGAGTGGTCAAGGAGTGGTCAAGGAGTGGCTGTGAGGGAATCGTCTTCGCCCATGAAGTGACGCCTCCACCTTCTCGTTGGAACCCTCAAACAGGTGTGTCTGTCGTGCTTCAAACTGCAGAGACACTTCCCCAGGCACCGCCGCCGGGTGTCTCGATGATGACGCGATCTCCGGGCTGGACGGGGAAGGAGGTGCAGCCTTCGAGTGTCGTTGATTGACCCTCGCGCAGCAGAGTTTGTTGGCCGGTTTTTCCCGGAGAGCCGCCATGCAGGCCGAAGGGGGACTCCACGCGATGCTGGGTGAGGAGGCTGACGGTGAGGGGGGCGAGGAACTCGAATTCGCGGATGACGCCATCGCCGCCGTGCCACTGGCCCTGACCACCGGAGCCGCGACGGATGGAGAACTGGCGCAGGCGCACGGGGTAGCGTTGTTCGATGATCTCGGGATCAGTGATGGCGGTGTTGGTCATTTGCGTGTGCAAGGCATGAGCGCCGTGGTAGCCCGCGCCAGCGCCGGAGCCTCCGGCGATGGTTTCGTAATAGCCAAAGCCTGCGCCGCCGAAGAGGAAATTGTTCATCGTGCCCTGGCTGCATGCCTGGAGGCCGAGGGCTTTGATGAGGGTATCGACCAGGCGCTGGCTGACTTCGACATTGCCGCCGACGACGGCGGGATCGCGAGAGGCATCGCCGGTGAAGGTGGGATTGAGCAGGGACTCGGGGCAGATGATTTCCACGGGCTCCATGAGTCCCTCATTCAGCGGCAAGTCTTCCTGGAGCATGAGGCGCATCACATAGAGCACGGCGCTGCGCACGATGGCGGTGGTGGCATTGAGATTGCGCGGATGCACGCTGGAGGTGCCGGTGAAGTCGAGGATGAGTTTGCCGGCGGACTTGCGCATGGAGACGGCAATGATGGAGCCGTCATCGAGTTTTTCCGTAGCGGAGATCGCAGCGGGCAGGCGATTGATTTGTGAGCGCATGACCTCGGCGGAATGATCGAGGATGCTCTGCATCATGACCTGCAAGGAGTCGTCTGCCAATGCACGCAGACGCTCTGCGCCGTGGAGATTGGCGGCAAGCTGGGCGTGCAGGTCTGCGAGGTTGTCGGCGAGATTGCGTGTGGGGTGGACTGCGGAGGTCAGCAGGGTGCTGATTTCATCAAAGCAGGAAATACCACCACGTATCAGATGGCGTGGTGCCATGACGACACCTTCCTCGATCAAGCGCGTGGCATTGGCGGGCATGGAGCCGGGCGTGATACCACCGATCTCGGCATGATGCGCGCGATTGGCAATATAGCCGATGAGTGCATTCTTTGAATCATGCACGGGCGTGATGAGGGTCACGTCGGGTAGATGCGAGCCACCGTAGGCGGGATGATTGGTGATGATGGTGTCGCCGGGCTGCATGGCGATGGCTTGCGCGACTTCGCGTACGCAGACGCCCAGAGCGCCAAGATGCACGGGGATGTGCGGGGCGCTGGAGAGGAGGCGGCCGTGGGGATCGAGCAGCGCGCAGGAGAAGTCGAGGCGCTCGCGGATGTTGGTGGAAATGGCGGTGCGGCAGAGCAGGGCACCCATGTCGCTGACAATGGAGTGGAAGCGGTGGCGCAGGAGATCGCGCCCTAGCGTGGGGGCGGGGCCTGACGCCTGATCACAGCGGAGTACATGGCCGAAGCCTGTGACTTTTTCAACCCGCCAGCCGGGGGCGATGACGATGGTGCTGAAGGCGTCTTGGATCAGTGCGGGCGCGGGTTCGAGCGGTTCTGTATGGAGTGCATTGGCCTGTGCGCTGCATTGGGCTTCGCGCAGGATGATGCGAAGGCTGACGAGTTCGATCTCGCGATTGGCGGGTGGTTTGTAGCCAAAGAGGCGTTCATAAACCGCACAGTAGAGATGTGGTAGATCGGCGGGGTCGGTGAACTCCACCTGCAACGGGGTGTCCTGCCCTTTGAGGCGAAGCTCGGCGATTTGAGTGCGGTCTTCCTGCGGCAGGGCTGCGAGTTCGGCAGTCAGCATTGCTTGCGCAGCCGCCAGCGGCAGGCGGATTTCTTTTTCGATGATGCGTTCAGGGACGGCTTCTTGCAAGCCGACGGCGCTGAGGATGCCTGCGTGCTCGGGCACGAGGATGGTCTGCATGCCGAGAGATTCGGCCACGGCGCAGGCGTGCTGGGGACCGGCACCGCCAAAGGCGAGGAGGGCGTGATCAGCGGGATCAAATCCTTCGCCAATGGAGATGCGGCGGATGGCATCGGTCATGTGCTCAATGGCGAGGCGGAGGAGGGATTGAAGAAGTTCGGCCTCAGAGCCGGTGCCGCCGGTATGGGCATGGAGTTCCTCCAAGCGCTGCTGTGATGCGGCGACATCGAGTGGAATGGGAGCGCGTGCGGGGTCGAAGCGGCCGAGTAGCAGATTGACATCCGTGATGGTCAGCGGGCCGCCTTTGCCATAGCAGGCGGGGCCGGGATTTGAGCCTGCGCTTTGCGGGCCGACGGCGAGGCCGTGATGGGTCAGGTGGCAGATGGAGCCGCCGCCTGCGGCCACAGTTTCAATGGCGACGCAGGGCGCGAGCAACTGCATGCCTGCAACGTTTTGAGAAAAGCGGTAACCGGGGCGGGTGTCGATGCGTGCCACATCGGTACTGGTGCCGCCCATGTCGAAGGTGATGATCTTGGTGAGGCCGAGTCGGCGTGCGGCATTGGCGGCACCGATCGCACCTCCGGCTGGACCGCTAAGCAGCATGTCCTTGGGCCGGATGTCATCGGCGGATTTGAGGCCGCCCGCGCTCGTCATCACCTGCATGTCGGGCGACACGCGGCGGATGCCATTGAGGAAGGACTGTACGGGCGCGTGCAGGTAGGCGTCTGCCACGGTGCTCTGAGTGCGTGGCAGGAGCTTGGCAAAGGCGGCGGTTTGATGTGAGAGGGCAAGGTGCGTGAAGCCGCACTCGCGCAGGATGGCGGCGACGCGCAGTTCATGCTGCGGATGCGCGTGGCCGTGCAGCAGGGAGATGGCGGCGGTGGTGATGCCCTGGGCGATGCATTCATGCGCGGCTGCGCGAACACGGGCTGCGTCGAGCGGTTCAAGCACCTCGCCGGAGAGGCTGATCCGTTCCGGCACTTCGCAGGTAATCTCGTGGAAGATGACGCGGGGTTCGTGCTTCAGTGCGAAGAGATCGCTGCGGCGCTGATCGCCCATTTGCAGGAGATCGCCGAAGCCGCGCGTGATGAAGAGGGCGATGCGGCCGCCCTTGTGTTCCAGCAGCGCATTGGTGACACGCGTGGTGGCGATGCGGAGATTCAGCGGAGGGAACTCGTGGCCCGGTGGGGTGTGGGTCAGGATGCGCGCGCCGAGTACCGGGGCCTCTTCGCCCGTGGTGAGTTCCAGCAGCGTACCAGTCGGCCATGATGACGGAGCATCGAGTGCGATTTCGCCTGTGGCATTATTGAAGGCCGTGATGGTGAAGGCCAGCGCACTGCCAACGTCGCTGGCCTGAAAGCCTACTAGGAAACTGGCAGGCAGGGGAGGAAGACCTGAAAGACGGACAAGCGGGGGCATGCTGCCTGCGACGATGGCGCGCAGATGACCGGTGGAGAGTACTTTGCAGCGTGATTCACGACCCTGAGGGTCGAGCGCGTGGCAGTCCGTGAACGTGCCGCCGGTATCCGCTGCGATGCACCATTTCACGGTTATTTAGGTGCATTCGGAGGAGTTGCGAAATCCAGGTCAGGCACCCAGCGCAGTTCCTTGAAGGCATCGTAGTACGGCTCGCAATTGGGGGCTTTGAAAGCGGCCACGCCACGCTTCACCCATTCATTGCCTTTGTCGGGGGCGCCTGTCTCAAAAGCGATGGCCGCCTTGCAGAAGTAGTAGGCCGGGGTGTCGTCCATGAAGGTGAAATTTTCCGCGATAATCTGGTCGGCGGCAGCGCGGTGGCCGAGCTTGAGCTCACACAGCGCGCGTTTGTAATGCACCAGATGGCGGATGACCATGGGCAGCTTGGGGTAGTCTGTGATCAGCTTGGTGAAGGCTTGCAGTGCCGCGGTGAAATCGTGCTTCACAAAGTAGAATTCGGCGAGATTGAACCTGGGCAGCGGGCTTTCAGGCTGGAGCTCGGCGGCTTTTTCAAACTGGGGCAGCGCGAGGTCGAAATCACGACGGCGCGGCGCTAGGTAGATGTCTCCCCGCAGCGCGTAGATGTCGGCGAGATTGGGACTGAGCTTCTCGGCGGCATCCAGCTTTTCGAGTGCTTCGGAGTAGCGCTGCTTCACCCGCATGTCGCGGGCTTCCAGCAGCAGTTTTTTGACGTCATCAGAAACCGTGGGCTTGCCGACGGCTTTAGACGACTGCGCCAATGCGGAGGCGAGGCCGAGCGTCAGGAACAGAAAGATATGAAGCAATCGCATGGGCGGATGGTAGAACGTGAAGGGGAATCAGGCAAGGCGGGCACGCATGCTAGTCTCGGCACCATCGCACAGGCTGCGGAGCATTTCAGGGCTGAACCACTCGGCTCCAAGTGACAAAATCGTTTCACGCACCATGCCGTCGGCGGAGACGACGCGCATAGGGCGCTCCGGGATGTATTTGGCCACGAGGCGCTCGATGATGGTGTCTGCCGTGGTGCCGGAATCGGCGAAGATGATTTGCAGACCCTGGGGCTCGCGCTCCTCGTTGGTGCCTTGGCGGGCACCATCGAAGACCACGACGACCTGCATGCCGCTCATGTCTTGAAGATTGCGCAGACGTTTCAGCAGTTCCGTTCGCGCGAGATGACGGCGTGAGGCGACACGATGCTCGCGCTTAAGTTCCGGCCAGGCGTGGATGACGCTGTGACCATCAACGAGCAGGTAGGTCAGGGGAACTGAAGTTGCAGGTTTCAAGTTTAAGGTTTCAAGTTTTAAGTCGCGCCGCTGCCGTGACAGCGTTTTGGAGCTTTTAGCAGGCCAAGCGGCACACGAAATCACCTCGAGACCCTCGCATGAATAACTTGAAACTTGTAACCTTAAACTTGTAACTTAAATCGGCGTGGCTTTTGCCTGCTCGTACGCTTCGTTGATGAAGCAGAGATCCCCGAGGGCGTCTTTGAGGGGATCGATTTCTTTGGCGCTGAAGCCGAGGTGGAGGTGGCGGCGCCAGCCTTCGGCGTACTCGAACTGGCCGGAGAGCTTGCCGAGCGCGCGGGCGGATTCATCCATGCTGATGAGGTAGGAGTCCATGCCTTGGCTGACGTCGAGCCAGTGCTTCTGGCTTTCGTGAGCGGCGAGAGCTTCGCGCTTATGAGCGTGGACGCTGGTGGTGTCCACATACTGCCCGGCCTGGAGTTTCTGGCGCAGCGGGTCGCACTGGCCGTGCGGCATGGCGTGATAGACGGTCACATCGTGCGAGTAGGATGGGAGATGCGGATCGGTCTGAAAATTGGGAATGCAGTGGGAGAAGGCTGCTGTCACGGCGAGGCGGGAGGCCTGCATGTGGTCTTCCATGTAGTCCGCAGGGGCGTGCGTGAGGACAATGCTGGGCTGGGCCATGCGCACGATGGCGGCGACTTTGCGCAGGTGGGGCACGGAGTAGGTCAGCTCCAGGTCATCGCTGATGGGCGGATAAAAGGTGGCACCGAGGATGCGTGCGGCCTCCTGGCCTTCTTCGAGGCGCTTCTGGGTCGTGGTGGGTCCGTCCATCTGCACGGAGCCGCCGTTGCCGGTGCAGAGATTGATGTAGTGGATGTCCCAGCCGCGTTCTTTGAGCAGCAGCAGGGTTCCGGCGGCGACGAATTCGATATCGTCAGGATGGGCGAAGATGGCGAGGGCGGAAGGCATTGGGGAATGGACGAAAGTAGTTCAGAGCTTTAGCTCGTTCTGGAAGCGCAGGGTGATCTGTGAGCCAATAATGATGGATGATTATCCCGGCAAGATGAAAGCACCGGCACAAGCGGCCCGCCTCTTAACGCGAATGCAGAAGAATGACCGCGAATGTCAGTCATCTTCATTCGCGTGGGCGATGGCTGATTACATCGCGAAGATTTTGTCCATGCGTTCGGTGAGCATCTTGAGGCCACCAGGATTGATGCCGCCGCGTTGTTCGCTGATGGCCCAGCCGGTGTAGCCGACGTCGTCGAGGGCTTTCATGATGGCGGGCCAGTTGTTGTCGCCTTCGGTGAGGTTGCAGTCGAAGCCTTTATAGACGCCTTCCTCCTTCATCTTCTTGGTGCTGTACTCTTTGACGTGGATGCGGTTGATGCGCTTGCCGAGGATCTTGATCCACTGCTCCGGCCAGCCAAAGCGCAGGACGTTGCCGATGTCGAAATGCCAGCCCACGATGGGATCTCCGATTTCGTCGAGATAGCGCACGGCTTCGAGCGGGCTGAGGATGAAATTGTTCCAGACGTTTTCGATGGAGATCTTCACGCCGAGTTCCTTGGCCAGTGGCACGGCTTTTTTAAGCTCGGCGATGGAGCGCGTCCATGCGACGTCATACGGCACCGTTTCACTGACCACGCCGGGCACGACGAGAATGGAATCTGTACCGTAGGCTTTGGCATCGCGCAGGGTGGTGAGCACGCCTTGGAAACCCTCTTCGCGGATCTTGGGGTCGTCGTGGGTGAGTGTTTGCTTCCAGTGGGTGTGGCAGCACACGCTGGCGGCTTGCAGACCGGACTGGCCGAGCGCATCGAGAACCTCCTGCTGATTCATGCCCGCTGCGGGCTCGACGCCTTCGTAGCCTGCCTCCTTGGCTGCTTTGTATTTCTCAAGCAGCGTGCCTTTGATGCCGAGCGTGCCGCCCATGATGGCCTTGCGCAGCTTGCGGGCGGGTTTGGCGGCTTCCTGAGCGGTGATGCTGCCGGAGGCGGCAAGGAGAGCGGTGGATGAGAGCGAGTGGATGAATTGACGGCGTGAGGTCATGGCGTGAATGTACGCACATCCATGACGTGAGTTGTCACAAACCGTCAATACAAACTTCAGGGCATTAGGCGGGGCCTAATGCCTGGCATGAATGGCACGCGGTTAAGGCCGTTCATCGTGGTTCATCAATCTCACTGTGAGTGCGGCACGTGCGCAGCGGGAGGCGTCACAAACGCTGCTGGTGAGCTCGATGTGTGGCGAAGGTGCTGGGTTGGCTTCCCTATCGGGTGCAAGATGACCCAGGGGCACCTCGCTGAGGCTCGGCGGCCCTAGGCTGAAAGACGCAACCCCGTTGGGGTTGAAACTGACTGATAAAGCCATGCCGCATTCGAACGACCACTCGCCTTGACCAAGTGCCATTTTTTGCCCGGCATTGACGATGCAAAGCGTCAGTGCACGGCGGCGACCCATATCAGCCGTTCTTTGCCAGCAGCGCTTTGGCGGCTTTCTCGATCTTCGGCAGCAGATTGGCCGGAAGTTCGGTGAGCAGCGGCAGCACGGGGCCGGTCTGGGCCACGCCTGAGAGTTCGACGGCGTGATGCAGCACGAGGATGGGGCTGTGGGCATTGCGCAGGTCTTCGAGGGCGACGAATTCTTCGCGGATCGCTTCGGCAGTGTCCCAGTCTTTTTTCAAGATGGCCTGGAGCAGGGCGGTGGAGCGGGAAGGGGCGATGCAGACGCAGCCAGCGGTGAAGCCGGTGACGCCGAAATCACGCAGATGGATGATGGAGGGCTGCTCGCCGATGCCGCTGACGATGAGCTTGGGGTCCACCAGCTTGAGGAGCTTCTTGAGGTAAGGGTCCTTCTTCGGGTCTTCCTCGACGATGGCGTATTTGATCCAGGAGATAAGGCCGTCATTGACGAGTTCGGCGGCAATCTCAGGGGTGACGTAGGCACCGTCCTTGATATAAAGCACAGCCTTGATGCCGGACTTCTCCACGAAGTGGCGAATGGCAGTGGCGACACCGGCGGGCTTGGACGGGAAGAGCGTGGGCAGCAGCATCGCGGTGGGGAAGGCGAACTCGCTGAGGATTTTGGCCTGATCCATCGCGGTGCCGTACATTGGGCCGACGGAAGGAATGATCCACATGTCTTCAGGGGAGACATCGACGAGCATCTTCAGCAGCGCGTGGTACTCGCTCGGGGCGATGTTGTAGAGGTTTGCATTGCCCCCGTAAAGCAGCGTGCGGATGCCGCCTTTGTACATGTGCTTGATCAGACGGCTGTTCTGCGACTTGGCCAAAGACATGTCCTTGTTCCGGCACAGTGGTGGTACTGCGATGACGGATGACTGCAGGTCTTCAAAGGTAACGGGGGTTGTCTTCATGGATACAGTACAGGAGCGCAGACGGCGACGGCTGCAAAGAAAATCAGATTCAGTTTTAGGGGAGGTTTACTGTCCCTCAATGAAGCTAAGAAGATCTGCCATGTCCTCGACGCTCATACCGGTCTCCAAACCTTCCGGCATCAGGCTCTGGCCGGTGGAGCTGCTGCCTTTGATCTCCGAACGCTGCAGGGTCTTCTCCAGACCACCCATCATCTTGATCGTCACGCTAGATGCGGTATCATTCGTAATGATTCCTGCTAGAATCTGACCATCCTTCGTATTGAAGTTATAGGCAATGAACTGAGAGGCAACCTCCTTGTGGGGTTCCAAAATAGCCGTAAGCAGCGCCTCACGGCCCTTAGTTTTTACCGTGACGAGATCCGGTCCCACCTGCAACCCGATGGTTCCAGCGCGGTGGCAGGCCACGCAACGTGCCATGTACTGCATCTGGCCTTTCTTGGCATCTCCCTTGGCGGCAATGGCGGGTTTGAACTTGGCGGTGACTTCCTCGCGTGATGGCGGAATGACTGAGGCAAGCGCTGTTTTGGCTGCTGCCGCGACCTTGGCGGACTTGTGTTTGAGGAGAGCCTGGACTTGAGAGGCGGTGAACTCTGTTGGCTTGACAGCGTTGGATTCCAGCAAGGCGATAGCGCGGTCTTCGCGGGCGAGGAGTGCTTCGAGGGCCGCTTCTTTGGCGGTGGGTCCGAAGCCGGGCCAGCCTGCGATGAGTGATTTTGTGATCGCGGGTGAACTGCTTTGAGCGAGCGTGTGGATGGCGGCGGCTTGCACTGCATCGGGCTGACCTTGAGCGAGGCATTGAATGAGCGCATCGAGGGTCTCCGGGGTCTGCTGCAAGGCGAGCAATTGGAGTTCCGCCACTCTCTCAGATTCTTTGATTTTGGGATCTACCACCCTCTTTGCAGCTTCTGCCAGCAAGGCTTTCATTTTCATGGTCTTGTCTGCACGTTGCAGATTACTGCCGGATGCTTTCAAGCCCGCATCCAAAGCTTTGAACAGAAGGGGCAATGCGCCCTTCAACTGCTTTTCCTCAACCAAAAACCCCACCATGCTGCCTGCCCACTCTTCAGATCCGGGCCGTGCAGCCTCGGCTCTCAACAACGAGGCCAATGCGCTCATCCATTCGGGCTTCTCCACGGCGGCTTGCTCCATGGACGACCAGAGTGCTGTCATGCGGTGCGTGCCATTGAGTCCTGCGCTGAGCACAAGAGGATGAGCATTTGTCTTCTGTAAACATTTCCAGACAATGTCCTCAACCCAGTCATTGCCAGAGAAACGCGATCCTTGCTTTTCTGCGAGGGGTTGCTCGCTTGCCACACGGGCAATGGCCATCAAGACCCTGGGAGAGTTCCATTTATCGACCAGGATTTTCAACGTGAGTGCCTCCTCCTCTGAAGCCTTGGTCACTTTATTCAGCGCTCTTTCAACGACCTGAGGATCTGCATCATCAAGGCAACGAACAATGGCCGCTTCACTTAGTGCCCCCAGTCCCTCCAACGCTCCCAGCGCATGGAGTTTCGCCAGCGCGTTGTCGCCACTGAGCACCTTCTCCAGCAGCGGTACCGCCGCCTTGTCCTGCCGCTCAAAGAGAAGGCGCTGCGCGGTGTCGCGGTGCCAGCCGTTCGGGTGGCTGAGGGTCTGCACGAGTTCTTCGGTGCTGGCTTTTCCAAGGGCCACTTTTTGGCCGATGCGCTCGGCTCCTTTGTCTGGAACTATGCGGTAGATGCGGCCACGGGTGTTGCCGTTGTTGAGGTCGATGTGTTTTTTGATCTCGTCGGGGATGCTCCAGGGATGCTCGATGACCTCGCGATACATGTCGCAGATATTCATGCAGCCATCGGGGGCGTTGGCGAAGTTGACCACGCGCACCCAGGTGTCCTTGCTGGCGGCGAATTCAAAGCCGTGCTCGTCGGCGGGGCGCTCGCCAATGAGGCTGATGCCGTCGGGCGAGGGCTTGATGATCTTGCGATGCACAAGCTGGCCACCTGCATCGCCGGTGAAGCTGTTGTTCGCGAAGTCTGAGCCGTAGGCATCGCCACGGTAGATCGTGGTGCCGGTGGCTCCGGTGAAGTAGCCGCTCACACGCCCGCCGCCTTCCACGCCACCTTTCACCACCCCGGCGATGCGCCAGCGGGTGCGGATGATGCGCCAGGGTTCATCCGGGCTGAGGCGAAAGACCTCCGCCGCACCTCCATCGACCGCGATGCTCTGGCGTGCGGGCGGCATGGGGTAGTAGGGGTTGCGGTTCGCGTATTTGTCGTCGTAAACCCAGTATTGAAGGTGGTCGGAGTTCGAGCAGCCGAACTTGCGGCCGTAGTTGTCAAAGCTCATGCCATACTGCGCGCCGCCGCCTTCGAGGCCGAACTCCAAGGTGCGCGGATCAAACCAAAAGTCCTTGCCGCCGAGCTCGATGCCGGGCAGTTCCGGGCGCTTCAGGCAGGTCATCACGCCACGATTGCCACCACCGGCGAGGATGTGGATGCGATTGTCCTGGCCCCACATCGGACTGTTGGCGAGGCCCTGTACATTGAGCAGCTTCAAGCCCGTGCCGAAGCCGGTGAAAACCTTCTCGCGCACATCGGCTTTGCCATCGCCATCGGTGTCTTTAAAGAACCACAGGTCGGGCGTGGCGATGACGTAAACGCCGCCGTTGGCACAAATGAGGCCGGTGGGCCAGGCGAGGTCATCGGCGAAGACCTGGCTCGTCTCAAAATGGCCGTCGCCGTCTTTGTCCTCCAGCATTGAGATACGGCCCAGATGGGGCGTCACATCGCGCATCTCGCTGTAGTCGATCATCTCGCACACAAACATGCGGCCGTTTTCATTATAGCTGACAGCGATGGGCGAGCGCACCTGCGGCTCGTTCGCGGTGAGTTGCAGCTTGTAGCCTTTTTTGACCTGCCAGGTGGCGATGGCTTCCTTTGGCTCTACAGCGGGGTAGCGCGGCAGGTCCTTGCCGGGATCCACGGCCACGGCATTTTTTGTTTCACCGTAGGCCTTGGCGTAAGTCGTCTTCGACTTGAGGCCATCCGCCTGGGCGAAAAGGGTGGAGCTGAAGGCGAACAGCAACAGGAGAGAACAGGCGGCGGTCTGAGTCATGCCGAGATCATACGGAGTCTTGCGGCGGCATGAACAGCCGAAAGTCGCTCATGGTGGTATTCTTGTGATGGGGGGAATTGCAGGAGCGCGGAATTCCGCAGCATTCCGCCGAAGTCCCAGTCCCCTTATCACGCACTCTTCTCTTCAAGCCGAGAGGCGGAGTGTCTGCGGTGTTCAACGCTGCCTCGCATGCGCTGGAGCGGCGATGATTTGCGAGAGTGCGGAGGTACAGGTGCTTGCGGAGTGCTGCGGACTGAAGTCCGTGCGCCGTGGAGCGTCTCGTGGTTTGCGTGGACTGACCGGCTGGCGAAGAATCACCGGCTCCCGCTTTCAAACGTCTTGTGATGGGCGTGGTGCTACAAAGCCCGTCGAAAGCGGTAGCTGCGCTCGTGCCCCGCTGCGAGACCGCAGTCCAGATGGATTGCGGCGAAGCGCTTCTGCGCGCTACAGCACGGTGTCATTCACCACCTCGTTGCGCTCATTGAGCAGCAGACGCTTGGGGATGATGGGATTTTCGCTCTGACCCCAGGCCATGATGGTGACACGGTGGCCGGTGTTGATGAGATGGGCTGCGGCGCCGTTGACGATGATCTGCCCGGAGCCGGCCGGGGCGGGGATGACGTAGGTTTCCAAGCGGGCACCGTTGGTGATGGAGGTCACCAGCACTTTTTCGCCCACCCAGAGGTCGGCTTTTTCCATGAGATCGGTCGGAATGGTGATGCTGCCTTCATAGGCGATGTTGGCATCGGTGATGGCGGCACGGTGGAGTTTGGATTTGAGGCAGGTTCTAAGCACCCGCAAGAGTGCTTCATGGGTGACGAGGGGTCAAGTATTGGCTCGCTTGATGGATTGGTTTGATGGAACGGCAGAAGGGTGGATGATGCGGTAATGAGATACCGCGACCAACGCCGCTCCGAATCCGCCCCCCCACGCCCGCACTTCACCCCACGCAAGAGCATGGGGCAGAACTTCCTGCAGGACGAGGAGATCGCCCGCTGGATCGGGGATCAGGTGCAGCCGGATGGGGCGGATCTTGTGGTGGAAATCGGCCCTGGCATGGGGGCTTTGACGAAGCATCTGGTCGGCAGGCCCAAGAAGCTCATTTTGATCGAAAAAGACTCTCAGCTCGCGCCGGAGCTGCAAAGCCAGTTTGAGGGGCGCAGCGATGTCGAGGTCATCCACAACGACGCCACACGCATCAATCTGCGCTCGTGGTTCAAGCACGGCCCGCTGCGCATCGTGGGGAATCTGCCGTATTCGGTTGGCAGCGAAATTTTGAAGCACTGGCTCACCCCGCCGTCGCCGGTGGGCTGCGCGGTCTTCATGCTGCAAAAGGAAGTGTGCGACCGGCTGGCCGCTACCAGTGAGGACGATGCCTACGGGGCGCTGAGCCTGCTGGTGCAGAAGGACTGGAATGTGGAAATGCTGCGGGTGGTGCCGCCGGAGGTCTTTGTGCCCAAGCCCCGGGTGGACTCCGCCATCATCCGTCTCACGCCGCGAGATCCCGCCTCGCTGCCGGTGTTTGATCACGTGCTGTTTGATCGCCTCGTGCGCATGGGATTCTCACAGCGGCGCAAGCAGTTGAAGAATCTGCTGCCGGAAGCACCCGGTGGCTGGGAGTCGCTGATTGAGACGCTCGGCGTCACAGCGATGGTGCGCGCGGAGGGGCTGTCGCTGACGCAGTGGATCCAGATCGCCCGCCATTATGAGCAACGCCATGAGGCGGATGCCGGGCAGAAGGCCAGCGAGATGTTTGATGTGGTGAATGAGCGCAACGAGGTCGTCGAGCAGCGCACGCGTGGCGAGGTGCACCAGCGCGGGCTGCTGCACCGTGCGGTGCATATCTTTGTGATCAATAAACGCGGGTTCATCTACCTGCAGCAGCGCTCGCATCTCAAGGATGTGTCGCCGCTCAAATGGGACAGCAGCGCAGCCGGGCATCTGGATGCCGGGGAAGGCTACGCCAGCGCGGCGGTGCGTGAACTGGGCGAGGAAGTGGGCATTCACGTGGAAGCGACTGAGTTGGTGGCTGAAATCCCTGCGGGGGACAATACCGATCACGAATTCGTGGAACTCCATATCGCCCGTCACGACGGCCCTGTGCATTGTTTGCCGGAGGAAGTGGCTACGGGAGATTGGTTCAAGCCAGAGGATATTTCGACCTGGGTGGACGCGCGGCCGCAGGATTTTGCGAAAGGCTTTGTGACGTGCTGGAAGGCGTGGAAGGAGAAAAGTACTCGCGAGCTTTAGCTCGCTTCTGGGAAGCGCCGATAGCACACGAAGTTCAAAACTGGCCCCTCCACGCCTCAATCACATGTCAGTTGTATCCTGCAATCAACGCCGCGCATTTCTGGTGAGTGTGCTCTGTCAGCTTGCGGAGTTTCCAGAGTGAGCTGAAGCTCACGAGTACTTTATTGTGCCAGCATGCCATTCAAGCCGTTCAATCCAAACGAGAAGGTGCAGCGGCATCGAGGCAACCTCCCGCATTGGCAGCAGCAGGGGACGACTTACTTTGTGACATCTCGCCTCGCGGATTCGCTGCCTGCGGATGTGCTCGACCACTGGCGTAGACTGCAAAAGGCATGGTTTGATGCCCATGGCATCAGCTCGGTACTGCGGCTTGATCACCTCACCGAAGAGCAGCGGCATGAGTATCATCGTGAGTTTACGGCTCGATTTCATGAGTTGCTGGATGCCGGGCATGGCGCATGCCCGCTGGCTGATCCTGCCTGCGCAGATGTGTTGATCCGCAAGCTGGTGGAAGGACATGGGAACGCCTACCATCTCGATGCCTGGGGCATCATGCCCAATCACTTTCACGCCATCGTCGAACCCGCAGAGGGCAGGGAATTGGGTGACATCATGCAACGATGGAAAGGAGGCAGCGCCCGGGAGATTAATCTAGCGCGCCGAACTTCAGGCAAACTATGGCATCGCGAGGCTTTTGACCACATCGTTCGCAGCGAAGCGCAATTGAACCACTTCAGGCGTTACATGTCGATGAACCCGGCCAAAGCGAGCCTGAGGGGCGGCTATGTGCTTGGTGTTTCTGCTGAGTCGGGATTGAGTGCCGGGGACGTGTTGGAACGGTTTGGTCTGCAGCCAAAGTAAAGTACTCATCAGCTTTAGCTGATTCTGACTTTTGGGTGCTCGCGGAGCTTTTCCAGAGTGAGCTAAAGCTCACGAGTACTTTGTTTTACCTCAGAGTCCTCGGAATAAACAGTGACTGCATCCCTGCCGCGTTCGCTGCCTGGATGCCGCTGTTGCCGTCTTCCAGCACGAGGCATTCGCTGGGGGCGATGCCCATTTGCTCGGCGGCGAGGAGAAACATGTCAGGGGCGGGTTTGCCGTGTTTCACCTTCTTGGGGGTGATGATGATGGGGAAGAGATGGATCAGGCCGGTGGCATCCAGGCAACCGCGCACGGTGGATTCTTCGCTGCCTGAGGCCACGGCGATGGGGAAGCGGCCTGCGAGGGATTTGGCAAACTCCGCCACGGGGCCTACCGCTTGCACTTCAGGGATGCGTTTGGCGAAGATCTCCATCTTCAGCTCGTCCACACTGAGGGGGTCGAGATTCGTTCCGTGCTTGGTGTTGAGCTGCCTGACCACGTCCTGTTCCTTCATGCCAGCGCTCGCGTAGAACTCCTCCTCGGTGAAGACAAACGGAGCATTATGCTGGTTCAGCGCATCGGTCCAGGCGAGGTAGTGCAAAGGCATGGAATCGACCAGCGTGCCATCGCAGTCGAAGATGTAGGCTTGAAAAGGGTAGTCGGGAATTTCGAGGGGCATGAGGGTGCGTTCATAAACCTCAAACAGGGCAATGCGGCAACTGCACAGTTGCACTTCGGCTCAGGGGCCGGTTCATTCTGCCTACTTCCAAAGGCCAGTTAGGATTGTATTTCACCTCGGCAAGAACCTCCATAAACGTTCTTCAATGCTGCCCAGCTC
>NZ_JAQSEA010000218.1 GCF_029946185.1 Prosthecobacter sp.
GCAGCGTCACGCGCCACACCGACAAGCAGCGCCAGTTTGAGGCCACCGTCTTCACGAACTTCCACAAGCTCGGCTTCATCCCGGACAAGGACACCCGCGACCTCGTGCTCACCGTGGCGAACGTCGGTGTCTTCCTCGTCTCCTGCCTCGGCATCGCGCTCTTCTTTGTCACCATGCCAAAGAAACGGTAAAAAGCGGCATGCCTCTGAGTATCAAATGACCCATGCGCCGCCTCCTGCTCCAGACTCTGCTCCTCACTCTGCTGCTCGCAGGTTGCAGTCGTGATGTGAGACAGACGCCGCTGCCGTCACAGGCCTATGTGTGGCAGCGTGCCTGGACGCCTGAGGTGTCAGTGGCGGTGATCGCATCGAAGTTCGAGGCGTTGCATGTGCTCGCTGCCGAGTTCAGCCTCAAGAATGACAAGCCTAAGCTCACGATCATCACACCCGACTGGCGGGCACTGGGAGATTCAGGTAGGCAGGTCGGCGCGGTGCTGCGTGTGCATGCGTCCGTAGGGAAAGGCGGATGGAACGAGGCGCTGACGCAGGAGATGCAGCGTCTTTGCACAGACACTGTGAGCCGCTTCAAAGCCGGAGGTGTGCCGCTGAGCGAACTGCAGCTCGACTATGACAGCGCTGAATCACGACTGGCAGACTATGCGCGACTGCTGGGCGCTTTGCACACGGAGGTTCCCCTCTGCATCACCGCACTGCCTGCATGGCTGCGGCATGACTCCGCACGAAAATTGCTGCCCCTCTCTCCCGGGTATGTGCTTCAGGTTCATTCACTGCACCTGCCGAAACGGGGCGGCCTGACCGGACTCATGGACATGGATGAAACCCGGACTGCGGTGCGGCGCGCGGTGGAGATCGGCGTGCCGTTCCGCGTGGCGCTGCCGACTTACTCCTGCGTGGTGGAATTTGCGGAGGATGGCCGCGTGCGCGACGTGCATGCCGAAGACATGCCGGCAGGTCTGGCACTCAGCGGCCGAAAATATGCCGTGCTGGATTCTGACGCCTACGGGCTGTCAGCGCTCATGGCAGAGTGGCGGGCTCACGCATCCGAACTCATGCAGGCGGTCATCTGGTACCGGCTTCCTGTGAGCGGTGACCGCCTGAACTGGCCCCCCGGTCTGCTGCCCCGCGTGGCTGCGGGCGAGAAGCTCAAGCGCGGCTGGACCACCTCCGTCCGGCCCGCCAAGGAAGGCCACCATGAGATCGTGCTGAAACAAGAGGGAGATGCGCCGGATGATCTGCCGCATGAAGTGAGCGTTTCATGGCAGGGCGGTGATGCGGCAGGCTGCGATGGATTGCGCGGCTACGCGGTGCAAACCCATGCGGCAGGACGTCTGGTGCTCTGGCTGGGACAACCCGCACGCTTTGGCCGCGTCAAGCCGGGCGAGCAGATCGTCGCAGGCTGGCTGCGCCTGCCAGATGAAGCAGGCGCGGGGATCACGGCCAAAATATTTCGCTAAGAATCTTTCGCGCCTTGGGCCGATGAGATAAGATGCGCGCATGATGTTGCGCCGCCATTCTCACCGTCGCTGGCTTTGCGCCTCCGCCATGCTCGGAACGATCACCGTCATGGCCTGCGGCCCCTTCTTTTCCGAGAGCGCGCTGGAGCAGCCACGCGGCATCCTGCGCCCGCCGTTGTTTCATTTCCAAAGCGAGTTGAATCAAACGGCTCTGCCTCCGGACATCCATCTGACGCATCCGCCGGGGACACCTGCGTTCACACTCGATCTGGAAATGGAAGAGCTGAAGCAGATCATGGCAGGACAGCCCGTCGATGAGGCCTGGTACAACCGCTACCGCGAGCTGCGACGCATCATGCTGGATGAAAGCGACAGGTCTCAGCACAGCATGCGTGCGAAGGACGCCTTGAGCGTGCCGAACTGGGCTGTGGGAAAGGATTCCCTTGCCGAAGTCATCGCCCCTCTGCCGGAGGACATGCGGCTGTACCTGCAGGGAGCCGCCGCTTACCTCGATGTCAAACACCTGACGCTGGACGACCCCTACAAGACCGCGCGCGACTTCTGGCTGCAACTGCTCGCGCTGCCCGCAGAGCAGCGTGCCAACCGCAGCACCTGGGCGGCATGGATGCTCTTCCGTACCACGCCGCATGATGAGCAGGGCCGCTGGCTGGCCGAGACCCGCACGCTGGCACGTGCGGGGTTCAAAGACTGCCTGCATCTGGGCATCGAGGCCACCTACATTCTCGGCAGAGCGAGCAGCGATTATGCACAAAAGTTAGACGTATCCGCAGCGGAGTGGAAGCGTGCCGCCATGCTGCGGTCACCGCTGGGCCTCAGCCGTGCTGAAGACAGACTGCGGCATGACCAGGACCTCCTCATGGAGTGGAGCGAAGACTTTGCGCGCGAAGTCGTGGCAGACCCGTTTCTCCGCCGCGTGCAGATGCTGCAGCTCATCGGCGGCATGGATTTGCCCGACGACTCGGTGCAGGGCCGTGCGTCAGAAAACCCGCCCACCGACCACCTCGCACTCTGGCTGAAATCCTTTGAGAGCGCAGGGATCAAAGACCAG
>NZ_JAQSEA010000219.1 GCF_029946185.1 Prosthecobacter sp.
CTCGCCATAGGCCGCTAGCAACGGCGCGGCCTCACTCTCCACCAGATAATCCCCCTGCTGCAGGTACATCACCGTGGTTCCCGCGATGCGATCAAGCACCGGACGCATGCTGTTGCGGTCCGTCTTTGCCGGGAGCTGAAGGTTTGCAAGGGGGGCTGACATGAATGTATTCGTGATCGTTGGAGTGCTCGCGTTTGGGGTCGGAAGCCGAACACCGTCCGCGCTTTACTGACTGGGGGACTTTTTCGTGAACAGACGCCTCACCCACGACTGCTTCGGAGCAGGAGCGGGCGCTGGCGCAGGCATGAGGAGTGGCTCTCTACTTTTTGCATTGGGCAGGTTTTGATACCAGGCGGTCGGCGGCAGCTCGAGCGTGGTATCCTGGATGTCATCCGGCTGCATGCCGGAGAACTCACGCACATGCCAGTTTACTTCAGACATCCCCCCCGCACGGGTGGCGTCATACACTCGCGGAGTGATGATGAACACCAGACTGACCTGTTCGAGCTTTTTGTTGTTCGAGCTAAAGAGCTTGCCCACCAGCGGCAGGGTGCTCAGGACCGGCACCTTGTTGTTCCCCTCGCTGTTGCTGTAGTCATAGAACCCTCCAAGAAACAACGACTGCCCAGCAGGTATCCGGCTGATCGCCTCCACCGTGGACTCGCTCACCCGTGGAAACACATTGTTGCCGCGACCTGCGATGAGTTCGACAATCTTGGCCACCCGCGGACGCAGCTTCATGCGCACCGTGCCATCAGGCAGCAGCGTGGGCGTCACCGACAGCGTGACACCGATCTCGCGATTCTTTTCCGGCTCGTCACTCGCACTCGGATCCTCCTTGTCGATCTTGTAGCGCACCACATCCGTCACGTTCTGCCCTGCGGCAGTGTTGGTGATGTTCGAGGTGATGACCGGGAAGCGGTCAACGATGGAGATGAGACCCTGCTCGTTGTCCTCGGTAATGATGGTGGGGCAGGCCTCCTGAGTGACGATGTCGGCGTTCTGCAGTGCGCGCAGAATGGCCTGCACCTGCAGGTTATCGAACACAAGCCCGCTGCCCTGCTGGTTGATCTGATTGATCGTGTTCACCGGCGCAGACAAGCTGCCCGTGCGCGTCACCGTGCTCACGTCCGGCAGGTTGAACAGCGCATTCAGACTCTGGCTAGTCGTGAGGTTCGTGCCCGTTTCCCCCAGTGAGCGGCTCCAGTCCACTCCGACCTGGCGGCCTTGCGTGCGCTTGATCCGCAGCACCCGCACGTTCACCATGATCTGCGGCTTGGCCTTGTCGATCCCTTCCAGCAGCTTCCGTACCCGTTCGAGCTTGAGGCTGTTGTCGCTGACGAGCAGCGTGTTGGTTTTCTCCTCAAATTCGATCTGTCCAACGTCGCGCGTGAGCATGGGGCGGATGATGGATTTCAGCTTTTCGAAGTCGGACTGGCCGGCCCCCGTTGCTGCTTTGGCACCACCACCACCTTCCTCATCATCACTCGGCGTGGCGGCGGCGGCTGCCGCGCTGCGGTTGAGCGGAGCCCCACGCAGGTACTTCAGCGCGTAGCTCATCACCTCCACCGGTAGCTTGGCTACCTGCGCCTCGTTCATCAGGCTGACACTGGAACGCTGCTGGTGCAGCGTGAGACCAAAGGTCACCGCCAGTTCCTCCATCTGCTGCTGCGGATTGTTCGTGCGGAGATGGCCCGTGATGTTGAACTGCGGGTCGTTCAGTTCATTGTTGTAAAAATACTGCAGCCCCGCGCTGTGCGCGAGGTATTGGAACACCTCGTTGATAGGAGCGTTGTCGATCCAGTATCCGTCGTCCACCTGCTGTGGCGGCTTCGGCAGACCGTCGAAACGCGCTGAGACATCCACCGCAGGGACCGAAAGGCTTTGCAACGGTTGCACCTGGGGGGGCGTCCCCGCCTCCTGGGCGGTGAGCGCGAAGCTCGCACCCAGGCTCGCTGTTGAAAGGATCTGGAACAAGGATCGGCTCATGGTTTCGCGGGTTGTGTGGGTTCCATTGGCGTCATTCGGCTCTCCATCTGGGCGGCGATTTTTTGCAACGGCTCGATGCTGAGATGCGGCAGGATGTCGTGCTTGAGCACCCCTGACTCATCGCGCTGAATATCGCGGAAATGCAGTTGCGTGGCACCCACTTCGAGGACTTGCGCCTGAAATACTTCCCCCTTGAAGGCCAGCTCAATCACATCGCCCTCCGCCGCCCGGCGCCCGCCAATGAGGAACTCTTTGCGTAGCAGGTTCACGCCGTTGATCTTCAGTGTTTGCAGCGCCTGGTTCAGCGTGATTTTCGGCGTGGCACGGTACACGTCCTCGGTAATCACCGGCGCATCATCCTCACGGGGAAAGGTGGACAGTCCAAAGGGGTCCAGATTGCGCTGACGCACCCCGATTTTCTTCGCCTGTGCCTCGATTGCCTCCGCACTCGGCAGCAGATCCGAACGCGGCAGCCAGCTCGCGCTGCCATTGCCGATGAACAACGGCGCGCGTTTGACTGCCGAAGGCTTGGCCGCCGCAGCTTTGGTCTGCGCCAGAGCTGGCGTCACGGCGGCTCCGCACAGTATGAACATCCACAAAATGCGTTTCATTTCTTCTCCTCCACCGCTTTCCAGCAGGTATGCGTCATTTCCATCACCAGGAACTCACGCTGATTAAGCAGTTGGTCGGTCTTGCGGGTGATCTTCAGTTCCTCCAGCACTGCCTGCGGCATCAGCGACTCCACCTGCAGCAGTGCTTCCTGCATCGGCCCCATCCCCCCTTGAAAACTGCTCTTCACACGGGCCAGGTCCGTTTTGACCTGGCGTCCGAGGCGGCCCCGGTCAAGCGGGAAAACCAAACCGCTGCGCTCCAGTTCGATCTCCTGGTACTTCGGCAACACCGTGTCCAGAATACGGGTGAAGAGCTGCCCTGGATCCGCCTTGAGCAGCGCTTTCTGATCCAGGAATGTCTTGCGTTTGGGGGCCAGTACCGCCTCCAGCTTCTTCATCGCCGCGAGGCGCTGCGTCTGTTCCTTGTAGAGTTCCTCTTTCTCCGCACGCACCCTGCTCAGTTTGCTCACACCCGCGATCACTCCACCCAGTATCAGGCAGTTGAACATCGCGGGCATGATCAATCCGTATCGAAGTATGGGACTTGTATAGGCGCTCATCAGTCAATTCAGAAGGGTTTGTCCAGCGGGAGTGACAGCGTGTCTTTGTCTGTCAGCGCCTGGGTGATCGTGGCCTCAAAACTGAACGGAAATGCCAGCGACGGCTCACGCGCCAGGTCTCCGGCGGATGCCTGCGGACTGAAGCGTGCGTTGCGCCCCTGCGTCAGTGCGATGGTCATCTGTCGTGTCGGCTCAGGCCGGCATGCGTCATCTCCTGTCGCCTCGGCCACTCGCTCGAAAAAGGCGCTCAAACCACGCTGGCTGTTCAACGTGCTGAGCAGTTGCAGCGCCTTCGGTTTCACCAGACCCTTGAAGATCCAAGTCCGGTCGATACCCGCAGATTCGGGTTTGGCGCCTTTGGTGGCAGCCGGTGCACGTGACGCCTCCGCATTGTAAACAAAGCTGTCCAGCCTCACCCCCGAATCCTCCGGAAAAAGCTGGAGGAGGAATTCAACCGTCACCCATCCCCGCGAGCGTGGCAGTAAGAGACGTGTGACGATGTCGATCTCCTTTTTCTCCACCATCAGCTTCGTATGCTTGTCCTGCGTCAGCTTCATTTGATAGGGTGTGAGCTCCCAGGAAGGATGGTTCATCGCAGCAAAAAGCGACCAGGTGCCATACCCCCCGCTGCCGATCAGCGCAAAGACCAGCAGGTAGATGAACCACGATGAAAAGCGCAGCACGCGCAGATCACGCTGAGTAGGATACAGTTGATCCAGTCGTGCCGTGTCCATGAAGCTCTGCCTCGCCCAGCCCCGCCACAACGAACGGAAGCTCTCCGTCAGGGCCAGCGGTGCCTTGCCACCGCTTACCTGCTCGACTGCCATGCTGTCATAAATCAAAAATTCAGGCCGATTTCCCGGCACTTCCTTCAGCGCCGGATGTTCTTCAAGGTTCAACAGTTCAAACTGAATCGGCTGACGGCTGATGGAGTACATCTCCAGTTCCTGCGCCACCGCCAGTAGCGCCTTCTCCTGCGTGGAAACAACCAGCACCTTCGGCACCGCCAGTTCTGCGCCCAGCGCCATATTCCACAGAATATCCCCAAAGCCCGTCGGCACCTGTGAGCTACCACGGTGGCTGAGACTGCGCACCGTGCAGAGTTCCCCGGCGGGACTGATCGCAAAAACGACCGTAAACTTGTAATAACTGACCGCCACCAGACAGCCTCCTTCCAAGTGGGATTTTAGCAGCGGCAGCGCGGCCAGCGTCTCCACCGGGGCGCAGGTCACCGCCACACGCACCGGTATGCGTAAATCCTCGGCATGGTCCAGCAGCTTCTGCAGGAAAGCCTCGCGTGTGCGGGACAGCGACACCGCAGCGCAGCGCGCCTGACCGTGGGCCGCGCCCCAAAATGGCAGCAGCCGCCACGTGTTTGCCTCCACGGAAACCTCCCGGTCAGCCAGCACCTCGCGCGGATCATCGACCAAATTGTACCGCAGGATCTGAAAGTCATCTCCTGCCTCGCTGGTCACTTCACCCGCTTGGGCGATCTCAGCCAGCCCAAACTCATCTGCAACGTGCAGAATCACCCCGAGGGCCTTCGGCTTCTCCTGAAAGTAAGCTGTAGAAATCAACTCACCGAGAATCTCGCCAACCCCTTCTCCGGTGGTCAGATTGGCCAGCGGCAGCGTGGGACCGGGCCGCCAGCTCTGATGCTGCTTGGAAAACACGGCGGAGCAAACCTCTCGACCGCCATCAAACCATAAATGCCACTGCCATGGCAGTTCCTCCGGCATCCGATACCAATGACTGTCCCCCCCCCGGCTCGTCTTTGATGCCACTGTGCGCGCCTGACGGTAAATGTCAGGCGCTTTGAGTTCACAGGGATCAGTGATGATGAGCATGGCGCGAACAGGCTGGTGATCGGATGCGGAAGTGAACTTGCTTACCAGTCGGTTGTGTCAGAGGCGGCCAGGACGTGAGTCGTGGTCGCACTGGTACCTGCATAATCGCAGTTACCGTACGGGGTGCTGACCGTTGGAACCGTCCCAAGCCATGTGTAGGCGCCGCCCGAAGGACAGACTGGCGCATTCTCCATTAGGAGACCTGCACCAAAGACATCGGCTTGTGCCAAAGTCGCACCGATGTTCAGGTTTTGCATGTTGGCGGCGGAACGAACCGCCTTTTGGACGGCGGCGAGCTGCATCTTGCATTTAGCCTTGTCAGCTCCCTGCCGGTAGCTGCCTAGGCCTAGGAAAACCACCGCAATCAATCCCAGAAGGAGAGCGATCACGAGGCTGATTTCAATAAGGGTCATCCCGGAACGATTGAAGCGTTGGGAGAGACGACGATTTAGGGTGGCGTGTGTATTGATTTTCATTGCGTTAGAATTGCTTTGGGAAGCACGTATATAATAACCATAAAGTTAAGACGGTATAAAAAAATGTGCTTCCGCTTTTAACTAAATCATTCTAAATCAATACTCAGGGATTCCGTTTCTTCCCGGAAAACGCAGCGGAACTGCTCTTATCATGCCCGAATCGAGTAAGTAACCTGAGTCGGTTAAAATGCCTAGGCAATGGTAGAATATTGAACAAACAGCGCAACGGCTGCCAGGCTAGCATTGCAAAGTCATCCGCCGGGTTCAGGCCCTCCCACAGGTCCCAGATCCCCACTAGTAACAGCGATTCATCATCGGCGCGATGAATGCAGTAGGAAGTGCTGCGGTCCAGCCACTCATACCAGCCACGAAAAAAAATCAGGCAGCGCTGCCGGCGCACGGGCCACCGGTAGGAGGCGAGATCAAAGACTGTTTCGCACCGGGCATTGAAGGTGAGCATGAACCCCTTCCAAACCGCCGCTTCTTACCCTTTTCCCATTGCGAGATAAGGCCAAAGCGCATGCGCTCGATGCTCAGCTCATCGGCCTGCATGGTGAGCACGTCCGCGTAGTCCGTGGTGCAGATGTTGTTCACCACAGGCACCTCGGAACGCTTGTCCTCCCCCTCCTTCTTTTTGTGCCGTTCCACGCGGAGTTCACGCCCCGCAATGGCAAGCGGGCGGAGTTGGGCAAACTAATTCAGGCGCCCGCACATGCTGAAAATAAGGTGCTGACGAAAAAACAGGCAAGCGGCAAGGCGATTAGCTTAATCATCCTTTACTTGCTGTGGCGCAACACCGGCAAAACAGCTTTGGTATTCGCTGGAAAAAGATCTGTGATTTTACAGCCTAGGATTTTAGCGAGCATCATTACTTTAGCATCGTTCACCCGGCACTTACAAAGGCGTGAGAAGCCTCCGAGAATTTGGGAGATCATTTATGTCATCGCTGGTCGGGCGACATGAAATCGAGAATTTTTAGGCCCCCACTCCACGACACAAGCTTCAACACGACACAGTGCAACTCATTACGGGCGGTGAGAATGTCCGCGCCCGGTGACAGGGTCAATCTGCACAGTATAAAAATTGGGAGGCGCTTCGGAGAGGTCTGCTTGGTAGCTCTTGGTGGAAATCAGAGTGAGATAGGCGGTGCGCAGCGGCACGCGCAGACTGGTGGAGCCATTTGGATAAAAAATGACACGGTGGAAGGTTGCGCCGAGCGCCTGAAAGGGATTCAACGTGGCCGATCCGGTGCTGCTCGCCGTCTGGTTAGTGCTGAACATGGGTGACAGGGGGCCTTCAACGAGAACCACATTCTGCTTGTTGAAATACACGGGTGGCTCCAGCGGTGTGGCCAGATTGGTCGCAGGATCGAAGGAAATCATTTGGACGGCGTGGCAGCCTTTAATGTTGTCGTTGTCGTAATAGTAAAAATCCAGTCCGACAGGACGGTTCTCTGTCAATGACCGCTGTTGGACCATGGCAAACTTCTGCATCAAGGTGTCGCCAGCAGAGGTCAGATTGGCGGACTGCAGGGCACCCAGCGTGTACGGAGTGGCCACGGCAATCAGCATGGTCACAATAGCGACCACGATGACCATTTCCACCAAGCTGAAGCCGGTGGGAGGGTGGTGAAGATCTCTCCGCGAGGAGCGAGACGAATGTTGAGTGGGAAAAAGTATTTTCATCGGAGGAGGCCCCATTTCGAATTGCGCATGTTGATGGTTGTGGAAAAAACTTGGTAGTTGAGCTGCTCAGCGCGCAGTTTCGTCGCCAATTCCTTGAGGTCCTTCTGCCTGTTGTCGGCCAGTGTGAAGGCGCCCGTGGGAACGAGTTGAGGCATGGTGTCGGGATATTTCACCGCCAGTTTGCGGGCGGAGGCTTCATCGATGGCCACCAGTGTGACGACCACTTTTGGCGGCAGCATATGCTGGGTGCCCTGCGGACTGTCGGTGGTCGCGTTGACAAGCTCGGTGGAGTCAAAGGCATACTTGGGCGCGATCCACCAAGGAGTGGCCTTTTTGAGAGCGGCGTCATCGGCAGTCACCTGGGGAGAGATAATCAGGGCAATAATGTTTTCTGCGATGGGTCTTGTGTCCGCAGGGGTGGTGAGGGTCTCGCTGGCAGTGACAATGCTGGTCGGCGCTTTAAGAAACCACTGTCCCGGCTCGACCGAATAGATCGTATTTTCCTCAGCTGGTGGGCGATATTCCCAGAGTCGAAAACGCAAACTTTGGGCGCTCACATGCTGCGGACGGAAGGCATCATTGCCACTGTACATGACGAAATAGCCCCGCCCGCAAAGCAGCCGGCTAAGTCCCTCATAGCCTAACCGGTCACTCAGACCAAGCCGTGCCTGAAAAAACATCGCTTGGGTTACAAGTGCGGATGCCTGCCCCCCCGGGAGCAATGCCTGAGCCTGACCAGTGACGAACTGGAGCTCTGACTGGCGGATGTATTTTTTAGGAGACTGGGTCTGCGACGTCGGGATCGTGGGCGTGTTGCCGGTGTTGTATTGATAGGCCTGGTAGGTGTTTAAGATCGCCTGCCTGAGGTTTTCGGAGATGCTTTCAAAAGCCATGCGGGCCTCGCGGAACTGCTCAACACGTGCCACGCCGCGCTTCCACGCACGCTGGGTCAGGCCAAGCACCTGAACCGAGATCAGCAGGATGATCGAGAGGATCACCATGGAGAGAGCCACTTCAATCAGGGTGAAGCCATGCCGCCGTTGTTTCTCGTGGATAAGTTTCATATGTAGAATGTGGTTTGCGACTGGATAAGTGCTTAATCCCCCATCTTGGCGATGAGGGAGTAAGCGTAGCTGATGCGCAGAGGGGAGGCTGCATTGAAGTCGAAAGACGGGTCGGCGGAGGTGGTGACGCAGATTTTCACCCGCCGCAGATAGTCCTCCGGTGTGGAGGCACCGTTCCCGCTGGCGCCAGTGGGCAGGTACACGTCCAAGGCTTTTTCCGGCACATAAACCGAAGCAACGAAAGCCAGCGAGGCGACCAGATCTTCCTGGCTGGTGTCCGCAGTAGTCATTTCCATGCCTTCATTGCTGAAGTAGCGTGGCGGCCCATAGCCCGTCCATGTGATGCGGCTCCAGGCCATGGACTGCATCTCACCACTGAGCTTCTGCATGATTTTGGAACCGACGGACATCTCCGCCGAATTGCGGGCCATGTTGATTCCCTGAGGCAGCAAGCCAAGAAGGGTGATAAAGCCGAGGGCGGCGATGGCGACCGCGATGGTCACCTCCACCAGCGAGAAGGCGGCTGACCGGCCGCTGACCCGAAGGCGGCAGCGCTGAGTGTTGGCCAAGATTTTCATAAGTTTATTGAGGCATGCGGTTCAAGGATCAAAACGTTTTTGCGCGATGACGCGGAAGCGGTGCAACTCATCCAACGACTGCTTGGAAAGAGGATTGCCGGTGGCGTAATCGAGGTTTTTGGACGCATCCAAAGCCGGATCATTGAAGTCGAGATAGCGCTCGATCATCGCCGAGCCACGATACTCTGAGCCGATGCTGTCCACGCCCGTGACAAATTTCGAGGGATCCGCCGAGCGCGCTTTCCTAATCGTCTGAATGCGCATGTGGATCTGGTAGGTGTTGGAGCGCGTGGTCAGGCGGGGGTACATGTTGGTATAAGGGCGCTCCTTGAGATTGTCGGCAGTCAGCGCGTGATTCTCCCAAAACGCCAGGATGCTGTTGCCGCTGGGTTTGATCAAAGCGCTGATGGTTGTCGGCCAATTGGTCGGCACAAGGGTGTCAGAGCTGTTGACCGGTTTTGGCAGGAGATACATCTCGCAGATCTGCGCAGGAGAAATGAAGGCAAAGCCTGAGCTGAAGCGCTCGTCGAACAATTTCAAAGTTGCATCGATATCGATTTTGCGGTGCCAGTATTTGCCGCCCTGGGCACTGGTGTCTTCTTTCCAAAACCAAGATTCTGTCTTATTTGACGGCGCACCAGAGGGACGCCGCAGATAGTCGTAGGCGTCTTTGACTGAGACGGCGGTGAGCAGTTCGCTCTTCATCACTGCCGCCAGTCCGGTGGCCCGGCGGATATGGCGGAAGGGCGCCATCTGATAGTTGAGATTGATCTTACCGGCCGAGGATCCCGGCTGGCTGATGACATACGGTTCGACCATGGGCATCCAGAAGAAGTCCATGAAGAGATAGTCCGGCGGATCGATGCCCCGAATGGGCACGCCATTTCTGCCATAGCCATTGAGCATTTTCGGTGCGCCGATATGAAACTGCTGCCCCTGCTTTGCGCTCCAGGTCTGAGGACGGAACAGCAAGGTGCGCCAAGGCTCCCGGCGCATGCCGCCTGGACCACCCGAGTCCTGAACGCCTGTGGGCAACGAGCCAAACATGCCCGGCGAAGCGATCTGACGGTTCGGCGAGAAATAAGTCGAACCACCCATCCAGGTAACCCATGAATTCGAGAAGTAGGGCACCAGTTGCTGGCCGGTGGTGGAGTTTTCGCTGTAGGTGTTGCCCTCGTCCGGCTTGTTGATGTAGGCACCGTCAGTCTGACGGTCGATGCCGCGGTCAAAGTCGCCATACTTCTGCAGTCCCGCTCCGGTGGACGCGGTATAAGGATGATCAGGCAGAAACTGCGGGTGGTAGTTGGCATCCTTGACCAGGCGCCAGCCTTTCTTGTCGTCCCCCGTGTCCAGTCCGGGGCCTTCGCTCCAGTTGATGAGCACGATGTTGTGCGCCAGGCGCTCTTTGCCGTAGAGCCGGTTCTGCTGAAATTCGGTCACTGGCACCACATACTGCCCCATGGTCAGGCGCGGGTCACCATGCCTGAGCACCAGCGACTGAATGGTGTCTTCATTCACGGCCAGATTGCCGCGATTGTGGAAGTTCTGGAGGTAGCTGCCGACCTCGCTGCCAATGTAACGGAAGCGGCCACCCATCCGCGTAGAAGGGTCGGCGCCCACATCGGATATATGGCCGGTGTTGTCACGTCCGAGTGCACCGTCCGAATGGAAAGACCACCAGTAGGGAGCGGGCACAGGCTGATAGATGTTCCAGGTGCCATTGGCATTTTGCGACCAGCGCAGAAGCTCGCTTTTCTGCACCAGCAGGGGTGAGGGGAACTGACTGCCTGGGAATCTGAAATTGAAGGTCTGCAGCAGCTTGGGAGTGCTGTCGTTGCTCATGATCTTCACCACCACCGTACCACCGCTGAATGGAATCTTGCCGGCATCCCCACCAGGAATGTCGAGAAAGTCACTGACCAAATTGTACTGGTTGCAGCCCCGCAACTCACCACTGCGGCTGGCATAGGTGTCGTAATTGATCCCGCCCTTGTAAGGTTTCTGGGTGGAATTGGCGGGGATGTTGGTGTCCGAGTGGCGGATGCTGCCCGATGTATAACCGTTCACACCTCTCGCCACGGCAGGCAGCTTGCGCTCCTGCAGGAAAGCGCGGTAGGGGGTGGTGCCACCTCGCTGCCACACTCCATGTGCACTGCTCATGTTCTTGAAGGGGCGTATCAGCGTCTTGCCGCCATTCACAGGAAACATTTTCTTGCCGCCGATGCTGAGCGAACTGGCATCCACTTCGATGCAAATGTCCGGGTTGATCAGCGTCCAGCCTGCCGAAGGCGAGAACCACTCCAGCAAAAACGTGGCCTGCACACGTTTCACTCCAGGAGCCAGTGGTGTGTCCTCGTCCAGCGTCCAATTCCAATTCATCGGGTTGTAACCGGGATAGTTCGGCTTATCCCCTTCGATCCCCTCAAGTGCATGGTTCGTGGGATACAATGTCTTGTAGAAGCCATTGTCGGGATCCTGATTGGTCGCACTCAAGGGTGGAAAATTGGAGTACCAGTAGTTTGACTGGTCCCAATTCGGCGGCGAAGCCGTGGCGCTGCCATTACCCCTCCACGTCGGCGACACATAGCCATTGGGCGCCACTCTATCGTCCAAGATTTTATCTGCGTTCACTCCGCCCGGCACAGGCACACCGTTATCACCCGCGAAGCCCTGGGCACAGGTGATGAATTGCAGCCCCACTTCGCTGATGGTCAAGAAGCGGCCCATGCCACGATAGACCTCATCCCTGCCCTTCGGCAGCACGGTCGGCATGACCTGGCCGTGTCCCGGGTAGCTGTTGCCTTTGGAGTTGCGCATCGGCGTGAACGTGCCAGCCGCCATGCCGGCGGAAGTGCTGGTTGTACGTGCATCCGGTAACCCTGCAATGGACGGCGTGAGGCCGACATTGCGTGTCGCGATGTTATCATCATACAGGTTAGTGCAGCGGATATAGTCAAAGATTTCGACGAGGATCTGCTCGCGATTGTCACCGTATTTGGTGAGGAAGGAGGCATTGGCCGTACCAAACCCCGGAATGGGCTGGCCAGTCAGAGCCATGAGGTAGTCAAAGAGCTGTTTATTGCGAGGGATGCCCGACAACTCCGTCTGGCTGGTGCAGTCCTGGCGGACAAAAAAATAATCCTTTCCCGCCAGTTGCGAGCAGTTCACAATCGTGTTGTCAAACGCGGTCCGGAAGCGAGTGGAATTGGTGCGATGCACAGGCCACATGCTGATCTTCGGATAGCCAAACGGATTCGCTTCAGAGGCACGACTGCGCGTGGTCAAAAAAGAACGCAGACGCTCGATCACCTCGTAATTATTCAGTCCTTTCCAGAGTTGGTTGGCATCCCCCAGACTGATCTCACTGCGCTGGCCGTCCGATTGTGTGCCTGAGTGCAGTAAAAACTCATCCACGCTGGGAAACAAGCGTTCGCCCAGAGCATCCTGAACCGCCTGGAAATTGGTGGGTGAAAAATCCTGTCCCACAGGCACCAGCACTGAGCCGGCCTTTGATCCACCCGGCAGGATTTTGGGCATGAGCGCGTAGATCTTTTCTTTGATGTCCAGCGCCTTCTCAAACATGGCTGTGTCAGAGTGCAGCGGGTTCATGTTCTGCCCTGGAAACAGCACAGTGCTCATGCATACTGTCGCGGGATGACCTGGGTAACGCTGGTACTCATAATTCATCGGCTGATACCGCGCCCACTCGCCATCAAGCTCATGGTATAGTCGCGGCGTGTCCCATGGTGTGCCTTCCCCCGCAGTGTTGATGTTGATTTTGGTGGACTCGTCATCAGCCCAAAAGGCCACGCGGGAGATCATAGGATTATCCCGCGTGGCGGTCTGACCGCCCCCGTTGCTGCTCACAAATTTTCCATTGGCATCGAGTGACCCAAGCGTGCCATCTTTAAGCATGTAGAGCCATTCCACAGGCATGGGCAGCCGCTGAAGAGATTCAGCGCCACTCCCGCTTGGAGCCACCACACCATTCAGGCTCTGGCCTGAAGTGCCGTTTGCAAATGTGGAGTAGCTGAAGCCTTCAACGGAAAGGGTGGGAGTCTGTGAATAGGCACGCGGGTCAATGATCGGAAAAAGCAGCCGGGGGGGGGCGGAGGGGTCACTTGTGTTCAAGCGCACGACAGGCTCATTGAGATCAACGTATTGCTCGGGCTTCTTATCCCAATCCGTCGGCGGAGTGTCTGCGGCAATCTCGGCATCGGTCTTCGCCACCATGACGCTGTCAGAATAGAGCTTGAGACCCCGGAGAAGAGTGCCGTCCTGCTTATACTGGCGGATCATGCCCGGCTGAGAAGCCCAGATTTCGACACCCGTATTGTTATCGTCTTGATGAACTCCGTGTTGAATCTGACTGATGGCGAGATTGATGACGGAGTCGGCATGCAATTGAGCTTTCGCTATCTCAACCTGAGCCACTGTGGAGTTGTAATCAATACGGGTGGCACTGAGGAGCGCGGTCAGCAGCACCATAGTCAGTGCCAATATGCTGAGCACCGTAATGAGCGCCACCGCACGGCGGCGGCGCAGCTTGCTGCGAAGGGTCGCAAGACCGCGATGTGTGAATATACTTTGTATGGATGATGTATTCATAATCTTGACGGATTGACTGCGACTGAGTTCACAGATGTTCTTTTGTTTGAATGAATTTTGTCTGAATTAAGCTTTTTTGCCTATGGGGACGCGGTTGGTGCATGAATGAGTCTTGATCGTGCATGACCCAGCGGCTTCGTTTTATTTTTGAATACAGTTTTTGCTTATATTCGTGAATTAACCTGCCTTGGCGGATGATTTTCCCTTCGTAGCGCCCCACCGTGCTGCCACTGACTCAATCCGGTGCCCCGCGTCTTTCAGCCCGTACTCAGCAGGACGCTCACACTACAAAAACGATTTTGGCGTCCGAAATGAGGAGTACGTACTTTTACCAAGTAATAACATTGCATACGGTCACGCTCCCCATTGTCACCTCCACATCGAGCAGAAATAGCTGCGGGCGCATGATACTTCATGCGCCCGCAGGCTCCTCAAGTGCTGACTCAACAACCAATCTACAACCTCTACCCAAAGATCAACGACGGCGGCGGTGGCCGCAGAACAAAGTGGTCAAGCCGAACAGCAGCAGAAGCATGCGTCCGGGTTCAGGAACCACCACCACGATGCCGTAGGAAGTGAACAGACTCGTGTCATAAAACAGTCCGGAGAGATTCAGATCCGGCAGTTCCAGATCTCCGAGCAAACCGCCACTGCGATAGCCGCCACCATTGCCGAGATCAAAACCATTATCGGTAAGTTGGGCCCAGTCGATCAAATTGAATACATCTCCCAAGGCCGGCTGGTAATCTGTGCTTTGGGTGGTGAACGAGACCTGCCCACCGCTGTTCAAGGTTAAGGTATCGGTGACCACAAGACGGTCATGATTGCCGCCTTTCTGAGTGTCATAGAAGCTGCCCATCGAACTGAGATAAGCCGTCAAGTCCCCTGCTCCCATATGTGACGCAATATTAGCGGCGTCATTGTAATCCGCGCCATTGGCACCACCCATCTGAAGTGTCAGACGATCCACCCCCGCCGTGTCTCCCGTGAGCACCACATTGCCGTTCACAGTCAACACGCCGATGCCGTCTCCCGCAGTAGAAACACTGGAAGGGTCCGAAGACATGCCGGGACGCAGGACGCCGGGACCACCATCAGTGCCGACGATGAGACTGCCATAGCCTGCCTCCACGGTACCTGAGCCACTGAGGGTGCGGTCAAAGGTAAAGTCACCCCCTGCCGTAGTGCTGTTGGAGAAGTCAAAGGTGGCTCCATTATTGACCTCGACCCAGTTCGTGCCAGACACATCACCCGCTCCCGCAAGCGCCAGGGTGCCTTCAGTGACGGTGGTCTTGCCAGTGTAGGTGTTGTCAGTGGTAAACGTCACCGTGCCAGCACCCTGCTTGTTCACGCTCAGGGTGTCCCCGGCCTGCGCTTCGGAGATCACGCCGTTGAACACCACGCCCTTTTCACCGGTCACTAACGAGTCATCATTCGAGGAGGAAAGAAGTATCAGCTCGCGAATGTTGTCCACGTCGGGCAGGGTAGAATGCTGCAGCGTCACGTTGCCGTGGAAGTAGGTGGTGTCGCTGGTGAAGGTGCCGCCGAGGATAGTGCTGCCACTGCCGTTGGTATCGTTGATGTCGATATCATTAAAGATGGACATCCCACCATTCGCGGCCAGCAGGGCCACGCTGGCGTTTGGAATGTCCTGCAACCAGTGCACCGGATCTGTCGTGGCGGTATTCACGCTAAGCAAATCCAACGAGGCCTGGAAATACTGTAGCCCCGCCTGAGTTGTGCCGTTGGTAACAGCAATGCTGCTGCCATAGCGCATTTCGACCGCTTCATCAAAGTCGGACACGCGTACCAGATTCATCTGGCCACAGGTGGCGTCCACGCTGACGACTTGATACACGCCGTTATACTCAGGATTGGTGCTTTCGTCTTTCACCAGGATACGCTTGCCAATGTCAGCGGCTGTGATTGCTACTCCGTCCACCAAGGCCGTGACATTTAGGAAGGCACCTGCGCCAGCACCACCAGCACCATTGCTGCTGACGTCGTAACTGCCGTTGGCTTTGGTGATGAGTGAGCTGGTCGTCGCCACATAGGCGCTGGCCAAATCATAGCGAATGTCTCCCAACTCCACCACCGTGGAGGCGAGCGCATTGTTGTCGAATACGCTGATGGTGCCATGCCGGATCACGGTGCCTCCGTCGATCGCGGCACCGGCGCTGCCGAAGCGGCCGTAGTTGTTTGAAACGTGCAGCTCCACCGTGCCGGCACCGATTTTCACCACATTGGTCGCTGCATCATACCCATAATAATTGCTCACCGTATCCCCGAACTTGAAGGTGGAGGCACCATCGGCCTCAAAGAAAATATTCAAACCCGAGTTAGGAATGAGATTAAAATCGTCGTCTTCGTTCTGATCTTGATACAGATCCACTGTGCCACCCGTGCCGAAGCCGTAGGTCCCGCTTGTCTCGCGGGTGCCAATCACGGTAATGCCCTCCATGTTGCCCGCATCGAACGTATAAGTTGTGACTGGATTTACCACCTCTGAGGCGGTGCCGGAGAGCAGCAGTTCAACCTTAGCATCCAACTTGCTTTCGACCCCAAAGAAGCCTCCGAGATTAATGACGTTGTAAGCATCCCCAAACGCACTGTTGTTGGCGCCGATCAAGGTGCCCTCTAGCACAGTCACGTTACCCTGGAAAGTGTTGATGCCTGAAAGCGTCTGCACTCCACCGCCGATCTTGTAGAGATTGCCGTAGTCCTCTCGCGGTTCGCCATTGACATCCAGGTAGGTGCTGGTGATCACACCGCCAAAATCTGCATCTTTCGTATTGTCTCCTCCGAGATAGAATTCTGAATTAGCAATCAACACCGCTGCCCCCGACCCGCCTGCAAGTGAGCCTACAGTCACAATGTATCCCGTTCCCGCCTCGGCCCAGTAAGGGCTGAGAGTCGCACCATCGCTGACGATAAAACGGGAGTTAGGCGAGAAGGAATTATTGGAACCCGCAATCAAGGTGCCTTCTTGGACCAACGTATTGCCGGTGTAGTTGCTGAAGGAATCTGGCACGTCACCGCCGCCCGTACTGGCACCTAACACGGTGTCTCCCAAACCGATTTTCACCACCGACAACGCCGAGGTGCCGCTGCCGAAGGTCGGGGCCGCAACTCCATCACGCAGGCCCACGCCGATGTCCTGAAAGTTCACCCCCGTCTGGGTTCCGGAATCAAAGGTGACCGTGGCCGCAGTGTTCGAGGCGTTTTCGATGGCCGCTGTCGTATGCATTCCGGCGCCACCGCTGAACACCAAATTCTTGGTGAAGGTCAGGCTGTTGCCACCCAGTTCCAGCGCACCGTAGTTGCGCAGGGCAACCGTCGAGTTGGTGCCAAACAAAGTGTTCTCGGTGATGCCGGCGTAGTCCACGATACGCACAGTGGTATTACGACCGAAATTGAAGGTGACACCGCTGTCGCCACCGATAAAAAGACTGCCGCTGTAACCCGAGTTATCCCCGCGCAGCACGACGGTGTAGAGCGCGTTGTTGGCCGAAACACCAGCGTTGTTGCCGTCAAACCAGAGGGTGTTGTTACCGCTGATGTTGCCACTGATGTCAATCAGCGTCTCCTGCACATAGCCAGTGATGGTTGCGTCGAGGTTACTGGTGTCCTCATAGTAAAAGCGGACATAGCTGCTGGAGCCCGAGCCCACATTGATGCTGTTGGTATAGTGGATCGTCGCGCTGTTGGGCAGATAGCCAGCGGAAATGCGCACCTCCTGCCGGATGTTGTCCGCCACAATGATGTCGCGGTTGAACGTGATGTCTCCAACGGGGGAATCAAGGCCAATGGTGTTGTTGCCATACCAGCGGTTTTCAATACGCACACGTACCAGCGAAGTCTCGGTGCCGGTTGGATCACCAATATAAACCTTGCCGATCGGATTGAAAATCGCCCCAGTGTTCATCTGGAAGGAATTGAAGCCGTCCTCGAGGTGGAGATCGCCCGTCCACTCATGCAGCGTCGTGTAGAAGCGCAGGTTGCCGTCACCGACCTTGGTGATGTTGCCGCTGCCCATCACACCGCCTTCATTGGGGTTGATAAGGAACTCGGAGTTGCCCGTGGCGAAGGGACTGTTGGTGGTGGCGCTGAGACTGGCGGCATCGCCGTAGCGGTTGCCCTGGGTGCCGAAGGTCAGGTCGCCGATGATGTTGAGGATGCCGTCAAACGTCGGCTGACGATTGGTGCTGCCGTCGAAGATGATCTGGTCACCGGCCTGCTCACCGATTTGGAACCATTCACGGAAGCGAAGCTGGCCGGTGCGCGCAGTGTCACGCACCATGGAGAACTCGACAGTCACATTGTTCTTGATGATGGTGGCATCCGCCCAGGACTGGGTGGTGCCAAACGGGGAATACTGCGCATTGCTGTTGCCCTTGCCCTGGATGTCCACCCGCAGGGCGTTGGTGCCGTCGCCCAGGATGGTGAGGCCGGTGTAGTTGTTCACCACTCCGAGCAAATCTTCGGTGACGTTGTTGGCGAAGCCGCTGCGGTCACCAAACTGCACCGTGCCGGAGCCCACGATCTGCAAACCGCCGGCGTTGGGATTGTTGGTGCCGTAGGCAGCGATGATGTTGCTGGCCTCCGAGGAGATCTGATTGGTCGCGCTGCCACGAATGACCAGCGTACCGCCCGCCTCTGACGCGCTCAAAATGCCGTTGTTACCACCGAGTGTGATGTTCTGCGTGAGCGCGGCGCTCTTGGTGCCAGCCGCCGAATAATTCAGCGTACCGCCGTTGAGGAAGAATGCGGAGGTCGAGCCAAACGCGCCGACATCATTGAATGAAGCGACGGCCGAACCAGTAACATGCGTAGCTCCCGTGTAGGTGTTCGCAGGAGTGTAAGTGGTGGAGGAATACGTCAGGTCGCTGGTACCAGAGCCCGTCACCATGGTGTCGAGTGTGAGGGTCGTGCCATTCACGACGGCCACGACTTTTGTGCCTGTAGGAACGTAAAGCCCGCTGACCTCCATCCCCACCGAGAGCCCAGCGGTGCTGGCCATGGTGACAACGTAGGAACTGCCGGACGTGACGCTGCTGACCACGGTATCGGTCACGGTGCTCGGCGAGGTGAAGACCAGTTCGCCGGTGCCGGTGATGACCACGTTCTGCGCCCCGGTAATGCTGCCGTCAAAATTCACCACGCCGGTGGCGTAGTTGTGGATCAGTAGATCAACCCCGCTACCACTGGTGGTGACTCCGACGCCTGCACCAATCGGAGTTCCCGTGGTGTAGTTGCCAGTGATGAGCATGCCGCCATCATTTAGGATGAGGTTGCCGCCGGTGACGGTACCCTGTGCGTCGTTGAAGCGGATCGAGTTGGTGGCCGCAGCGCTAAGACCCGCGCTCACGATGTCGGTCTGCTGTCCAGCGCTGAAGGTATCGGTGGAGTAGCCGGTGTAGGCGATGACATTGCCAGCGGCATTCGTCGCAGCCCAGTCGGTGGCGAAGGGGGAGAGGGAGGCGTTGGCACCGTAGGTCGCGTAGGAACCGATGCGGGTGAGGTTCTTCATTCCTGCATTGGAGAAATTGATGATGCCGCCGCCGATGGACTGGAACTGAACCGTGCCAGCCGTCGCACGGGTGATGGAGGAGCCCGAGATGCCGATCGTGCCAAAGTTTGTGGTGCCATTGCCGGTCGCGGCGATGCCGTTGCCACCTTGGTTGATCTTCAGGGTGCCAAAGTTTTCCGTGAAGGAGGCTCCGCTGCCGTCCATCACCAATGTGCCGCCAGCCATGGTCAGGTAGGCACCGCTGCCCACGCGGCGGTTGGTATTCGTGTCATAACCAGCCAGAGCGAGAATGCCGCCCATGACGTTCACGCCCTCGACGGTGCTGTCGCCAGCGCTGGAACCGAGCAGATTGACCTGACCACCGCCCTGCTTGGTGATGGAGGAATTCACCAAGCTCCCGCCATCCAGCAGGTTCACATTGAGGTTCACCGTGCCACCCGATGCGGAGAAAACGCCGAGGTCACGTGTGTAGGTGGTGGTACCATTCGTGAAGATGATGCTGCCCTCGCCAGTGCCGAAGTTCACCGAGCCGAAGGTGTTCACGCCGCCAAGGGTGGTGTTGCCGGTGGTGTTGCCTTCGCCATAGACATAGTTGCCAGCCAGGTTGTCGGGATCACTGGTGTCCACCCCGACCTGCCAGGATTGCAGGTTGAAGTTCGCGCCGTCATTCATCAGGAAGAAGCCCAGGTTTGCCGCGCCGCGACCGCTGTCGGACGTGAGTGACCTGCCGCCCATCTGCAGACCGATCATCGGGTTCAGCGGGGCGGAGTTGACGGTGGCAGCAGCAGCAGCCGTGTAGAAATCACTGGTGCCGGAGAAATACAGTGAGCCACGAGCAATGTTGATGCGGCCCGCCGCATTGTATTGCTGGGCGATCTGCACCGCAGATTCATCGTTGTTGGCGGTGACTTCCATGCGCAGCACCTGCGACTGGCTGTAGATGTCGATGGGACCGGTGATAGCACCTGCCGAATTGTCCTGGACCACACCCGTGAGATACAGCAGGCCGTAGGCACCGGTGTAGGTGCTGAACATACGGGAGTCGGTGCGGGCACCGGAACCAATGGCGGTGTCACCGCCGTAGATGTTCCCATCAATGGCGGAGAGACCCGTGTAGTTGCTGAAAATACGCGGTATAAAGCTGCGTGCATAGGCCGTGGCACCGCCGGAGTCCACGTTGTCGATGATCACATTGCCCCCCCAGACGGAGCCGTTTTCGAGTTGCAGCGCTAAGTTGACCCCGCTGATGGCACCGACGTAGAGATCCACGCCGCTGATGCGCGCGCCAAGTCCGACCGCAAAATGGCCTCCACCAGTCACGTTTACCCGCGTGCTATCGCCCAGCGCATTGTCATGCCGCGCGAAAATATAAGCCTGGTTCACATTGGTGTCTCCGGTGTAGTGGTTCACCGCATTCAGGTACAAATTCGCGCCACCCGTTTTCGTCAGGCCGTTGGCGTTGACGATGCTGGAGTTCATGAATAAATAGTTGTTGTCACCGTCCGACACCCGGTAGGCATTGGCAGCGTCCGAGGTGTTGTAATGCGCCCAGAGGCCCCCGATGTAGAAGTTGGCCTCCATGGCGTTGAAGTCCGTCGAGCCGCCGTTGATCGAGCTGCGGATGTCCAAGTTCCAGTTTGGATTGAGCGCCTTGCCGCCCACGTTCTGGACGCCAGTGTTGAACTCCTGGATCACTCCGGAATTGATCTTGAGCGTGGCTCCGCCCGCGATCATCAGCGAGGTGTAGTTTCCGTACCCACCGCCATACGTCGTTGTATTGGGGGCGCGGTTATCAAACACGAAGGATTCCGAGGCAAACGTCAACGAGTTGATGGTCAGGTTTGCACCGACTGGCATGTTGCAGGCAGCGGCCACCGAACCCAGCGTCAGGATGGAATTGCGGCGGTTGGTGAGTTCACCCGCGCCGATGCCGGTGTCGGTGATGACACCCACGATCTTCAGGTTCTGACCTTCGGTGATGCCTTGGTCCTCCAACCTGATGGAGGTTGTCTGCGCGTCGTCAGGATTGCTCACCTCTTTGTATTCAGAATCTGTCAGCGGCCGCAGGAAATGCTCACCCGCGCTGTTGGTGTCCGCCGTGACCAGACGTCCGGCGATGTAGTCTTCATTGAAGACGGTGCTCGTGCCCGCCGCATTGAACCAGTTTGGCCGAACGCCGCCGTAGAAGCCGGGTGCGATGGGGGCGTCGCCGTTGCTGCCATCACCACTGCCGATCAGCGTCGGCAGGTTGTCCACCTGAAACACGGCGACGTTCGCATTGGCATTGGACGGCACGTTGGCGTTGAAATTTGCGTCGGCAAAGGTGGTGCCAGCATCAAGCAGACGCAGGTGCACGCTGGAGCCGGGATTGCGCACGATCTCGGTGAAATGGAAGCCGACGAATTCACCCTTCAGCACCGGCGCACCGCCGACCAGCGTTGCGCCCATGTCAACCTCGATGCCGAACTGGCCGGCCATCACATTGGCGGTGCCGAGTTTTTCGATGCCGGAGAACGCGCCAGCGGAACCTTCCATGCGCATGCGGATGTAACCGTCCGTATAGATCGGCATGTCGTCGCCCAAGCGGCTGCGTGTTTCATCCGAGCTGGTGTTGTCATTGTTCAGGCCGAAGAAGCTGTTGCGCTCCAAGGTCATGCTGGCCATGCTCATGATGCGCCCGGCGTCATACACACGGGTGGAACCGGAGGCGGCAATGTAGTTGCCGGTGAAATTCGATGCATTCGAATAGAAGCGGAAGTCTCCCTGACCGATCTTGATGATGTCGGCGGAGCCATAGGTTTCACCGCCGCCGTTGTTGAGGTAGATGTTGCTGCCATTGCGCAAGTTGAACACAGCGTCGCTGACCACATTGATCTGACCGCGCATATAAAGCGACCGCACGGAGCCCGTGCCGCTGAATGTTTGCAGAGTACCGCCACCCTGGTAACCCTGGCCGTCCAGCGTGAGCCATTCGTAGAGCACCGGATCTCCGTTGGTCACATTCACCTGGAGGGTGCCGTTCGGGCCGATGTAGGTGCTGTCCGCCCAGCCGCTATAGGTGCCGAGTGCATTCGTTGAGGACGAGGACAGACCGGCGATCCGGATGCTGCCGTTGTTGATCGAGGTCAGCGAGTTGTACCCATTGTACATGTAATTGCGCAGCGTATTGTCTGGCGCGCTGGTAATTACCATGGTGCCGCCACCTTCCACCGTCAGACCACCGACAAAGGGACGGGTGAGTTCGATCGGATTGTCATCACCGGGGATAAGGTCGGTGACGTCGCTGGTGATGTAGCCGTTGATGGTCAGCAGTGTGCCGCCGGCGACATCAAACGTGGCACCGCTGGCCCCGATGAAGATCGTGCGTGCGCCATCCAGAGTGATGTCGTCCGTGGTCGCGAGTGTGCCACCGTCGATGTGGAGATTGCCGCTGTCCAAGATGGCCCAGATGCCGGCATTGCCGGAGCCATCTGCCTTGGTGTTAACAAACACCCCGCTGGTATAACCGCTGCCACCCGAGTTCAGCGTCGTCGATGTCACGTTCTGGCTGCTGTTGGTGGTGAAGACACCCGCAGCACCCGAGCCGCCACCGCCGCCGATGAAGAACAGCGCTGAATTGGTCAAGCTCGCACCATTGGTGGTGCCGACAAATTCGCGCACCAGACGAGCGATGGAGCCGTTGATGTTGCCGAGTTGCGAATCGCTGGAGAGCTGCAGCGTGCCACCGTTGATGTAGGTGTCGCCGGTGTAGCTGTTGTTGCCGGTCAGCACCGTCGTGCCGACTCCGCCAGTCACGAGATTCACCACATTGGACCCGTCGTTGGTGATGTTCGCCCCGATGGTGGTGATGCCGCTGCCGTAGTTGTGCAGCAGGATGTCCCCTGCCCCGCTGCGGGTGAGTGTGCCGTTGGTGATGTTCACCGCGCCGCCGACGGCGCTGCTGACGAGCATGCCACCGTTTTCCACAGTGAGCGTGTGGCCGCCGAGATCCAGATCCACCGCAGCACCGAACTTGACGGAATTCGTCACGGTGTCAGCGGCAAAGGTCTCGCTGGTCGTCACTTCCGTGTTGTTGCCGCTGGCAAAGGTGGAGTCGTAGCCGGTAAAAGCTTTCACGCCGGTGGTTCCCTCACGTGCAGCCCAGTCGGTCACCTGACCCAGCATATTGCCGTAAACCGCCCAGTAGCCCAAGCGCTCACCGTCGGTGGTGGTCATGCCTGAGGCGCTGATGTTGATGGTGCCGCCGCCGTTTTCGACGAACGCCATCGTGACACCCGATTCCGGATTTAGCGTGGTGCTGGAATTGATGTTCACCGTCGCATTGCCACGCACTGCGAGACGTGAGCCGCCGGAG
>NZ_JAQSEA010000220.1 GCF_029946185.1 Prosthecobacter sp.
CTTGACCCCGACTTCCGTCTCCAAATCCTCTCGCTCCTTCATGCGTAAGCCCTGCATTCGCCCCCGGTTTTTGGCCATGGCGGTTGACTCGCCGCCGCCCCTGCATGACCTAAAAACATGCAAATCATCTCTGGAGCCGCTGTCGCCGAAAAAGTACTCGAAGAATGCCGCCGCGAAATCGCCGAACTGGCCGCGCGGGGACGCAAGCCGGGCCTCGCGGTCGTGCTCATTGGCGATGATCCTGCCTCACGGGCTTACGTTCGCTCCAAAGACAAGAAGTGCCGCGATCTCGGACTGCACTCGGTCAAACTCGAACTCCCGGTCACGACGACGCAGGAGGAGCTGCTGGCCCATGTGCAGGCTTTGAACAACGATCCGGCGATTCATGGTATTCTGGTGCAAAGCCCGCCGCCCAAGCACATCGACGAGGCCGCCATCGTGCGGGCCATTGATCCGGCGAAGGATGTGGATGGCTTTCACCCGGTCAATGTCGCCAAGCTCGCGCTGGAAGATCCCACCGGCTTCGTCCCCTGCACTCCGCTGGGCTGTCAGCGGCTGCTGATTGATGCGGGCATCGAAACCAGCGGCGCGCATGCCGTCGTGGTTGGCCGCAGCATGATCGTGGGCAAGCCCATGGCCCTGCTGCTCATGGCCAAGGGCAAAGGCGGCGACGCCACCGTGACCGTGACGCATTCCCGCACCAAGGACCTCGCCGCGATCACCCGCACAGCGGACATCATCATCGCTGCGATTGGCCGCCCGCATTTCATCAAGGCCGAGCATGTCAAAGAAGGTGCCGTCGTGATCGACGTGGGCATCAACCGCGTGGATGATCCCACCACCGAGAAAGGCTACAAGCTCGTCGGCGACGTGGCCTATGATGAAGTCGCGCCGAAATGCCGTGCCATCACCCCCGTCCCTGGCGGCGTCGGCCCGATGACCATCGCCATGCTGATGGCAAACACGATCAAGGCCTGCAAACAGGCCAAGTCCTAGTCACCATTGACCCCCGGGCTCGAAAGATCAGACTGGACTGCCGCGAGGGTTCCTGCTGTTCTTTTGGGCCATGAAATTCCTCCTCCGGATCGTCCCATGTTTCCTGCTGCTCGCGCCCCTCTTGGCAGCAGAAGCGGACGACGACTGGCGCAAAGCCGCACGCGAATTCCTCAAGGAGCACCATTTCGCACCCATTGAAGTCAAGCCTGGCACCCGTTTTCAGTCCGACCTCAGCCGTGACCGTTGGCAGTGGCAGCAGCGCGTGCTGCTGCCCACACTGGAAAAGCATCTCGAAAAGTGGCCCTCACAGGCAGAACGCGCACGCAGTTTGGTGAAGCAGGCCCTGCTGGCAAAGATCAGACATCCGGACGTGGACCGCTCTCGCACTCCCGAGAAAATGGAGCAGGAGGGCCTGGAACTCGCCAAAGCCGGCGTGGACGAACCGCTGGTTCTGTGGGCCACCGCCTGGGCCGCCTGGGAATGGCGTGAGGGCTACATCGATGCCATCGCCAAACTCAAAAATGCCGCGCAGCACAGCCTGACCAAGGACTACCCCGCCGCGCTTCTGCTGCTCACCCGCACGCTCATCCGCGAGATCGAAGACGACCGTAACGAAGAAGAACCCACCCACGAAGAGGATTATTACAGGGCCGCCATGCAAGCGGCGAAGGACCCGCGCAGCTACAGCAGCCAGGATGACGAAATCCTCTGGCATGATGTCCAGCGCATGTTCTACCGGCTTTACCTGGCGAAACACCTCAAGGAAACCGAGGCATTCGCACGTGATGAGCGCTTCACTCCATGGCTACGGGAGATGATGCAGGGCCAGTTGCAGAGTTCACAGGGCATCGAAAGCCGTGGAGGTGGCTACGCCAATACGGTGACTGCCGATGGCTGGAAAAGTTTCGAAAAGCACATGCCTGTCGCCGCAGCGCATTTCCGGAAGGCCTGGGAACTGCACCCTGAGCGCGCGGACGCAGCGGAGCAGATGGTCGAAATTCTCAAAAGCGGTTTCGGCATTGAGGGCGAAACCACCCGTCTGTGGTTTGACCGCGCTGTAGCGGCGCAGTTTGATGCCACGGGTGCCTACTATGGCTATGTGTGGTCCCTGCGTCCCCGCTGGGGCGGCAGTGTGGATGACATTCGCTGCCTGCTGCTGGCCTGCGCACTGACTGACCGTCCTGACACAGATGTGGCGGAGGTCGCCCTAAAGCTCGTGGACTTCGTCAAAAGCGACAGCGGTGCGGAAGACGAACGCGCCGTCCTGCAAACACCCGCCCTGAAGCAGGCCCTTTTGCACACCTCTCGACGGCTGGCGGACGAGCCCTCCCGCATCTGGGAGCGTCCGTGGCGGCTCGCTGACCTGGGGGTGTATGCCTGGAAAGCCGCGGAGTATCCGCTGGCAGATGACATTTTGCATCAGGTGCCGGTGCCGTTTCCACGCCAGACGCGGCGGAAGCTGAACCTCGCCGCCAATGAAACGGAGGTGCGCGGCCAGTCGGCCATCTTTGCCATCGGCATGCAGCAGGAATGGGAGGCTGCGGAAACTGAATATTCAAATCACAAGATCTCCCAGTCGCTGCAAACCTGCCAGGACATCGCCTCACGCTTTCAAAACGAGCCTCCCGCCATGCTGCTGGAGCACATGGCCGCCTGCAAATTTGAAACCTCCTTTGCCACTGGCGAGTGGCTTCAAATGCAGGCCCGTCCAGACATGGCGGAGTGGCATCATCTCAGCGGACCGTGGACCGGTTCACCAGACGGCACTCTGCAGATCATCGGCAAGGACGCCCAGGCTTACATTCTCCACAACGGCCGCGTGGGCGGCGACTTTGAACTGCGGGGCAGCTACACTCTGGAAGGCGATGATCCATTCCAAGGACTGAGCATCATGCTAGGGTATCATCGGCCGAAGAAAGAGAGCTTCATCGCATGCTCTCAATGGAAAAACGACAGCGACGGCAGCATCGTCACCCTGCTGCGCGACTTCGCCCAGACAAGTGCACCGAGCATCATCCTGCGTGGAGACGACCGCACCTGGCGCTTCCACATTTTTTGCAAAAACGGCCGCGTTACTTTCCGGCTGAACCATCGCGATGTTCTGATCGATTACCTCGATATGAACAAGCAAGGCAAAGCCTTCGAGATGGCCGAATCCGGCCTCATCGGCTTCTGCTCTCACTTCTTCGGCATTGGCACGACCACGAACATCCGCGATCTGGAGATCCGCAAACTGTCGGCAGAGGAAGCCGCCCCGTCTCCCGATATCGCCGGACTTCACCAAATGCTGCCATCGGAAATCGCAGCCCGGCTGGCAGAAGCCCGGCACGAAAACAAAACGGCCGAAGCTGATAAGATCGAAGCCTTTGGCAAAGCCGTGCAAACAGCAGGCACCACCCCCGTTCCGCTGCCACCTGTGACCTTGGACGAACGCATTCTCCACAGCCTGCTGCGCGGCTATCGCCAGAGCGTGAGCACGCGCCTCGCCCTAGCTGGCAAACCGGTCGAGCCCTCCCGCCACGAAGAGCCGCTGGCCAGCTTCAATGCCGTGGAATGGGAGCCGATGAAAGGGACCTGGACGATGGCGGACGGCGCGCTCACTGGCAGTGGCGACAGCTCCTTGAGCTATGACTTTCACCGCTCGCCGCCGTTCCAGATTGATCTCGAAATCAAGGTGCTCGACGGCATGCGTCCGCGTCTGGTGCTGGGCAATGTCAAATTCGCCAACGAAGGCTACGCGACGACCTTCGGCCTTTACCCACAGCCCCAAGGTGCGGCGCTGTTTAAGTACGAGCGCAACAAATCCTATCAGATCACCCTCAAGGCCCTGACGGACAAAACCGAACTGCTCGTCAACGGGGTCCACGTTTGTAACGGTCCGAAAATCGAAGGAACTGTCGATATCCTGCAGTTTCGGGGCGGCGACGACTACTCCAAAGGTAAAACCGAATTCCGAAAGATTCGCGCCAGATCACTGCCTTGATCCTTGTTATCAATTCTCTCCAGCCACCTCTCTCCTATGCGCAGCCAATCCATTCTCCCCTCTCTCCTGCTCAGTCTTGCGTTACCCGTCTGCCTAACCGCTCAAGAAAAAAAGCCCGACAAGCCTGACACACCGCCCGCAGAAAAGACAGAGGGCAAAGAAGGAGAGAAAAAGGAGCCGAAAAAGCCTGACGCCGACAAGCCGGTGGTGACGTCCGGCACGGTGACCATCGGAGGCAAAGAAATCGCGTATGAAGCCAAGGCGGGCACGCTGCCCATTTTGAAACCAGATGGCAAGCCATCGGCCCAGGTTTTTTACGTGGCCTACACGATGAAGGATGTGAAGGACGCGGCTACGCGACCCGTGACGTTCTGTTTCAATGGCGGCCCGGGCAGCAGCTCGGTGTGGCTGCACCTGGGTGCATTCGGCCCCAAGCGGGTCGATTTGCCTGCGGATGGACTGACGCCACCGCTGCCGCCGGGCGGGCTGGTGAACAATGAGTTCTCCTTGCTGGATGTGACGGATCTCGTGTTCATCGACCCGGTGAACACGGGCTTTAGCCGTGCGGAAGACCCCAAAAACTTGAGTGAATTTCTCGGTGTGCAGGAAGACATCGCCAGTGTGGGCGAGTTCATGCGGCTGTGGGTCACCCGCGAGGAGCGCTGGCGTTCACCGAAGTTCATCGCAGGGGAGAGCTATGGCGGCATTCGCGGCGGTGGCCTGGCGGAGCATCTGCAGCAGCGGCACCGCATGTACTTAAATGGCATCGTGATCGTCTCCGGCTTGCTGGATTACGCGACGCTGATGAGCGCACCGCTCAATGATGTCCCCTATGAAGTACTTCTCCCTGCTCTGACAGCCACGGCGCATTACCACAAGAAGCTGCCGGCGGATTTGCAGGCGGATTTCAAGAAGGCGGTGGCGGAGTCGCGCGCGTTTGCGTTCGGCGATTACGCATCAGCCCTGCTCAAAGGCAGCGATCTGACTGCGGCGGAGCGTGAGGTGGTGGTGAAGAAGCTGGCAAGGCTGACCGGCCTGGAGCCCAAGCTGATCGAAGAGCAGGAACTGCGGATCGACAGCGGGGTCTTCCGTGAAATGCTGCTGCGCAAAGAAAAGCTGGTGCTCGGTGCCTACGATGGCCGGGTGACGGGGCGGGATGGCGATGAGTCGGAAAATCATCCTCAGATCGAGCCGTTCATGCGCGTGGTGGGCAGTATCGCTGCCGCTTCAATGAACGCTTACCTGCGCGAGGAACTGCTTTTTGAAAAAGATCTGCCTTACGAAGTGCTGGCCCCCCAGCCGAACTGGAACCACGGCAAGGGCAACAGCTACACGAGCGTGAGCGGCCAGCTGGCGGAGGCGATCAAGCAAAACCCCCATCTCCGTGTGCTGGCGCTGCTGGGCTGGCGAGATCTGGTGACTCCCCCTGACAACATGCGGCTGAGCGTGCGCCAGATGCACTTGCCGGACGAACTGCGTGGGAACATCGAGTTCGCCGAATATGAGTCCGGCCACATGATGTACACGAACCGCCCTGACATGGAGAAAATGCACGCAGACATCGCCGCATTCATGGCAAAGGCGCTGAAGTAAACATTTGAGCAGCAAAATAGCCATAACATGGCCAAATCAGGGTCCAACGTATCCCTGCAGACTTAAAAAAACCGTCGCCGAGTCGGCAAAGAGGCCACCCACTTCTCTGGGCTTGATGAAAACGCAAAAAAAACGCAATTTACCCTAATTGAAGGGCCTTCCGGCACGTTCGTGCCATTGGAAGCCAATTTCATTCATTCCACAACACCATGAAACAAACCACGAAACTGCTCAGCAGCCTGCTTGTTTCCGCCCTCGTTGCGTCTTCCGCCTTTGCGGAAATTCGCACTTGGACGGACACCTCGGGCCGCCAAGTCACCGCCTCATTCATCGGACTCGATGGTGAGGACATCATCCTGAAAACCGCAGACGGCGCCACTCACAAGTTTGCACTGACCAGATTGTCTCCGGAAGATCAGGCTCTGGCAAAAAGCATGAAGCCTTCGGACCAGCCGGTGATGCTGGCCAATTCCACGGTCGCCCAGGCATCTGCCGCAGTTGATCGCCTCGTGGCCAATGGTCTTGTGCGTGCCAATCCTGAGCGTCTCAAGATGACGCCCCCGAAGGCACCCATCAAAAGCTTCAATCCCCTGGCCAACGACGAGCAGTTCGTGCGCCGTGTCTATCTCGACATCGTGGGTCGCATTCCTAATTACACTGAAACCATTCAGTTCGTTCAGGACTCCAATCCGAGCAAGCGTGCCAAGCTGATCGACATGCTCTTGGACAGCCCTGGCTACAATAGCAATACCTTCAACTATTTCGCAGAAATGCTGCGTGTGAAAGACCGCCTCGAACAGGACAACCTGCGCGGCGTTCCCTACATCAACTGGATGCAGCACGAGATCGAGAAAAACACCTCGTGGGATAAGATGGTGTTCGAGATGCTGACCGCCAAAGGCAAAATGTGGCAGGATGGTGCTGCTGGTTATCTCCTGCGTGATGCAGGGATGCCGCTGGACAACCTGGCCAACACGCTCGCCGTGTTCCTTGGCACAGACGTGGCCTGCGCCCAGTGCCATGACCACCCCTTCTCCGACTGGACCCAGCACCAGTTCTATGAAATGGCCTCCTTCTTCGGTGCCACCACCACCAACATGCGCGCTGCGGAAAACCGCAAAAAGGGCAAGGATGCCTCCGGCATGATGGCGGTGAACGCCATGAAAGATCTGATGCCCAAGATTGAAGAAATGGTCACCAGCAGCGGCATGGACATCAAGCGCATCCGCAACGGCATCAACAACTACATGGGAGCTAATCGCTTCATCGTCGGTGACATGAGCACCAACAGCATGAAGCTGCCGCATGACTACAAGTATCCGGATGACAAGCCCAATGCACTCGTGGAGCCCAAGTTCATCACTTGGACCAAAAACGACAAGAATCTTCCTGCCTACAAGCAGACCATGAAGTCCGCCGAAGAACTCCGTCCGGCATTCGCCAAATGGACCACCGACCCAAGCAATCCCCGCTTTGCCATGGCGATCGCCAACCGCATGTGGAAGCGTGCTTTCGGCCAGGGCATCAATGAGCCAGTGACCAACATTGACGATCCCAAGCAGTCGGTGAATCCCGAACTGCTCAGCCACTTGGCCGAAGAAATGAAACGGGTGAAGTTCGACATCAAGAGCTTCATGCGCATCATCTACAACACCCGCGCCTATCAGGCGGAAGCCACCTCGGAAAAGATGGTCATGGGTGAACCCTACTACTTCCAGGGACCGCTGCTTCGCCGCATGAGCGCTGAACAGGCCTGGGACTCCTACATGACCTTGGTTCTCGGAGACCCCGACAAGTATGCCAAGCCGCTGGAAGACCTCTACAGCCGCTCGATCGACCTGGACCTCAGCAACCCCAAGCTGGATGCACAGACGGTGCTGGTGAAATATGACGCCTTCCGTAAAATGGCCGAAAAAGAGCGCGCACTCATGGGCGGTGGTCTTGCCGAAGCCGGTGGTGATGACATGATGATGGACGGCGGCAAAGCCAAAGGAAAAGCCAAGGCAGAAGCCAAGCCTGCTGGTGAGATGATGGAGAACGCCTCCCTCACCTACGGCGGCATGATCCTTCGCCGCGCCTCCACCTTGGAGCAGCCAGCGCCAAACGGCCACTTCCTGATCGATTTCGGCCAGTCTCCGCGTGCCTTGATCGACGGCAGTGTGAAGACCGGTTCGGTTCCTCAGGTGCTGATGATGATGAACGGCAAGGCGCAGCAGATGCTCACCAGCCCAGATTCACTGGTGTTCCGCACGATGGCCAAAGTGAAGTCGCCGCCTGAAAAGGTTGAGGCTCTGTTTGTCTCCGTTCTCAACCGCCGCCCGACGCTTGCAGAAAAGGACATCGCCAAGCGCGCCCTCTCTGGAGGCGAAGACGGCTATTCCAACATGATCTGGGCTCTCATCAACACCCGCGAGTTCATCTTCATCCAATAATTTACAGGCTCAACCACAACACTTAACGCGTTAAACTTCACTTATGAAATCAGCACATAACAAACTCAATCCTATCGCCCGTCGTGACTTTATGATGCGCACGGCTCAAGCCGCGCTCGGCGTGACTGTCATGCCCTCTCTGAATCTGGCGGCAGCCGGCACCACCGGGGCAGGCACTCCCGGCTTCGGCAAGGCCAAAAACGTCATCTTCCTCTGGATGGGTGGCGGCATGACCCACATCGACACCTGGGATCCAAAAGACGGTGCAACCAAAGGCCCGACCGACCCCATCAAAGCGAATGCGGGTTCCGGCAACCTTGACCGCCTCGGCGGCACCATGGTGAAAATGGCCAAGGTGGCCAACAAGTTCTCTATCATCCGCTCCATGAGCTCCAAGACTGGCGTGCATGATCAGGGCACCTATGTCATGAAGACCGGCTATGAGCCGCGTGGCACGATTGTTCATCCTTGCATCGGCGCTTGGGCCTCCCATTTCCTGGGTCGTATCAAGGGACCAACCCTGCCAGACAGCGTCGTCGTCAACAGCGGCAATGCTTTCCCAGGCGCAGGCTTCTTCCCGACTACGATGAGCCCCATCCCGATCTCGAATCCTGAGACCGGGCTGCAAAACATCAAGCCAACCACCCCGGAAGATCAGTTCAAAAAGCGTCTGTCTCTGACCGACGAATTCGACACCTCCTTCCGTAAAAAGTTCCAGTCGGACGATGTGAAGTCCTATTCCGAGTTCTATGACGAAACCGTCAAGCTCATGAAGAGCGAAGACCTCAAGGCCTTCGACCTCTCTCAGGAGTCTCAGGCGGTGCGTGATAAGTTTGGCAGAAACAACTTCGGCCAGGGAGCCCTCCTTGCCCGTCGTCTGGTGCAGGCTGGCGTGCGTTTCGTTGAAGTTCAATCGGGTGGTTGGGACATGCACAACACCATTGACTCGGCACTCGGCACCACTGCCGCCACCATGGACAGTGTGTTCGCCGCGCTGATCGAAGACCTCGTCTCCAACGGCCTGTTTGAATCCACGATGATCGTCATGGGTTCTGAGTTCGGTCGCACACCAAACATCAACGAGAACGATGGTCGTGACCATTATCCGCTCGCTTACTCCACCGTCTTCGCCGGCGGCGGCGTCAAAGGCGGTTTCGTCTATGGTTCCACCGACAAGGAAGGTGCCCGTGTAACTGACAAGCAGTGCACACCGCAGGACTTCCAGGCCACCATCGGCCATGGCATGGGCCTGCCGGTGGAAGAAGTGGTCATGTCCCCCTCAAACCGTCCGTTCACGGTCGGCGACAAGGGCGTTCCAGTCACCGACATCTTCGCGTAACCAAGCGCAGGATAATATCCTCAATGAGAAGCACCCGGTCGCAAGACCGGGTGTTTTTTTATGCCGTCTTGTCCTGCATGAATCGCGGGCGCCTCACACGCGCCTGCGTGGGGCATGCAGCAAAGCGGCCGCTAGGATCAACAGCATCACGCAGCCAGGCTCGGGCACGGGTGTGACGGATGTGATGGCAAAGCTAAAATCGTCGAAGCTTTGAATGTAGCTCACCGCACCATTATCCAGAGTGCCGCCGCGTAAATCCCACTGCAATCCGGTGATCTCGCCGCTGATCAGCCCTAGGCTTTGATTGCTGAGCACGCTGCTGCTGATTCCCAGCAGTGAACTGCCGTCGTTGAAAGCGCTTATGCCGAGGCTGGCGGTATTATGCAGGGTATCCAGCGCGACTGTGATTTGGGACCAGCCCAGGGTTCCCATCTGATAGGCCGTCGTCTGCCATTCGCCACCTGCCATGCGGTACTGCAGGAAATTGTCCCCGGTGTACCCCACTTCAAAAACGGGCTGATTGGCCGCATCCAGCAGGGACAAACCCAACATATTGCCGGTGTCCGGGTCATCCCAGTCCGAGGGCTTGACCCAAAACGACATCTGAACCTGCAATCCCGCAGTGTTGCCAGGGGCAAGCCCGCCAAAATCGCGGGAATCCATGTGGTAAACGTAGCTGAGGCTTTGATCCGAAGCCATCAGGTTCAGAGTCTGCGACCCCGAGTGCGGCATGGTATTGCGGTAGGCGACGATCTGATTCCGGTCGTACTGGCTGCCAAAATAGTAGGGCGCAGTGGCATCTTCGTACAATCTGCCGCCAGAAAGCGTCTGCCAGAGGCCCGTGCCGTCGGCAATGTCTGCCGCCGCCCCTCCGGGGCCCGAGTTGTTTGAGCCAAACTGGCCCGCGTTATAGCGAGTGACGTCAGGCCCGTTCGTGCCGTCCCCCAGCGAGTTAGGGTAGGCTCCCAGCGGCACCACCCCGGTGTAGCCGTTGGCGGAGTTGTTGTTGAGATAATACTGGGCATCCCCGGCCACGTACGCCGAGAGAATTTGGCCGTTCATGGGGACACGGTAACCATCCTGCTCCTCGAAACTGCCCAAATAGCCAAGAGCGTCCTGAGACCCGAACACGGCCCCAATGACGCACGCATAGAAACAAATTCTGCATTCAGTGATCTTCACGGGCTAAGTATTAATTTATCCACTCTAAATATAAATTCAATAATTAACGAATAATTTCATAATCTCAGGGGGGCGATTTCCTCTGGGCCGTCCGCGAAGGAAGGGATCACCGCTTCCCGTTACGAGCGCCATTCTGAACCCACCGCCGCCCAAGATTGCCAATTGCCTTCCGACCACGGTTTTTCCTGCTTGCGGCCTTCTTTGAAGCCCGGATAATAGTCGCCCTTCCGCGCCTCCTTGGCTCGTGAATTGACACCATGAGCAAACCCAGCCCCAAGTCCGACGAACCCTCCTTTGAAGACGCCATGCAGCGATTGGATGAGATCGTGGGAGGCATGGAAGACGGCCAGCTCTCCCTGGAGGAAATGATCTCCAGCTACGAAGACGGCGTACGACTCCTCAAGCTCTGCCGCCAGCGCATCGACGGAGCCCGCCGCCGGGTGGACCTGATCAGTGCCGACCTGGAAGGTGGCAAAGCCTCGCTCACTTCATTTGACGATGCCTCTGATAACGACGAGAGCGCCGAAGACACCGAAAAACTCCGCCCCCCAGCCCGCCGCCGCAAAACCGCCGAGACTGAAGGTGGCGAAATTCGACTTTTTTAGACCTGTGGACACCCAACTGCCTGACATCAACTCCCCTGCCGACCTCAAAGCTCTGCCGCTGGAGAAACTGCCCGAACTCGCGGAGAAAATCCGCCAGACGCTCATCGAGACCCTCAGCCTGACCGGCGGCCACCTCGGCCCGAATCTCGGCGTTGTGGAGCTTAGCATCGCTCTGCATCGGGTTTTCGACACCCCCAAGGACCGCTTCGTCTTCGATGTGGCGCATCAAGGCTACGTCCACAAAATGCTCACCGGCCGCTGGGACCGGATTCACACCATCCGCCAGCATGACGGCCTGAACGGCTTCCTCCTTCGCACCGAAAGCGAACACGACTGCTACGGTGCTGGCCACGCGGGCACCGCCCTCTCTGCCGCCCTTGGCATGGCCACCGGCCGAGATCTCTCCGGCACTGACGAAAATGTCATCTGCGTCGCCGGAGACGCCGCCTTCACCTGCGGCCCCGTGTTTGAAGCGATGAATAATGTCGCCGCTCACACCAAGCGCCTCATCGTCGTGCTCAACGACAACGAATGGTCCATTGACCGCAACGTCGGTGCCATCGCGAAGTACTTCACCTCCATCGCCACGCACCCGGCTTACGCCAATCTGCATCAAAAAGCGGGCAAACTGCTTGAGTTCGTTCTCGGTGAGGACGCACGCCGCATCGCCAAGAAGGTCGAAGACCACGCCAAGAACATCCTGCTGCCGCAAAGCCAGACGCCGTCCAATCGCAGCTCCCTCTTCGACGAATTCGGCATCCGTTATTATGGCCCCATCGACGGCCATAACATCCCTCTGCTCATCCAGACCTTCGAGTTCCTCAAGACTCAGGATGAACCGGTGATCCTGCACATCATCACCGAAAAAGGCCGCGGCTACACCCCTGCCCTCAACGATCCCGGCAAATTCCACGGCCTCGGCAAATACACCATCGAAACGGGTGAAACTCCCAGCAGCGACAAGCCCACCTACTCCCAGGTCTTCGCCCGCAGCGTCACCGACTTCGCCAAAGCCGACAAGAAAATCGTCGCCATCACCGGCGCCATGCCCGGCGGCACCGGCCTCAGCGTCTTCAAAAAGGAAATTCCCGAGCGCTACTTTGATGTGGGCATCGCCGAAGAGCATGCCGCCCTCTTTGCCTGCGGCCTCGCCACCCGTGGCCTGAAGCCCTTCCTGACCATCTACTCCACCTTCATGCAGCGTGCGTTCGACATGATCGTGCATGACATGGCCGTCCAAAACCTTCCCGTGCGCCTTTGCATGGATCGTGGCGGCCTCAGCGGTGATGACGGCCCTACTCACCACGGCCTCTTCGACATCGCCTACCTCCGTGGCATCCCCGGCATCGTGCACATGCAGCCGCGCAATGAAGATGAGTTCGTGGACATGCTCTGGACCATGGCCTGCTATGAGAGCGGCCCCATCGCCATCCGCTACCCGCGTGGCAATGGCCCCGGCATCATGCCCAAGGACAAGCCCGTCCGCCTCGAAATCGGCAAGGCTGAAGTCATTGCCGACGGCACCGACGTTGCCCTCATTGGCCTCGGCGACATGTTCCCCATCGCGGAAGCCGCCAAGAAGGAACTCGAAGCCAAAGGCCTCTCCGTCGCCCTCATCAACCCACGCTGGATTAAGCCACTCGACATGGACTGCATCGGGTCCTTCGCCCGAAAAGTGAAGGTCGTCTGCACGCTCGAAGACCACGTCCTCCGCAACGGTTTCGGCGCAGGCGTCATCGAAGAACTCAACGACGCAGGTATCCACACCCCCGTCGTCCGCATCGGCTGGCCCGACCAGTTCATCGAGCACGGCACCCCCTCAGTCCTTCGCAAAAAGCACGGCCTCAGCGTCGAGAACACCGTCTCAAAAGTGCTGGCTCAGTTGGCGGTCAACTGACCTGGGATATATAGCGGTTCGCAAAACTCATTTCCGTTTAGCAGGCTGTTTCTTGATCGCAGGTCATGCGCTTCGACGGCGGCCCGTTGAGGACAGCCAGCCCTACCAGCGCAGGGCAGACGCGTGGCCATGAGCCGCTATCCGGAAATCAGTTTTGGAAAACGCTATAGCCTGCCTTTGTTCACTCCAGAACGAACACACACGCATCGTCAGCGCCTCCAGTCCTTGGGACGAACGCGTCCCTGAGAAGGCAGGCCGCCGACGTAGGGACAGCCTTGGAATTGAATGCCGCTGATACTTCGAAAGACTTGAATCTGCGCTGTGAGATCCGTGAATATCTCCGTGCAAACCCTCCTAAAGCCTGACTCGCAGAGGGCTTGAAGACAGGAATTCGCCACAAAATCACTCCGTAATTGGGGCAGCCCAGCTTGAGCCATTCATTTAGCGTGTGCCCATCGATCTAAAGCTATACGCAATTGCACCGCCTTTGATTCGATTGGAAATTCGGCTGAATTTTTACTGTTGAGCATGCCGCACAAAAAACGGCAGCAGGCTTTTCCCTGCATAAACCAGCCTATCCCCCATGTACCTTCAAGATGATGAAACAGCTTTTTCAGAGCCCAAAATGCGGAGTGAGGTGAGAAGTTCAACCCATGGAACAAGCCAGCTGACAACATGGCGACCTCTTGTGACCTTCGGGCAGGATGAACTGGAATCGATAACAAGTGGCCCCTTCTACACACCGCCCTCGACCCCCAACCAGCGGTGTCGGCCTGGGCAGAAATGGCTCCTTGGAACGGGCTTTTTCATTGCTGCCAGCTGCGGCTATCTCCTTGGCATAAACCAACGTCCCCCTGCATCTCCGCCAGTTCAGGCAGCTCTTCCTGAAATGCCCGACATGCCAACCCTGCCTCAAACGGCTATTCTGCCATCACAACCAGATTTGGCGGCTTTGCCTGACATGCCATCGCTGCTTGATATGGCTGCTATGTTCGATGGGCCAGCACTGCCTAAAATGGATGTTTTACCGAGTGCGGTGCCCGCATCTTTGCCAGCCCCGAGTCTCGAGACCGAATTCGTTGCTCTCGAGGGGGGAGCCTATGTAATGGGAGATTCTTTGGATGGATTGAAGGATGCACGGCCTCATCAGGTCAGGTTGGCACCGTTCATGATTGCCAGACATGAAGTGAATTTGAAGCTTTGGACGGACGTCATGATTTGGGGGCGCAGCCATGGCTACACTGATCTCCCTGATGGCAGCGGTAAAGCGCACGACCACCCTGTCTGTGGCATCTCCTGGGGAGATGCGGTGAAATGGTGCAACGCGCTCAGTGAAAAGGAAGGTCTTGCGCCTTGTTATTACACCGGAACCACCAGGCAGAACGTCGCACGCAAAGGCAGGGTGGACATCGGCAACCAACATGTCAACTGGGAGGGAACTGGATACCGTTTGCCCACGGAGGGTGAATGGGAATTTGCCGCCCGTGGAGGTCTCGCAAACAAACGTTTCCCTTGGGGCAATGAGATCATTCATGAGCAGGCCAACTACCATGGCTCTGCCCTCATCGAATATGATAAATGCCAGCATGAAGGAGCCGCGGCTATACTGAAGAGCAGCGCACCCTACACCGCGGTCATTGGCAGCTTTAAGGCTAACGGCTTCGGCCTCTATGACATGGCTGGCAACGTGGCCGAATGGTGCTGGGATTTCTACGATCCAAGTTACGGAGCTCCGATGCAACCGCTGGACAACCCCCATGGTCCTGAGAAAGGCAAAAACTGCGTTATCCGAGGTGGTAGCTGGCGGCACACGGCCTCAGACGCCCGATGCGCGAGTCGCTTCAGCCTGCCGGGAGATATCACAGCAATACATGTCGGCTTTCGGGTTGTACGCGGCCTGTGAGGTGCGCAGGGCGATGTTTTCAGCACGTTCGCCACTTTTCTGGCCCTTGGCCTCCATGCGTTGCCATACAGTGTGTTTCGTGAGATCATTCGGGGTCTCGTGAGAGAAGAAATTCTCCAAGTCCATGTCCCGTGAGTGCTCGAAAGCGCATGCTCTCAGCGCGCGAGAAGTTTGAAACATCAGCAGCTTGCTGCTTCCGTTCGCTTCCAGTTGGTGGCAAAAAAAATCGCCGCGTTCAACAAGCCTAGGTCCAGCTTTTCACACTTCCTTATCCGTTCCAGGGGTGGATGCAGACGGAAGATTGCAGGAGTGAATCTCCCTACCTCCCTACCTCTCCTCCACCCAACCCGGAGCCGGATAGCTGCCGAGGGTCTTCACCTGCGCGGCGATGCCTTCGACTTCGAGGGCTGTGATGGCCTGCCGGAGCGTGGCATCACTATGGTGGCCGCTGATTTCGAGGAAAAAGCGGGCCTGGGTGCCGCTGGTCGTGGGGCGGTTCTCGATTTGGCGCACGTTGACGTTGCGTGAGGCAAAGACCTGCAGGACTTCCATGAGCGCGCCCACACGGTCCTTGGAATGGATCATGAGCATCGTGTTGTCGTTGCCCGAAGGCGGGCCGGAGCGGCGGCCGAGGATGATGAAGCGCGTCTGCGTGGCGTATTCACGCGGTGAGGTGGCGATAACGCGCAGATCGTGCAACTCTGCGCTCAAGGGTGTCCCTAGCGCTGCCACGGCAGGATTCTGCGCGGCAAGGGTGGCCGCAGCACCAGAACTCTCTGATTCGATCAGTTGTGCCCTAGGGAAGCTCTGCATGAGCCAGGGACGGCAATGCGCGAGCATCTGCGCCCGGCCATGAATCTCGGTGATGGTGCTGTTCGGCCCCTGTGCCATGACGGCGGCATCGGCCTTCCACAAAATCTCGGCGTAGATCTGCAAGGCGCTGTCCGCGAGATGATCCAGCGTGTGATGCACTGCTCCTTCCGTTGAGTGCTCGATGGGCAGCACGCCATAGTCGGCGGTCTGCGCAGCCACGCGGCCAAAGACGCCTTCGGTGCTGGCTTCGGCGAGGTATTCGACACAGTGGCCAAATTTGTTCACCGCCGCCTGATGCGTCCAGGAACCCGTAGGGCCGAGGTAGGCTATTTTAAGGCTGTCTTCCAAGGCGAGCGCAGCGCTCATGATCTCGCGATAGATCGCACGGATGGCACGCTCGGTGAGGCGACCGTTTTGCGCGCGGTTGATCTCCGCCAGTTTGCGCAGCAGCTTGTCCTCGCGGCCCGGAACATAGATGTCTAGGTCGTCCTTGCGTTTGATCTCACCGACGGCATGCACCAACTCGGCGCGTTCGTTTAACAGACGCAGCAGTTGCTGATCGATGCTGTCGATCTTGTTGCGGACTTCTTCGAGGGACATGGACCGCGGGAGTAAAGAGGGTTAAGAATCGTCTGCCGCAGCAGGCGTGACGGGAGCCAGGGAGAGCTGATGCTCCTGGGGTTGCTCAGCAGCGGCGGCGGCACCTTCCTCAGCCGTCGGCAATTTCACCCGGCGAAGTTCAGAGGCGTTGGGCATGTCATCGAGACTGCGCACGCCGAAATGGTCGAGGAAAGCCTCCGTGGTGCCATACAGCAGCGGACGGCCTGGCAGATCGGCTCGGCCTTCAATCTTCATCAAACCACGGTCAATGAGCTGCTGCACCATCGCATCCACGGAAACACCGCGCACCGCTTCGATACCGGCTTTTGTGATCGGCTGGCGGTAGGCCACAATGGCGAGCGTCTCCAACGCTGGCTGGCTCAGGCGCTGCACCTTTTTGCCGGGATAGAGCGCGCGGCACCACTCGGCATACTCACCACGCGCGGCGATTCGCCAGCCGTTCGCACGCTCAACGAGGGTGAAGGCATGCTTCTCCGCTGCGTAGCGGGCGATCAGTACATCCAAACTCGCACGAACCTGCTCCTCAGTCGTAGCCGCCAATGGGGCAACCCATTCCGGGATTTGGATCGGAGTGCCTTCGGCAAGTGGCTCGCTGGCGGCATCACAAATGTCCTTGGCCGTCTCTTTGACGGCGGCACACATCTGCGGCACGCCCAGGGGCTCCTGGGTGGCAAAAAGAAGGGCTTCGACGATCGAGATCAGTTCCATGGCGCGGACAGGCAATCTCAAGCGAGCCAGAGGGGAGAGTCAAGCCGTGGAACGCACTTCGCGGGTGTCATTCCTGCGCCATCGCCCTTGACACTCCCGCCCTGCCCACGCTCTCATGCGGGCATGGCCCTGCGTCTCGACACCGCCGTCATCCGTGGCGAAATCGACAATACCACCCGCGACAACGTGCGCGGGAAGCTCTGGCTGGTCGGTCGGGATGAACCCGTCATCATCGACCTGCGCGGCAATGCCTGGCGTGACATCGCCGGCTGCAAAGTCACCTTCACCAACTCCAATCCCTCGCCACGGCCTGCCGCCGCCGGCTTGCTGCCGAAACAGAAGGGCCACGTCGGCGACATCACCGCGTCCCGCCAGGTGGAAGAGGATGCCGAAGGCAAAGCGCTCTACCTCGAATGGTTTTCCGAGGAGAACGGTCGTGTCTTCATCGAGGGCACAGATTTTGAGGTCAGCCTATCCGCGTGGGTTTGGGAAATGGATGAGGCGCAGGAGGAGGCGCAAAAAACGGCCAACCTCAGCGCCATGCGCGACTGGCTGGCCGGGATCATCCAACGCCCAGCGCCGCAGGAGGACGATGCGGAGGATGACGATGACAGCGAGGACGCCTGGGAAAACTCACTCAAGCAGTCCGACCGCCTTTCTGACGCGCACATGGAAGCGATCGAAAAATACGGCGTAGAGGGCCTCCATGATGACCGCATCTCCTTTGTCATGGGCTGGGATCACATGCTGCGCGGCAGTGGCGAAAACGAGCCCGATGACGACGATACTGAAGGTGAAGCCTGGAAAGAGGGCCATGAAGTGCTGCCAGATCTGGAAGTGATCGAGAGCGACCTCGATGACCAATCCTTCTTCGACCTCCTGGAAGAGGGGGAAGCCCACCCGCTGCAAACCATGGCCTATGACTTCGTCTTGCGCCTGCTGACCGAAATCAAAGAAGAACGCAACGAGAATGCCTCAGAGAGCGATGGCGGCACACCGCTCGACCGTTTCCTCAGGAACTCGATGAACATCAGCGGCAAGCTGGCCGGAGCACTTGGCACGCATGATTTTGGCGGCTCACTCCAAACTGGCCACACCCTCGCCATTCTACGCCGCTGCCTCAACTGGGCCAACGAGGCCTTCGGCGCATTGAACGAACTGATGGAAGCCCCCGAGTGGAAAGACCGTCAAGATTTGCTCACCGACTTCCGCGCCGAACTCTTCGCCATTCGTGACGGCATTACCGATCTCCGTCAAAAACTGCGTGAAAAGTAGGCCTGTCACGGCGTCTTAGGCCATCCGCAGCGACTTCCACGGCTCTTCCTCGCTGTGATCCACGAGGCCAGGCTCATCCGCCTTGGCCGGAGAAAGGATGGCGAGGAAAACGAGCATTTCATCGCCCACGTTCCACGTACCGTGAATTTCGCCCATCGGGATGAAGGCCGTGTCGCCAGGACCGAGGATTTTTTTCTGCTGCCCCACCCACTGCTCGGCCTTGCCTGAAAGGATGTAGATCATCTCCTCCCGCGTCGGATGCGAGTGGAAGGGGTGGCTGCGCCCCGGCTCCATGTTCGCCCGCACCATCATGAGGTGCTCGTTGTTCACGATGTCGCTGCGGCAGATCCACTCCTCCAGCGTCCAAGGAGATTGGAAATCGATTTTTTCGGCAGCAGTGACGAAACGGCGGTTGGCGATGGCGTCGGACATGGTGGACGGATGCTAGCGTGATGAATTCACCCCGGCAAGCCGGGCGATGCACCTGTGGCTATCCGTTTTACCACTTCAGTACGTGAACAGATCCTTCACCACCCACGGGCGCTCGATCTCCACGCCCTTCTGCTTGATGAGCAGATTCAGCGCATCGGCCATGCGCTGTTTCATGTGCTTGGTCAGGCGGCGGCCTTTGCGGGCGCGCTGCACAGCCTTGTGAGTCATCGGCTCCGTGCTGGCGGCCACCAAGGCGTGATTTCCCAGCTCATGCTCGGTCATGATACCATCCAGAGGCTGCACGCCCATGTTGCGCTCGATTTCGTCTTCTTGTCCCATCATCACTCTCTCATTGCGCAAACGGTCGTCTGCAATCTGAATTCGAGGCATGGGCATCCTTCTCACCTGAGCTTGTTGAGCTCGGCGCTGCGTTACAGTAGCTGTTTCGTCATGCCTCGGTGGCGCCGGATGATGGCATCCACTGCTTGCCGCGCCTCAGCGGTCACTGGCGCAGGACGATAACGCCGTGTGCCGGAGGTGGATTCGGTTGGCCTACCACGCTGTTCTTTAACTTCTGGCTGAGCCGAAACCGGTGCCGCCTTTGTCACGGGCGGAATGTCCAGCGAACGATGGAGCGCGATGGGGAACGCTGATGGCAGCGACAACGATGACGGCGATGACGAGCTGAATTTTGGTTGAGGTGGCCATGACGATGCGGGGAAAATTCGAAACACTCGGGGGTTCATTGACGCGCTCGCTCCTGTTCCAAGGATTGTGCTTGCTGAATGCTGGCAGCGGAGAGGGAGCTGAGCGGCACAGGGATGTCCCTGCCATCCATGCGCAGCAGCACGTTGGCACCTTCCACGCGCACAAAACGGGCCGAGATGCTGCGCCCTGCGGTGTTGGTCCAGGTGAGTTCTTTTTCAGCGGTGCCTGCGGCCTGCGAGGCTGGTCCCAGACGTTTGGTGCGCTGGGCTTCGTGCAGATCGGGCGGCTCCAGTCTGCCAGGGTTGATGTTTTCAAAGTGGTGTTTGCCCACCTCGTTCTTGCGCGTGCGCAGTTTCAGCCCCGCCAGCACGAGTCCACCATCAGGGGCAAAATCTGCAGACGGCATGACGATGTCTTTTTTGGTCTGGATGTTCCAAAACACCGCGCCTGCGGCTGCATTTTTTCCCTGTCCGGCGCTGCCACCGCTGGTCCACAGCCGCGTGCCAAGACCGGCGTCGAGCTGGGAGAACAGATTTTCATACGGTCCGTGGCGATGGTTGTCGATGGCGAGGTCGGCGGCTTTGCCATGACTGAAAACGTTGCCCGTACTGCCCTGCGAGACAGTGAGGTCGTGAAAGAACTTCATGCCGATGGTGAAATTGCGGCACAGACAATCTACACCCATCAACGAGATGCCATGATGACCCTGGATGTCCTCCACGGCGGACTTGCGAGTGGAGACGAATTCGATGCCATCCAAGGTGCAGAACACTGAACCGATGATGAAAGGGCCGCTGTCGGGGTTCACGATCTTGAGGTCGCGCAGCCAGCAGTCGGCAGCTCCTTTGATCTCGACCGGGTTGAATCCTTCCTCAGTCCAATGCCCGCGATAGGGAGTGGCAGGAAATTCAATGGTGAGATGCTCGACACCGCAGTTCTCCAGCGTGGGTGCGTAGCGCTTGAGCACCGGGGTCCATCCGGTGTCCACATCCGCCCTGAGCGGACGGTCCACCGTGAGGGTCTGACCTTCGACCTTCACGACAGTGAGCACCTGTGTGAGCGCGTAGTTTTCTTTCAGCTTCGAGAGGTCGCCCGAGTCGCCGCGATAAACATGCGCGAGCAAGGTTCGTGCGGAATTGTCAGTCAGTTCGAGCACGACCCGGCTGCCAACCTCAAGCCTGCTGACGTCGGACACAGCAAGCGTGGTGTCTCCGCGTTTCGCCGCTGCTGAAATGATGCTGAGCGTCTCGCCAGCGTAGCCGCTGCCGGCCAGTGAGATCATGCCGCCGCTCCATGAATAGAGCGTGGTGGCAATACTGCTTGCCGGGTTGTTGAAAACGCGCGGTGAGATGGTGTTCATCGGTACCGGCATGAGCAGCGTGGTGAGCGCCGTGCCAGCGCCCTGCAGCACGGTGCCAGATTGGGTGATCTGGAGAAACTTCGTGATCACATAGCGGCCCACAGGAAAAAAGATCACCTTCCCCGGCGATGCGGCGATGGCCTTGAGGATCGCCTCAGTGTCGTCGGTGCTTCCATCACCCGTGGCTCCGAAATCCTTCACGCTGACTCGAGCTTCGGGCACCACGGGCTCCGCAGTTCCCATGCGATAACCCGCAAAGGAAAAATCCGGCAGCGGCGAAGACGGAGTCCAACGCTCGCCTGCTTTTCCCCACAAGTCGGAGGTGGCGGAGCGAAGCGTGGAAATGCCGGACACCAGCGCCAGCCAGACTGCGAAGCAATACCTGGAGGTTTTCATCGGGCCGAAGGTGAGGCCGTGACGTATGCCTTTCATAGTGTTGTTTGATTGTGATGTGGGCGGGATTATTTGGCGGTTGATTGAAGCTGTGCGCGAAGTTCCTCACGTTGTTTTTCGAGGGATTGGATTTTCGTCCGGAGCGCATCGTTGCGCCGCTTCTGCTCCTCGGGTGCGCCGCCGGTTTGCGTACCAGCGAGCTCGATTTCCTTTTTCGCTTCGAGCAGATCGTTCAGCGCCTGCTCATATTGTAGACCTTCCGCTTCCGCGAGTTCGCGCTCGATTGCCGCCACTTCCTTGATGTCGGCACGCCCCACCTGCTGCAATACCTTGATGAGTGTCAAGCGCTCGCAAGCTCCGTCACGCTTTGCCTGCGCAGCGGAAGCCCGATCCCCAGCGAACATCGCTTCGGCCCAGCGCAGATGCTGCTCGGCTTCCACCACCGAGAGCTGGTTTCCACGAGCCGCGTAGTAGCGCGCTTTGGCCGCCTCGAAAGCTATGCGGGCAGATTCGACGGCTGATTGCGGCACGAGGTTTTGCGCCGCAGGTTTCATCGCACTAGCAGATGCGTCCTCCGCTTCCTTCGTTACGAGCTGATAGGGAGTTGTTTGTCCGTCCCTAGGTTCAGGCAGCGACTCGCTTTGCTTCGGCTTTTTCGGCACGCTTGTTCCAGCCGTGCCGGCGGCCTCGGTTTCAATCAGCTTGTAGCGAATTTTCACGCTACGCGGATTTTCGTCATCAGTGAAAAGCAGGTTGGTCACACCACAGAAGCGAACAAACTTGGAGACGGCCATCAGCGAGATCTGCGGGACTGACTTTGTGTCGCAGTGGATGAAAACGGTCAGGTTTTTGTTCTCAGCCAGGCGTTGTTTGAGCATCTCTCCCAAGGCTTCAAAGGAGGTCACTTTATTGTCGAATACGACCTGCCCGCTGGCGTCCATGCTGAGGCCGACGCTATCCTGCTCCGTGCTCGGGCTGACGATTTGCAAAAGCCCGATGCCGCCCTCGTGGGTGCGAAATACGAACGCGCCATCACGGTCCAGGTCATGGCGATTAAACATCGTCAGGGGAGGCATGGCCTTAGCGTCACTTTTCTGCTGTTGCAAGGCATCGTCCACCATCCTCAGCCCGTCCCGGGCATCCGCTGCTTCAAATGAAAGTGTGGGAAAGACAATCGCGCCCCCATACAAGGCCAGAGTCACATCGGGAGAAGTGAAAGCGAGTAACAAGTCGGCTCCGCTCGTCTGCGCCCAATTCTTGATGGTCTCATCCGTCCGGCCAGTTTTCGTGACCTTGTCAAAACGATTGCGCAGCAGGGCGAACACATTTTCGGGGGCTGCGACAAAGTCTCCGGAATCGAGATCGAGGAAGTAGTTCTCCGTGCCGTCAGCGGGATGAGTGATCACCCGCTCGATCACCGGGCCAAAGCTCACCTCCCCGGCGGGCGGAGCGGCATCCTCCTGAGCCTCGCCAAAATTGATGAGGTTTTTCACTGCCTCCGGATCGCGCGCCGTGGTCAACGGGGGAAAGAATCGAAACTGTTCTGAAAGGCCATCGTCGCGCAACACGATAACACGGCCTTTGCGCAGTTCGTAGGCAGTACCGTTCACATTCAACTCGTCGGGATAGAGTGACTCGCGCCGGTAGCCAAAGGTGCGGCCGTTCTTCAGCTTCACTGTGCCTTCGTCCAGCCAAGTATTGGTCTCGAGGTTCTGCGAACCAGAGGATGAAGTGCTGAAATCTCCCTCGTGATACAGGACATAGTGCAGCGCTGTCTCTGCCTGGTCGTGAGTCACCATGATCGAGTGGTGACTACGGCTAATGTGGGCGCCCGTGGGGAAGTTGACACCGTGGCGCGCGGCAGCCGGGTGAGTGCGGGAATAGGAAACGGTGTTGGCAACGAGCGGCCAGATGACTGTGCCGAGAGCGGCGATGATCAGGGC